>JANXTL010000276.1 GCA_025352375.1 Acetobacteraceae bacterium | reverse complement strand
CCGGGGAGTTGGCGACACCACCGACCTGCGCGTGCTGGTGGGCCCGCAGGGAGCGGTCGTCCTCGGTGCTTCCCGGCCCGCCTACCTCGGGGTCCGGGAATGGCGTGCGATGGGGGTGGTCGAGTTGCCCGTTCTCGCCGTTCGGCTGGACGCTGACAGTGGTGAACTCGTACTGCCGACGCCCCCGATGACCCTGCTCGGCTCCACGGGTCTCTGGGCCGGTCGGCGGCTCCCAGGGAGAATGAGCGCGTATGCCTATCTGGATCCCCATTGCGGTCACCGCCGCCTTGTTTCAATGCTGGCGCACGGCGATGCAGCAGAAGCTGCGCGGCCTGTTGTCGGTCAATGGCGCGGGCTTCGTGCGGTACCTCTATGGGATGCCGACCGCGTTGGTCATCCTATTGGTCGCGCTATGGATCACCGGCGCGCCGTTGCCGCAGATCAACCCGGCATTCCTGCTGTTCAGCGCTCTCGGCGGGGTCGGGCAGATCCTGGCGACCAATCTGCTGATCATGTCATTCGGCTATCGCAACTTCGCCGTCGGCACCGCCTATTCCAAAACCGAAACGGTACAGAGCGCGATCCTGGCCTATTTCCTGCTGAACGAGAGCCTGCGCCCCCTCGCCATCGGCGGCATGGGGGTTGGGCTGGTCGGCGTCATGACCCTGTCTTTGGCGGGGAAGGGCTTCAAACCGCGCGACCTGCTGATCGCGACCGTGCAGCCGGCGGCGGTATGCGGGCTGGGTGCCGGGCTGCTGTTCGCCTTCACCACGGTCTTCATCAAATTCGCCAATCAGGCGCTGCCCGATCCCAACCTGACGGTGCGCGCGCTATTCGGTTTGGTGGTGACCAATACGATGCAGATCGGCATGCAAGGCACCTACTTGCTCTGGCGCGAACCGGCGGAGCTGAAAAAGGCCTTCACCAGCTGGCGCAGTTCGATGTGGGTCGGCACCTTGTCCGGCGCCGGTTCGGCGTGCTGGTTCACCGGCTTCGCCATCGCGCCCATCGCCATGGTACGCGCCGTCGGACAGGTCGAGATGGTGTTCACCCTGCTGTTCAGCCGGTTCTATCTGAAGGAAGTGCTAAAGCCCGGCGATGTCGCCGGGCTCGCGCTGGTGGTGTTCGGTGTGTTGCTGGTGATCCTCAGCCGGTGAGTCACTGCAACTCGGGAATAATCCACAGCGGCTTCTCGCCGCGGATCATCCGCTGGCAGTTGTCGAACGCGTTGCGGAACCGGGAATACTGGGTATCCCAGGTCGGTCCAGCGAAATGCGCCGTCAGTACCACGTTCGGCAGGTTGAACAGCGGGTTATTCGGCGGCGGCGGTTCCTGATCGAATACGTCCAGGCCGGCGCCGGCGATGGTGCCATTGGACAACGCCTCGATCAACGCCGGCTCGTCCACCACGGGGCCGCGGCAGGTATTGATCAGATACGCCGACTTCTTCATCAGCTTCAGCTGCTCGGCGCCAATCATGTGCTTGGTCGCCGGCAGCAGCGGCACGTGCAGCGACACGATGTCGGACGTGCGCAGCAGCTCCTCCAGCAACGCAAACCGCACACCGATGTTTTCCGCGTGCTCCTCGCTGAGTCGAGCGACATCGTAGTACTGCACCCGCATGCCGAAGGCGCGGGCGAGTTTCGCCGTCTTGCGGCCAATGGTGCCCAGTCCAACAATGCCCAGAGTCTTGTTGTACATCTCGTAAAGCTTGACGTCGGACGCATTGTTGCCGCGCCAGCGCCCGCCGGACACGTTGGCATGCTGCCACACCAGGCTGCGGGACACCGCCAGCATTAGCATGATCGCGTGTTCCGACACGGCGGTGGAGTTGGCGCCGCCGTTGTTGCAGACCGCCACGCCAGCCCGACGCGCGGACTCGATGTCGATCCGGTCGTAGCCGGCGGACAGCAGTTGAACCAGCTTCAGTTTCGGCGCGCGCTGGTAGAAGGCATCGTCCATGCTGCCGTCGCCGAAGCCCACCAAGCACGCGGCGTCTCCCAACGCGGCATTGAAGTCAGGACTGCCATGCATGGCAAAGACGCCATCCAGGCTTGGCGGCAGCAGCTCACGCGCAATTGAGAGTTCGTTCAGCGGATTGTCCGCGATGATGATCTTACCCATTGGTTTCCCCCGATTAGACGATTGTGTCGGCAACAGACTACCGTGTCCGGAGGGTTTGGCCCAGACCCCCGCCCGTTGCACATTTGTCTAAAAAAAGAAGTGGGATTTCCGCGTTTTGTTGCACTCAGCCCTTGCCCTGGGTACAACCTGTGGTGCCGGCGGCGTGCTCCCCTGATCACTCGACCGGTCCAAGGAGTAGGGTTGCGTGTGCGGTTTTGTCGGTATCTCGAACCCGTCGGGCATCGCATGCGAAGCACGCACCGCATCGCTCATCGCCGACATGCGGGATCAGCTTGTTCATCGTGGGCCGGACGACGCCGGATCGTGGCTCGATGTCACCGCTGGGATCGCCTTGGGAAGCCGCAGGCTGGCGATCAGCGATCTGTCGCCAGCCGGCCACCAACCCATGCTGTCGGCCAACGGGCGCTTCGTCCTGGCCTTGAACGGCGAGATTTACAACGCCGAGGACATCCGTCGTGAGATCGGTCCTCTCGCCTGGCGGGGGCATTCGGACACCGAAGTGTTGGTCGAGGCCGTTGCCCTGTGGGGGCTAGAAGCCGCCCTGCGGCGCTCCAACGGCATGTTCGCACTCGCGGTTTGGGATCGCCGAGACCACATCCTTCACCTGGCCCGTGACCGCATCGGCAAAAAGCCGTTGTATTATGGATGGGCTGGGGACGATTTCATATTCGGCTCCGAACTGAAAGCGCTTTGGCGGCACCCCGGCTTCGATGCGGCGATCGACCCGACCGCACTAACCGATTTCCTGCGCGTGGGTTACGTGCCCGGCTCGCGATCCATCTTCGCCAGCACCCGCAAACTGCCCGCCGGCCAGATGCTGGCGATCGGAGGGGACCGCCGACTTCCCGCGGTTCTCCACACGTATTGGGACCGCAAGGACATCGCACTGCGCGGCCTCGATGCCCGGGACAGCGGTAAGACCGCGACCTCGGAAGAGTTGGATGCCCTGCTGCGCGATGCCGTCGGGATTCGCACCGTGGCCGACGTGCCGGTCGGTGGCCTGCTGTCGGGCGGCATCGACTCCAGCCTGATCGTCGCGCTGATGGGGAAAAGCGCGACCGGCCCGGTTCATACGTATTCGGTTGGGTTCGATGTGCCCGCGTGGGACGAGTCCTTCTACGCCCGAGCCGTGGCCAAACATCTGGGAACGCAGCATCACGAATCGCGGATCCGGGCGACCGACGCCTTGGCACTGGTGCCGGCCCTGGCAACGATTTTCGACGAACCGATGGCGGACAATTCCATGATCCCCACGACCTTGCTGTGCCGGGCAGCGAGGCAGGACGTAACGGTCGCGCTGTCGGGCGATGGTGGGGACGAGTTGTTCGCAGGGTACGATCGTTACGTCGATGCAGCCCGATGGCTCGCCCGCCGTCGCGCCACGCCGGCTCCGATACGCGCGATAGCCGGCGCCGCCGCTCGAGTGGCGCGCCCGGCGGCCGAGTGCCTGGGTTGGAACCGTACTGAACGACGCTTGCGGCTGTTCGATGCGTTGCTCGCCGACGGCACGGCGGAGGCCTTCAGCGCCGCGATCGTGTCGCATGCGCTGAACCCGGACGCGTTGTTGGCCGCACCCGTCGGGGCGCCCAATGTGTTGTTGGAACCCCAGTATCGCCTCGGTCGCGGCTCCGATATCGACCGGTTTTTGTTCATGGATAGTGGAACGTTCCTGATAGACGACATTCTGACCAAGGTCGATCGTGCCGGGATGTCGGCCTCGCTGGAGGTGCGTTGCCCGCTGCTGGATCATCGGATCTTCGAAATGTCGTGGCGTTTCCCGGCCGACGAGAAAACCCGCGGGGGCGTGGGCAAGCTGCCGCTGCGCCGGCTGTTGAAGCAGCATGTGCCGGCGTCCCTGGTGGACCGCCCTAAAATGGGGTTCAACGCGCCGGTGCAGCTGTGGCTTCTCGACATATTGCGCGCTTAGAGCGTGATCGCCTGAGGTTGACGTCAACCTCGGGCGTGAATCACCCTCTCAAACAAAGGCCTAGACCATGATCGAACGCCGAGATCGCGTGCAACCTCAAACGATCATGGTCTAGGCGGAAGCGCTGCTCAGCCGGGACGCCTTGGCCCGCCATGGTCTACTGAACGTCGATACCTGTCGCCACATCTGGGAGGATTTCTCGGTGCGCGGCCGGTCCTGGACCCCTTTGATCTGGAGTTTGCCGATGTTCCAGGCTTGGCACCAGTCCATGACGGCGGCGCGGCTTTCAACCGTCCCAGCCCGCGCGTAGTCTGCCCTCCGTGTGCACCGTCACGATCCTGATCCGTCCCGGCCATGCCTGGCCGCTGATCCTCGCCGCCAATCGCGATGAGCGGCTGGATCGCGCCTGGGACCCGCCCGCCGCCTGGTGGCCGGACCGGCCGGGGACTATCGCCGGCCGCGACCACTCCGGTGGCGGCACATGGATGGGGATCAACGCGTTCGGCGTTGTCGCAGCGGTGTTGAACCGGCAAGGCAGTTTAGGGCCGGCGCCGGGAAAACGCAGCCGGGGGGAACTCCCGCTCATCGCATTGGACCACCGCACCGCCGCGGACGCCGCTCGGGCGATAACCGAACTGGATGCCGGGCAGTGGCGGGGGTTCAATTTGGTCTTGGCGGATGCGAGCGGGGCGGTGTTCGTGCGCGGGGCCGGACACGGGCATCCTCGCGCCGTCCCGCTGCCGCCCGGCGTTCATATGGTCACCGCGCATGACCCGAACGATCCCGAGAGCCCGCGGGTTGCGCGCCATCTCGGCCGTTTCCGTCAGGCCGCGGCGCCGGAACCCGGCGATTGGCAGGCCTGGACCGACATCCTGTCCGACCGCTCCGGCGATGCCGGGGAGCAGATCAACGTCGTGCCGCGCGCGGGTTTTGGCACCGTGTGCTCGTCTTTGGTGGCACTGCCAGCGGCTGGAAAACCGGTCTGGCTGTTCGCCGCCGGACCGCCAAACCGCGCGGTGTTCCATTCCGCCTTTCGTGCATAGGGCGGCGCTGCTATACCCCGCGCTTGTTCTGGCCGGCCCTGGGCTTTTCCCCTTGGCGGCTGGGACTACCAAAGGGATTCCACGATGGCCCGCCGCCGCCAGCTCTACGAGGGCAAAGCCAAGATTCTGTTCGAGGGACCGGAACCCGGAACCCTTGTGCAGTACTTCAAGGACGACACCAGCTCCGCTAATGGCACCAAGAAAGGCATCATCACCGGCAAAGGGGTGCTGAACAACCGCATTAGCGAGTACCTGATGTCGCGTCTGGCCGAGATCGGCATCCCCACGCATTTCGTGCGCCGCCTGAATATGCGCGAGCAGCTCATCCGGGAGGTTGAGATCATCCCGCTGGCGCTGGTGGTCCGTAACGTCGCTGCCGGCAGTCTTTCGACGCGTCTGGGCATCGCGGAAGGCACGCGGCTGCCTCGCTCGATCATCGAATATTACTTCAAGAATGAGGCTCTGAACGATCCGCTGGTGTCGGAAGAACACATCACCTGCTTCGGTTGGGCCGGCACCGCCGACCTCGACGACATGGTCGCGCTGGCACTCCGCATCAACGACTTCCTGTCGGGGCTGCTGCTTGGCGTCGGCATCACCCTGGTGGATTTCAAGCTGGAATTCGGCCGCCTGTGGGAAAACGACGAAATGCGCATCATCCTGGCCGACGAGATCAGCCCGGATAATTGCCGCCTGTGGGACAGCAAGACCAACGAGAAGATGGACAAAGACCGCTTCCGCCGCGACCTGGGCAAGGTCGAGGAAGGCTACCAGGAAGTGGCCCGCCGCCTGGGCATCCTGCCCGAAGCCGGCACGCGAGACCTAAAAGGCCCGGAGATGATGCAGTGAAAGCCACGGTTACCGTCATGCTGAAGAACGGGGTCCTCGACCCCCAAGGCAAAGCGATTGCCCACGCCCTTGGCACCCTGGGTTTCGGAGGCGTCAACGACGTGCGCGCCGGCAAGGTGATCGAGATCGATCTGGCCGAAACCGACGCCGGCAAGGCGCAAGCCCAGGCCGAGGACATGGCGCGCAAGCTGCTGGCCAACGGGGTAATCGAAAGCTTTCGGGTGGAGGTGGCGGGGTAGTACGCGCCGTCCCAACCACCGGCCTGCGCCGCGCGATATTATACGGTCGTCTCCTTGCGTTTCGGTGCCTGTGTCACCCTACCCCTCGATCGCCTCCATCCGCCGCACCCGCACCCGCCGGATCTTCCGCGGATCCGCATCCAGGATCCGGAACTCGATCCCCGAGGGATGCCCGATCAGTTCCCCCCGCGTCGGCACCCGTCCCGCCAGCGTAAACACCAGCCCGCCGACCGTATCGATGTCGGCGTCGCGCTCGTCCTCGGTCAGCACCGGACCCATTTTCTGTTCAAAATCTGCCACCGACAGCCGGGCATTGATGTCCAGCGAGCCGTCAGCGCGTTCGGTGACCATGGGGGCTTCGGGGTCGTCGTGCTCGTCGGATATATCGCCGGTGATTGTTTCGACCAAGTCCTCAATCGTTACCAGTCCGTCGATACCGCCATACTCGTCCACCACCAGCGCCATGTGCATGCGCTGCTGGCGCATTTGCAACAACAAATCTAGCACCGGCATCTGCGGTCCGATCATCAGCGGTTTGCGCAGGATCGATTCCAGCGTGAACGTTTCGGGTTTGCCGACGTAAGCAAAAACGTCCTTCACATGGATCATGCCGATGACGTCGTCCAGTTGCTCCCGGTACACCGGCAGGCGGGAGTGGCCGTCGTCGCGGATCAGCTCGATCGCCTGCTCCAGCGTCACGTCGGCGCGCATCGCAACGATATCTGCCCGCGGCACCATCACGTCGTCGGCCGTCGTCTCCCGCAGCCGCAGAACGTTGGCAATAAGCAATCGTTCATGCCGGTCCAGTTCGGGAATTTCGCCCGGCTCGTGCTGGGCATCGGCCGCTTCCTGCACCAATTCCGCAATTGACTCTCGCAAGGAATGTTCCGGGTGCTTGCCGCCCAGCATAACCCGCAGGCGGCCGATAATCGACCCGCTCATGCTCGCTTCCACGGGTTGGGGACGCCGATCGTGTGCAGGATGCGGGACTCCGCCATTTCCATCTCGCGGGCCTCCCCGGCCTGGTGATGATCCAGGCCCTGCAAGTGCAACGACCCATGCACGACCAGATGCGCGAGGTGTCGCGCCACCGAACGCCCGGCCGCCGCGGCCTCCCGTCGGATCACGCCGAGTGCCAGGATGATTTCCGGCTCCGGATGCTCATAGGTCAGCACGTTGGTGGGTTTGTTGCGGCGGCGATGCAGCGCGTTCAACTGCTGGACCACCCTGTCATCGGCCAGGATGATGGTGCCGACCGCACCGGCTGCCCGCGCGGCGCGAAGGACCAAAGCCTCCACGCGCGGCACGAACCGGCGCCAGGCCGGTTCGGCGACGATCACGGTAACCGCACCAAAATCCCCCGCTTGCGCGGGGCGTCTACTGTCCCCGGGATCCATCTCTCTGCTCGTATGTGCGCCGGGCTTCCCGTCGCGTGTCGCCCTCAGCGGCCTCGCGCTGTTCATACGCCTCCACGATGCGCGCGACCATGGGGTGTCGCACGACATCGCGCGCGGTGAAGCGGACGACGCCAATGCCTTGCACGCCCTCCACCGTGTCCAGCGCGTCGCGGAGGCCGGATCTTGTGCCGGCGGGCAGGTCCACCTGCGAAAGATCGCCGGTGATGACCATGCGCGTGCCCTCGCCCATGCGGGTCAGGAACATCTTCATCTGCGCGGCGGTGGTGTTCTGGGCCTCGTCGAGGATGGCGTAGCAGTGCGCCAATGTTCGGCCGCGCATAAAGGCCAACGGTGCGACCTCGATCTCCCCGCTGGTAATGCGGCGGGTGACCTGATCGCCGGGCATCATGTCGTGCAGCGCATCGTACAGCGGGCGCAAATACGGATCGACTTTTTCTTTCATGTCGCCTGGCAGGAAGCCCAGACGCTCGCCGGCTTCGACGGCGGGGCGTGACAGCACGATGCGGTCCACCTTGCCGGCTTGCAGCATGGCGACGGCCTGGGCGACGGCCAAATAGGTTTTGCCGGTGCCGGCGGGGCCGACGCCGAACACCATCTCATGCGCCGCCAGCGCCTCCATGTAGGTGGCCTGGCCGGGGCTTCGCGGGCCGACGGCGCCTCGGCGGGTGCGGATGGCGGGCAGGTCCGCCAACGGCAGTCGCGGGTCGATCTCGGTGTCGGCCAGCTTGATCGCCGCCTCGATTTCCGGCCGGCCGACGCTCTCCCCCCGTTCCAGCTTGCGCCACAGGCCTTGCAGTATGCCTTGCGCCACATCCACGCGGCCGGGCTCTCCGGCGATCGCCACCCGGTTGCCGCGGCATGACAGCCGGACCCCCAGGGCTTGCTCGATCCGCACCAGATGCCGGTCGTGGTCGCCGAGCAGGAGGGGGAGCAAGGTGTTGTCGTTGAACTGAAGGGTGGTGGCCTTGCCGCCGGTCGCGGAGGGAAGGCCTTGCGTGGGGAGGGCGGTTACGAGGGTCAAGCGCGTCGTCTCTCCTGGCTAACGGTTCCTGCTAACGAGTTGGGGTGGGTGGCGGTGATCGTCACTGGTTGTTCGGTGCCGATCAGTTCGGCGGGGCCGGTGACGTGCACGGGTTGAAGATAGGGCGACCGGCCCGCGATCTGGCCGAGGTGGCGGCCGGTGCCGGTGAACAGGACGGGCATGGTCAGGCCGACGCAGGATGCGCTGAACGCGGCTTGCTGCTCGCGCAGCAACGCTTGCAACGCTTGCAGGCGGCGGTCTTTCTCAGCTTCGGGGACCTGGATCGGCGCGCCGGCGGCGGGGGTGCCGGGGCGGGGCGAGTATTTGAAGCTGTAGGCCATGGGGAACGTCACATCGCGCACCAACTGCATGGTGGCTTCGAAGTCTTGTTCGGTTTCGCCTGGGTGGCCGACGATGAAGTCGGACGATAGCGCGAGGTCGGGGCGGGCGTCGCGCAGCTTGCGCACGACCGCCCGGTATTCGTCCGCCGTGTGCTTGCGGTTCATCGCAAACAAGATGCGGTCGGAGCCCGACTGCACCGGAAGATGCAGGAACGGCATCAAGGTCGGCAGGTCGCGGTGCGCGGCGATGAGGTCGTCGTCCATGTCGCGGGGGTGGGAGGTGGTGTAACGCAGGCGCTTCAATCCGGGGATTTCGGCCATGGCGCGCAGCAGGCGACCCAGGCCCCAGCCTTCGGTCCCGTGCCAGGCATTGACGTTCTGCCCGAGCAGGGAAATTTCCACCGCCCCTTGCGCGACGAGCCGCCTCGCCTCCGCGATCACCGTCGCAGCGGACCGGGATTGCTCGGCACCGCGCGTATAGGGCACGACGCAGAAGCTGCAGAACTTGTCGCAGCCCTCCTGGATGGTCAGGAAGGCAGTGATGCCCTGCGGCGCGGCGGCGTCGGGGAGGTGGTCGAACTTGTCCTCGGCCGGAAAATCCGTCTCGATCACCTTGTTGCCGGCACGGCTGGCGCGGGCAACCATTTCCGGCAGGCGGTGATAGGTCTGGGGGCCGAGCACGATGTCCACGTAGGGCGCGCGGGCCAGAATTTCCGCGCCCTCGGCCTGCGCGACGCAGCCTGCAACAGCGAGAATCATGCGCCCGCCGGTGGCTTCCTTCATGCGGCGCAGACGGCCGAGCTCCGAAAAGACCTTCTCGGCAGCTTTGTCGCGGATGTGGCAGGTGTTGAGGATCACCATGTCGGCACCCTCGGGAACGGCCGCGGGGGCGTATCCCAGGGGGGCGAGCACGTCCGCCATGCGCCCGGAGTCATACACGTTCATCTGGCAACCCCAGGTGATCACGTGCAGGCGCTTGCGCGCTGTGGCGATGGTGGCTGCCTCGCGTCCGGCTTCCATTAAAATTCATGTCCCGACCAACCGCACCGGACCAGCCCGGCTTGGAAGGCCGGAGGAATCATATGGATGGCGGGCGGGGTCAAGCGTGGCAGGTGTTTGGGTCTCCGGTTCGGTGGCGCGAGTATGGCAGGCGGGGCTGGCGTCGTGTCAATAAGGTTCGTGATGACGGTTTGGCGGCAGGGTGCGCCGCTACGCTCAAGCGTCCTCGGCCAGCGCGTACCAGCGGCAATGCTCCGCAATTCACGCCGGCACCGCCGCGACGGCCCGGCGCGGAAACCGGTGATGCAGCAGGGCGGCCACTAGCCCATCAATGACCTTTTCCGTATCCCCAACCAGGACTCCGTCCTCGGCGCGTGCTGCCGGAAGCGCGCACGCTTGCAACAACAACACACCGTTGCCGATCGCCGCGAGGGGCTTTCCATGGCGGTAGGCTTCATTCACAAAGTGGATCGCCAGGCCGGATTTCGCCAACGCGGCCGCGGATGCCCCACCTAATACAATCGCGGCGTCATAAACCACCGAGGGCGCGTTGGGAGCTGCGCGATCGACTTTTTGCGGCTTGCCGGCGGAATCGGTAATTGTCCCCGCGTGCGCGGCGATGAGTTCGCCGATCGCCCCGTTTGCCTTCAACGCGGATTCGACTGCCTTTAATTGCTTCGCATCGACACCATCACCGCCTAGAATGGCGATCTTGCGCCCCTTTATTGTGTTGCCGACCTTGTCCTGGCTAAGAGCCGCCGAAGTAAGATTCTTCGCACCAGGACGCAGAGGTCCCGATGGGCTCGGCGCCGATGGTGTCGGGTTTTCCGGTGTGCCGACCGGGGCGATCTTGATGCCGGTCTGGGCCGAAACGGCTTGGGCGAGCGCGTCGGCAATGTTCACCAGAAGTTCGTTCATAACGTGGTGACGAACCTCCTCATCGACGACCTGATTCAGTTCGAAGGCAAAGGCGTCGGCGATATGGGTCTGCTCCCAATCCGACATGCTGTTCCAAAACTGTGTTGCCTGGCTGAAGTGGTCCGAAAAGCTGTCACTCCGCGCCCGAATCTTCGCACCGTCGATCCTCTCGGCATAGGTGACGAACGCATCGGCGGCGGCGGGGGAATGCATCGGACAACCACCCCCCAGGCGATTCGGAAAATAGGCGACCCGGCCCTGGTCGATGACCGCACGCCCCATCGCATCGCGTTGATTGTTATGCACGGGAGTGAGAGGTCTATTGATGGGAAGCTCGGCGAAATTCGGACCGACACGCCGAAGCTGGGTGTCGATATATGAGAAAAGCCGCCCTTGCAGCAACGGATCGTTGGTAAAATCGATTCCTGGCACCACATGGCCCGTGTGGAAGGCAACCTGTTCGGTTTCCGCGAAATAGTTGTCGGGATTTCGGTTCAGGGTGAGCTTACCGACCCGGCGGACGGGAACCAGCTCCTCCGGGATGAGCTTTGTTGGGTCCAGCAGGTCGAAATCGAATTTGAACTCGTCTTCCTCCTCGACAATCTGCAGGCCCATTTCCCACTCCGGAAAGTCCCCCCGTTCAATCGCGTCGAACATGTCCCGGCGGTGGAAATCCGAATCCTTACCGGATATTTTTTGCGCCTCATCCCACACGAGGGATTTCACACCCTTCAATGGCTTCCAATGGAATTTCACAAAACGGCTCTTTCCAGCCGCATTCACCAACCGGAAAGTGTGAACGCCAAAGCCCTCCATCATCGCGAAGCTCCGCGGCAGTCCCCGGTCGCTCATGACCCACATTAAAGTGTGGACGCATTCCGGCGTCAAAGAGGCAAAATCCCAAAACGTGTCGTGGGCCGAGGCTGCCTGTGGAATTTCGTTGTTCGGTTCGGGTTTCACAGCATGGATAAGATCGGGAAATTTGATCGCATCCTGGATGAAAAAGACTGGTATATTATTACCGACGAGGTCCCACACCCCTTCGGACGTGTAGAATTTCACCGCGAACCCGCGGACGTCGCGTGCGCAATCGCTGGAACCGCGTGAACCGGCAACGGTCGAGAACCGTACGAAGACCGGCGTTTGGTGGGAAGTATCGGTCAACACCGAAGCTTTGGTCAGATCGGACAGGTCCTCATAGACCTGAAAAATACCATGCGCCGCCGCACCGCGCGCATGCACCACCCTCTCAGGTATGCGTTCGTGATCGAAATGCGTTATTTTTTCGCGGAGGTGGAAATCCTCCATGAGCGTCGGCCCGCGTAGTCCTAGCTTCAGCGAGTTCTGGTCGTCGCCTATTTTGACGCCCTGGTTACCGGTCATCACAGCGCCGGGCGCGACCGTGTCCCGTGCCAATTCGGAAATCTTTTCAGATTCATGCGGAGGAGAACCGGCTTGCGCGGGCGTGCCGGCCGGTTGGGGCGCCGACGCGCGGGAACCGCGGTTTGATATCTTGGCCATTGGAACTCCACGAACGTTTCTTTTAGGTTCGAAATAGAGATAGGACGGGTTGGAATCTTCAGCTTTTTGGACGTCACGGACTCCAACCCGCCTCGCGCCGCTGGCTTACAGCCGCTTGTCTTTGCCGAACGGGACGGCCAACCGTTCCGCGGGCGTGTACGGCGGCGCATGCTCGTCGAACCCGTTCCACCCATCATCGCGATAGGTCTTCTCGAGCACGGACATGTCGACCCGGCCATGACGGTTCATGATGGCCTCGGCCGACGCGGCCCGGGTATCGTCGACCCGCGCCGTAACCAAGGTGCCGCCACGCCGTATCCCCTCGGCATACAGATGGGCGTGATCGCGACTGATTCCAGAATCGGTCATCGCACCAATAAGCCCGCCTGTCGCAGCGCCCGCGCCGATACCGGCGACGGCTCCGACGGCGGTCGCCACCAGCCACCCCGCGGCCACGACCGGACCCACGCCCGGAATTGCGAGAAGCCCGAGCCCGGTCAGTATTCCCACGCCCGCGCCCGCCACGCCGCCGACCGCCGCGCCTGTCACCGCCCCGGTCCCCGCGTCACTGGTGTGCTCGGTGGCATCGTGCGCCCGGTTCCCGACGAGGCTGATGTCGGCATCCGATATGCCGGCAGCCTTCAGGTCGCGAACGGTCTGCTCCGCCGCGCCATAGGTGTCATAGAGACCGGTTATAGTGTTGGCTGTCATTTGAGGTTCCTTGTTCATGGTGGATGCGATGGTCCGAGAGCCGCGCGCTATGGCGTCGGCTTCCCGTTTCACGGTTTGGCTGCCGCGGTGCCGACGACGTTGCCCTGGTAATCGAGAGAAACCGCCATGGATGACCCGCTTTTCATGGCCGTTCCGCGCCATATCGATTGACTATCTTTCATCAGACCCGTGACGTTCGTGTAACCCTGGTCCTCGATGCGCGTGCGTGCCTGAGCCTCGGTGAAACTGTTGGCGCCGGCGACGGGTGCGCCTGCCGGCGGAGGCGTGGTCGGTGTCGCGACCGAGGGCGTCACCGTGGAGGGTGTTGTCGTTTGGGACGGCGTTGTCGTTTGGGAAAAGGCCGGCCCCGCGCAAATGGCCGCGAGTGCCAGCGCACTCCATGCAATTTTCGACATCGTATGCTACTCCTGATCTTGGTGAGTTTCCGGGATATCGTTCGAACCGCCCCACGCCAGCGTAACCGCCCCTTCGCGACTTAGGCGCATCGGCATGCACGGCAAGCAATCGTCTTCTAACCTCCGGCGCCTATATTCGGTAGGATCGGAAATTACCTAAAACACGATCGATTCGATTCCGACGCCAAAACACCGCGTCCAGGTAATATTTAATCGAGCGCCGGGTCCGCATCGGCATATTTTCCCGTAAGTAGATTCCGGGGCTGGCACCACTGGCATTATTAGCGATAATCGAGTTTACCAAGAATCGCATGGCATGCCACACAATGCCGTGCGGGGTTGGCCGCAACGAACATCGCACCGAAACCGAGCAAACTCGAATGGAGGCTAAAATGGGCCGCGGCATACTTCTCTGGCTGATTGGCGTTCCAATCCCGATCATTATCTTGCTTGCGCTGTTTTGGCATTGATCGGAGCTAGTAATGGAACAAGCCCTTCCTGCCTCCGGCCGTGCCGGCATGGCAGACGATCGGATCGTAGAAGCTTCGACTTCCGCGGTTGCTTGGCCAGCCATCCTCGGCGGCGCCTTTGCCGCAGCGGCGCTGTATTTGGCGCTGTTAGCCCTTGGCTCGGGCTTTGGTCTGGCTGCGGTATCCCCATGGCCAAATTCAGGCGCGTCGGCCACGACCTTCACGGTGACAGCCGCGATATGGCTGATTATAGTGCAATGGTTTACGTCCGGTGTCGGCGGTTACCTCACGGGGCGGCTGCGCACCAAGTGGGCGGGCCTGCATACCCACGAGGTTTTCTTCCGCGATACAGCGAACGGATTCCTCAGTTGGGCGGTCGGCGCGGTCGTTATGGCGGCTTTCCTTGCGTCTGCGGCCTCATCGATAGTGGGTGGTATAACCCAGGCCGCGACGGGCGTGGCGGCGGGTGCCGCACAGGGAGCGTCGCAAGCCGCCATACAATCGCCCGGCGGGATGGCCAACGCCTCGGGATATTGGGTCGATAGCCTCTATCGTTCGGATCGTCCCAGCTCGCCGGCAACAAATCAGGATTCGAGCGCGGAAGCCGGGCGTATTCTGATGATGGGAATGCGCAATGGCGATGTTCCGGCGGCGGACAAGACTCATTTAGCGCAGCTTGTCAGTGCCCGTACTGGTCTCTCGCCGGCGGATGCCGCGAAGCGGGTCGACGACGTTATCGCGCAGGAAAAGGCGGCCGAAGCCAAAGCGCGCGCGGCCGTGGATAGCGCCCGCAAAACAGCCGCCTCTTTATCGATCTACACCGGTTTGGCGATGCTGATCGGGGCATTCATTGCTTGTGCCGCCGCGGCCCTTGGCGGCGAACAGCGCGATCGGCACGCGTGATTGACCGCTGCGCCACCCAACGCGAAACCCCAACCCGAAACCCACGGAGTCCCAAGCCATGAACACGACCCTGGATCAACTGTTCACGCATTTTCTGCGGGACGTCTACTACGCCGAGCGGCAGATACTGAAGGCACTGCCGAAGATGGTTAAAGCCGCGCATGACCCGAACCTGAAGGCGGTCTTTACCGCGCATCGCGAAGAAACGGTGCATCAGGTACATCGCCTCGAACAGGTGTTCGAGAAACTCGGGAAGCCCGCCAAGGCAATTCCTTGCGAGGCCATAAAGGGTTTACTTGAAGAAGGCGAGGAGATTATCGAAACCTTCGAGGCAGGACCGGTTCGTGACGCTGGCCTCCTGGCATGCGGCCAGGCCGTTGAACACTACGAAATTGCACGGTATGGTGCGCTCATTGCCTGGGCAAAAGCGGACGGCCATGCGGAAGTGACGGCATTGTTACAGGAGACGCTGGATGAAGAGAAACATGCGGACAAGCTCCTTAACGATCTCGCGCTGAAGAGCATCGCCAGGGACGCCGCAAAAGGTGTGTCAGCCAAGGCCGCCTGATATTGCGGCATACCGATATCCACAATGGCGTGGTTTACGCAAACGCCTCCGCCGACCCGATCGGATCTCCGCCCGGCCCGTCCTCGACCGCCAGAGGCCGCGCTGGGCGGTTCTGCCGCAGCGTCGCCGCACCGTCAGCGACCGTCCGCCATATCGCTTGCGACAGCGCTTTGCGATCCGGGAAACGCGCCGGATCCATCGGTGCGTGCAACAGCACCGTCACCCGCAGCCCGCTGCACCGCGCCAACCGCCAGGCGTGCGAGGCGATATCCATATCCCCATACCACGCGAACACCGGCCGGTTGGCGCGCCCGGTCGGCAGCCCGCCCAGGCGGTCGTATACCACCGATACCGGCTGAATGATCGGCTGAGCCTCACTCTGCGCGACGGAGAAGAAAGAAGACCGGAACGGCAGCACCCGGGACCCGTCGGAACTCGTGCCCTCGGGGAAAAGAATGAGATTGTCGCCGCCCGACAGCAGCCCCTGCATAGTATCGCGCTCCCGCACCGTGGAGCCGCGCTGGCGGGTCACGAACACCGAACGGCCGAGGCGTGCGATTGTGCCGACGATCGGCCAACCCGCGACATCGCCCTTGGCGACGAAACAGCCATCCAGCACGCCGCCCACCACGGGGACATCCACCCAGGACGAGTGGTTGGACACATAGATCACCGGGCGATCCGACCCGCCTGAGGCCAGTTCCCCGATCACCCGCACATGCAACCCAAGCAGGCGGGCGAACACGGCCCAATAAAGTTTGGCGAATGCGATCTTCGCCCGGCCCGGCAACAGCAGACATACCGCCTGGATCGGCGCACTCGGGAGCGTCCACAGGAACACCGCCGCAAGACGGCGAAGGGCGCGCAACCGGCTGGTCAGCGATGGCGGGCTCAGGGGCAAGGACATATCCATAGGCCCACCACCGTCGTTGCGATGGAACAAGCGGGGCCGACGAGCCAAATGGCCGATCTTGCCGGGCGGAGGATTCGGGTTCGATTCAGGCATCTGCGGTGGATACTTCCAGCACTGGGACCAAACAATGGCGATTCGATGACAGTTTGGCGAACCCCGCGCGGCGTGCCCTTATTCGGCGGCGTGCCGCAGGTCGTTGTTCGGCCGATGATCCCCCGCCATCCATCGCTTCAGCTCCGCATGCGCATCGGCCCGGCGGATCGCGTCGATGCGGGCGGCATCGGGCGGGTCCACCGTGAACTCCATGATCAGCCCGTCGGGGGACGTGCAGTACATCGATCTGCAATAGCCGTGGTCGGTGATCCGCACCGCCTCCCGCGCAGCTTGCAATCGGCCGACCAGGTCGCCGAACGTCGCTTCGTCCACCTTGAAGGAAATATGGTCGAAGCTACCGATTTCGGCCGGCTTCTCGGCCTGGGTCTTTTGATACACCTCGTCGTCGGCGAACGAAAAGAACGCCAGCGCCCCGCCGTCGCCCATGGTGTAGAAAGTGTGGCAGAACGCGACTTCCCGATCCACCCAGGGGCTGTGGTGGCTTTCGCACCAAGTGGCGGCGAGCGGGATGCCCAACACGTCTTCGACGAACCGGCGGTTCCTCTCCTGGTCCTTCACCACGAAAGCATGGTGATGCAGGCGCTCGGGTGGGCGGGACAGCAGCGTGGTCATGGCTCGATCGCTCCCTTTAGAGCGTGATCGCCTGAGGTTGACTTCAACCTCGGGCGTGAATCACCCTCTCAAACAAAGGCTTAGACCATCATCGAACGCCGAGATCGCGTGCAACCTCAAACGATCATGGTCTAGGTGCCACAAAGTAGCGGCTGGAGCCCTCCGGCCGCAAGCAGGTCATCCGATCCCGTCAGAAGGCCACACCCTGGGAACGCAGAAGCCGGCGGGGGTCGAACGGATCGCCGCAGCGCGTTATCGCGCGCTGAACACCAGACTGTTCTGAATGCTGTCCAGATCCTTTTGATATTGCCGGTCGCCTTCGGGCGATGCCCACTCCGTCACCATCAGCTTCCAGCCCGACGGAAATCCGGGATCGACGATCAGGTACTGCAGCACCGTCGGCGCGCCTTTCCAGGTCGCCTGCGCCTCAATGACCGTCATGGTCAGGCCGTTGACTTTGCGCGTCTCGGTCTTCGGCGCTCCCTTCAGGGCCACATTCTGCCCGGTGAAGTATTCCTCGTGCTCTTTCATGATGGTCGGGAAATTCGCGTCGTTGACGGCTTCGGCCCAGACGTAGACTTCGTCGTCCTTGGTCTTGGCTTCCGGGCCGCGTTTGACGCTCGAGACCTTCCAGGTAGTGGGGAAGGTGATCGACGCGCTGCCGCTGCCCAAAGGCACTGAGACGGTCTGCCCTCGGCTGTCGGCGGCAGATGCGAACAGGAAAAACAACGTCGCGAAAGCGATGGTGGCGAGGCGGGCATGCATGATGGTCATTCCAGAGGTGAGGTGCAGACCGATTATTCGCTGTCTTCGGCGTACGGGTAAAGAGGCCCCCGCCAACGCGGCGGCAGCAACGCGATCGCGGCCAACACCGCTGTTCGGCGCAGGGTCGGAGCGAGCGCGAGCGACCGGCTGAGCCGCATGATGCCCGCGCGGTAGCGCCGATGGCGGATGAGTTCGCGGCCGATGGTCCATTGGACCTCGGCCGCCGCGTGGCGGCGGAGTGCGGCGCGTCTTTCCGGCGTGTAAATGGTCGCGAGTACCGGGTTGTCGTGGATGGCGTCCAGGCAGGCGGTGAAGGACGCGGGGTCGGTGGACATACGCAAGTAGGCGCCGCTGGAACGCTCGCGAACGTGGAGGATGGGGCGGGGGCCGGCGATGGTAGTGAATGAAGCCGTCATGGCCGGGCTTGGCGGTGGTGCTGCCGATGCCAGCCGCACCCAGAACTCCCAGTCTTCCCCGTACCGCAAATCCGCCCGGAACGGCTGAACCGCGTCCCGACGGATCAGGACATGTCCGCCGTTGACGAACAGGTTTCGGACCAGCAGCCGCTCCAACAGATTGCCGGTCGGAGGGGGGTAGACACGGCCGCCACGTTCATAGGCACCCACCGCCGCGCGCGCGTCCGGTGCGGCCGATAGCGCCCGTGCCAGAGAATCCAACGCGAACGGGGCCAGCCGGTCGTCCCCGTCCAGGAACAACATCGCGTCGCAGTCGAGCGCCGCCGCACCGCGGTTGCGGGCCGCCGATACGCCGGCATTGTTCTGGGAGATCAGGCGCAGGCGCGGATCGCGGAACCCCCGCACCACGGAGGCGGTATCGTCGGTGGACCCGTCATCCACCGCGACCATGGTCCAGTTCGGAAGGGTTTGCCCCAGCACCGACCGGATGGTGTCTCCGATATACGGGGCTACGTTGAATGCCGGCGTGACGATCCCGATGCGCACGATCCCTCACCACGAAAAAAGGGGCGGGACCGAAGCCCCACCCGCTCTTTTACAATGAAAAGGTTAACGAAACGTTAAGCTTTGACGGGAACGCCGCTTTCTTTCAGCAGCGATTCCAGCTCGCCGGACTGGAACATCTCGGTCACGATGTCGCAGCCGCCGACGAACTCGCCCTTCACGTAAAGCTGCGGAATGGTCGGCCACTGCGAGAAGCTCTTGATACCGTCCCGCAATTCGTCGTCTTCCAGCACGTTGGCGGAATTGAACGGCACGCCCATGTGCGTCAGCATCTGGATGACGCGGGCCGAAAACCCGCATTGCGGGAACATCGGGGTGCCCTTCATGTAGAGAAACACGTCGCTTTTGCTGATGTCACCTTTGATGCGATCGTCGATGGCGGCCATGGTTGGAACTCCTGTTTATTCGGGGGCGGATGTTTGCAGGGCCAGGGCGTGCAGCTCGCCCCCCATGCGGCCGCGCAAGGCGGCGTAGACGATCTGGTGCTGCTTGACCCGCGACAGGCCTTTGAACGCCGAGGATACGACACGCGCGCCCCAATGGTCGTTATCCCCCGCGAGATCCTGCATCGTGACCTCGGCGTCGGGCAGAGCGGATTTGATCAGCGCTTCGATTTCGCTCGCGGCCATCGCCATGCGGGTTAGCTCCTGTTGCTGTCCATCCACGTCGGGAAGAAGGCGGCGTTGTCGGCACGGAGGGACTCGACCGATATGGTACCGCCGTCCGGCAGTGTCAAATCCCCCCCGCCGGATGTTCCCAGGCGCATGGCGGGAATGCCGGCCGCGTCGGCGGCGCGGATGAAGCTGGCGTTGTCGGGCACGGCGACGATGTAGCGGGCCTGATCTTCGCCGAACCAGAAGGCGTGACCGGGAACGTCCCGAGGATGCGCGGAAAGCCGAGCGCCCACGCCGGTGGCCATGGCCATTTCGGCGATGGCGACCAGGATGCCGCCGTCCGACACGTCATGGCAGGCGCGGATCTCGCCCGACAGGATGCGGGCACGCACAAAATCGCCGTTGGCGCGTTCGATGGCCAAATCGACCGGCGGTGGTGCGCCGTCTTCCCGGCCGCTGACCTCACGCAGCCAGAGGGACTGACCGAGCCAGCCTTTGGTCTGACCGATGACAACGATGTCGAGCCAGGGCGTGAGACCAAGTCCCACGGCCTGCGCGGCGTCGTCGAGCACACCCAATCCGCCGATGGCGGGGGTAGGGAGAATGCCTTTGCCCTCGGTCTCATTGTAAAGGCTGACGTTGCCGGATACGACGGGGAAATCCAGTGCCTCGCAGGCGGCGGCCATCCCGCGGATGGCGGCGGCGAACTGGCCCATGATCTCGGGCTTTTCCGGATTGCCGAAATTCATATTATCGGTGATCGCCAACGGGCGGGCGCCCACGGCGGTCAGGTTGCGCCAGGCTTCGGCGACGGCCTGCTTGCCGCCCTCTTCGGGGTCGGCGAGGCAATACCGAGGCGTGCAATCGGTGGTCAGTGCCAGCGCCCGCTTCAGGCCCTCAAGCTTCACCACGGCGGCATCGGCGGCCCCCGGCCGCTTGACCGTTTGCCCGCCGACCGTGCTGTCGTACTGGTCCCAGACCCAGGCGCGCGAGCACAGATCGGGGCAGGCGATCAACCGGCGCAGACCGGCGGTGAGGCCGAGCCGATCCTCGATGCGGGCGGGGTTGAGCTGTTCCAGCTTGGGTGTTTCCACGGTCGGGCGGGTGTAGAGCGGGGCTTGGTCGTTCAGCGGCGCCAGCGGGATGTCGGCTGCGATCGCGCCGTGGTGCTTCACCACGATCCGGCCGGTATCGGTGATGTGGCCGATGACCGAGAAATCCAGGTCCCATTTTTCGAAAATGGCGCGTGCCATCTCCTGCCGTTCGGGCTTCAATACCATGAGCATGCGCTCCTGGCTTTCGGACAGCATGAACTCGTAGGCAGTCATGCCGGTTTCGCGAGCGGGTACGTGGTCGAGGTCGAGTTCGATCCCGACGCCGCCCTTGCCTGCCATTTCGACCGCGGAACTGGTCAAGCCGGCGGCGCCCATGTCCTGGATGGCGACGATCGCGTCGGTGGCCATCAGTTCGAGGCACGCCTCGATCAGCAGCTTTTCCGTGAAGGGGTCGCCGACCTGCACGGTCGGGCGCTTTTCCTCGGAGTCGGCCGCGAACTCGGCCGAGGCCATGGTGGCGCCGTGGATGCCGTCGCGGCCAGTCTTGGAGCCGACGTAGATCACCGGATTGCCGATACCGGCGGCGGCGCTGAGGAAAATCTTGTCTACCGAAGCAATGCCCACGGTCATGGCGTTGACCAGCGGGTTGCCATTGTAGGCCGGGTGGAAATTTATTTCTCCGCCCACCGTCGGCACACCCACGCAATTCCCGTAACCGCCAATGCCGCGCACCACGCCGTCGACCACGCGTTTGGTGCGGGGGTTGTCGGGGCTGCCGAAGCGCAGCGCATTCAGGTTGGCGATGGGGCGGGCGCCCATCGTGAACACATCCCGCAGAATGCCGCCCACACCGGTCGCCGCGCCCTGGTAAGGCTCGATAAAGCTGGGGTGATTGTGGCTTTCCATCTTGAAGATAGCCGCCAGCCCGTCGCCGATGGCGACCACGCCGGCGTTCTCACCGGGACCGTGAATAACCCACGGGGCCTTGGTCGGTAGCTGCTTTAGCCACACGCGCGACGATTTGTAGCTACAATGCTCCGACCACATCACGCTGAACACCCCAAGCTCCGTGAAGCTAGGCGTGCGGCCCATGATGTCCAGCACGCGCTGGTATTCTTCGGCGTTCAGCCCGAACTCGCGGGCCAGAGCCTGGTTAACGTCTCGTTCCATCAAGCAGCCGCCAATGCATCGAAAAGGGGTTTACCGTCCGCACCACCCATCAGCGGGTCCACCAGGTCTTCCGGGTGCGGCATTAAGCCGAGAATGCGGCGATTCTCGCTGAACAGCCCGGCGATCGCACGCGCGCTGCCGTTAAGGTTAGCATCGGCGTAGCGGAACGCGACCAGGTTTTCGCCCTCAAGCCGGTCCAACGTCGCGTCGTCGGCGAAGAAATTCCCGTCCCCGTGCGCCATCACCGCTCGGAAAATCTGGCCCTTCTGGAATTGCCTGGTGAAGACGGTGTCGGTGCGCTCGACCCGCAGCTGGCAATCCATCGACAGGAAGCGGAGCGAGGCATTCTTCAATAGGGCACCAGGGAGCAGGCCGGCTTCCGTGAGAATCTGGAACCCATTGCAAATACCCAGAATGTAACCGCCGCGTGCAGCGTGTTGATGGATCGCACCCATCACCGGGGAGCGTGCGGCCATCGCGCCGCACCGCAAGTAGTCCCCGAACGAAAAACCGCCGGGGATGACCACGAGGTCGATTCCGGACAGATCGGTTTCCTTGTGCCAGATCATCCGCGGCTTCTCGCCGAAGGACTGCTCCAGCGCGATGGCCATGTCGCGCTCGCGGTTGATGCCTGGGAAGACGACGATTCCGGGTTTCATGGTATCCGTGGATGTGGTGCGGCGCGGTAGATAGCGGGGATTGGCGGGCGGGACAATGAAAGCTGTTATGTCGCCGGCTTCGGAAGGTAATGCACGGCGGAGAGGTTTTCGAAATGCCGGTCGCAGGTTAGGAGGCCTGCCACGCGTCGCCTGTTGCAGATACGGCCCTAAGCCGAAGCCCGCGACAGCTCCCCAGCATCCGCCAACGCCCCAACCCCCCAGGTCTTCGCCACCAACTCCCGCGCCCGCGCCGCGCCGATCGCCGGCTCCGCCATAGCCGCGAATTTCCGCTCCAAATCCTGGTCGGTCATCGGGTTGGTCGCGCTACCGATGCAATGGTCGATCTTGCACACAAACTTGGTTCCGTCGTTCATCGTCACGGTCACCTCTGTCCCGTCCGAGCCGATGGCGGGGTTCAGTACCGCGTCCACCTTGTCCTGGAACGCCATCAGTGCGGGATCGCGGACCGCCGTTTCGGTGTCCATGTCCTGAATGCGTGCCGTCCCGCGGATGAACGCGACCGCGACCCAATGGTGCAGACTGACATGCGCTTGCAACTCGTTTTTCGGGTTGCGGTTATTGCACAACGCCATCGTGCCGGGAGACGCCTGTATATCCACCCGCGCGATCCGATCGGCGGCGATTCCCTTTTCGTTGCGGAGCTGCAGGCATGCATCGATAATCGGTTGTATGACGATGCCGCAGGGATACGCTTTGTAGGTATTGCTCAATAACTCGAACCGGGTGCCCAGCCCGCCCGCCAAGGCGTCGAGATCGGGCGTATCGCAAAACACGGTCAAGAAGCCGTACTTCCCCTCCAACGCGACCGGCGACGCGGTGAACCCCCGCTCCGCCATGATCGCGGCGCGCAAGCCGACCGGTGCGCCCTGGGCCGGCATCATCGACGCCTGCATACTGCCGTGCATGGCGCGAAATCCCGACGCCTGCGACAGCGCGATGCCCATCGCCCATCGCATGCGTTCGGTATCCAGTTTTAACAACTTGCCGACGGCCGCCACGGCGCCAAATCCGCCGGAAATGCCCGTGCCCGACCATGCCATCGATCCCTGGGCCGGCGGCACCGATACCGCCTTGCACAACCGGCATTCCAGTTCGACGCCCAAAGCGAACGCCGCCAACAGATCGTCGCCCGACACCGCCCGCATTTCCGCCAGTGCCAGCACCGCCGCCGCCACCGGACCGGAGGGGTGCACCACGGCCTGCGCATGCGTGTCGTCAAAGCTATAGATACTGGACGCGAACGCGTTGATCAGCGCCGCGTGCATCATGTCGGCTTTGCGGCTACGGGCAAATAACGTCGCCTGCTGCGGCCCGGCAAACGGCGCCAGAGTCTTGTCCGCGAGGTCCACGATCTCATGCCGGGCACCGCCAATGGTGCAGCCGACAATATTGAAGAACGATCGCAGGGCCTCATGCCGCACATGCGACGGCAAATCCCGCGGATCGGCCGTAACCACATAATCCGCCAGGCGGCCGGTCACCTCATTTTCAGCGAATGGCATGAACGTGCTCCCCCGATAACGTCAAAGCGAACGTGTGGCACCGCCGTCGATATCGATGATGCCGCCTTGAATAAAGTCGGCTTTTTCCGATGCCAAAAAGGCGGTCAATGCACCAATCTCGTCTGGACGACCCACCCGGGTTGTCCTGTGCGACACCAGCAAGTGTTTCACTGCGTCTTCCCGGGTCATGGTATGCTCGCGCATCGTGCGCTCGACGTTTCGGGTGAATCGATTCGTTTCGATCAACCCGGGGTTGATCGCATTCACCCGAACACCCTGTTCGACACCGATATCGGCCATCGCTTTCGTGTAGTTCAGAATTGCTACGTTGACCGATCCACCAATGGTAAATTCGGCCGACCCAGAGCGGGAGCCGATGCCGACGATATTCACGACCGATCCGCGGGTCGCCCGCAAATGCGGCCATGCCGCGCGAGTCATCCGCACATAGCCATGGAATTTCAGCGCGAATCCGTCCTGCCAATCCTCCTCCGTGAGGGTGAAAAAATCGGCCCGTTTCGTGGCTCCGGCATTGTTGACGACCAAATCGAGTCGCCCAAACGTGGCGATCGCCGCCGCGACGGCTTTGTCGCCGGCATCGGGCGCACGCAAATCGGCGGTGTGCACATGGGTTTGGACATCGGCGTTACTCAGGCCGGCGGCGACTTCCCGCATCTTGACTTCGTCGCGCGCGACCAAACAGATGTCCATACCTTCGCGTGCCAGTTCTACACAGATCGCAGCGCCAATGCCCCGGCTCGCGCCGGTTACGAGTGCGACTTTGCCGCTTAAACCGAGTTCCACGTGCTTTCCTCCTGTTTTTGCCGCCGCCGATACTGCCCCGGAACCGGTCCAGGCGCAAACCGGTAGACAGTCGGTGGGCATTCGTCCTATCAGTCGCTAACCGTGGTGAGATTCCGTTAAACGCACCCGGGCAATCTGTTGGAAAGCAAATAATGCAAGAAGATATCCTCGGCCTGACGGCCCAAATCGTCAGCGCGCATGTGCAGCGTAATCCCGTGGCCGTGGACGCTTTGGCGACCCTGATCCGGGAAGTGCATTCCACCCTCGCCGAACTCAGCGGTGCCCCCGCGCCGGAAGCGCGCACAGCGTCGGCCCGAGCCGCAGCGGCCCCCGCACCGGTCGCGGGCTCGTCGTTACAGCCTGCTGTTCCCGTTACCAAATCGGTCTTTAACGATCACATCGTCTGCCTGGAAGACGGGAAGAAGATGACCATGTTGAAGCGCCACTTGATGACCGAACATAACATGACGGTCGATCAATATCGGGCCAGGTGGAACCTACCGTCCAACTACCCGACCGTGGCGCCGAGCTACGCGCTCACGCGCTCCAATCTCGCGAAGAAGATGGGGCTTGGCCGCGCGGCGCAACCGAAGCGTGGCGGGCGTAAACCCGGCCGTCGTTCCGGTGACTGACAAGCAGACGGCCCTGGCCAGAATGAGCCAGGGCCGCCTCTCACTTCCCCTTGAAGGGACGCGGTTTACGCTTCTCTTTGAACGCGAGCGCGGCTTCGTGGAAGTCCTCGCTGAGATACAACTTCAGTGGTGCCATCTGGAACGCGGCTTCCCGCGTATACTGCGCCAGCGTAAATCGACGCGTGCGCACCGTGGCCCGCACCGACAACGGCGGATTTGAGGCCACCTGCCGGGCCATTTCCATCGCTACCTCCATCGCTTTGCCTTGGGGCGCGAGGCGGTTAATGACGTTCGCGGCGTGCGCTTCTTCGGCGGTGAAGTAACGGCCGGTCAGCACCACGTCGTCGCCGAACGCCCCAGCGTTGCGAAAGTGCATCTGTGCCCAGTGCTTGGCCGACCCAAGGCCGCGGGAAGTTTCGGTAATTTGCAGTTTCGTGCCTTCTTCCGCGACGATCAGGTCGCAGTCCAACATCATGCCGGTGCCCAACCCCAGCACATAGCCATGCACCGCGCAGATCACCGGCTTGTAATTCACCGATTGCGTTAAAAGATCGCCGGCGTTGGCACCATGGCCCTGCGGACCGCCCAGACGCTCGAACTCCTCGCGCGACCGCAACTGCCGTTGCAGCACGTCCGCCCCGCTGCAAAACGCTCGGCCGCGACCGCACAGGATCGCCACCCAGGCATCCGGGTCGGCGTCGAAGCGGCGCATGGCGGCAATTAGCTGGCGCACGACCTCATCGCTGACGGCGTTCAGCTTCTCCGGCCGGTTCATCGCGATGATCGCGATGCGATCTTTGCACTCGTAGTCCACGTATTGGCGTTCCACGTCGTCGGCCATCTTTTGTTCCCTCCCGCACCTTGTCGCCGGAAATTTAGCCGCTAGCGTGGGGCGACGCAAAAATGGAGGGAGACGAGCGATGCCGTTGCTCTGCGAAAAACGCGGTCAGGTCGCGATCCTGACGCTCAGCCGGCCGGAGGCGCGCAACGCCTGGTGCGATGCGTATAATGAGGGTTTTATCGAGCTGCTGCCTATGTTGGAGGCGGATAAGGACATCCGCTGCGTGATCCTGACGGGCGATCCGGCGGGCAACGCGTTCAGCGCCGGGGCGGATTTGAAGAACCCCATGACCCATGCGCACGCGTCGATGGCGGACTTCCTGGACGAGCTCCCCGAACGCCGCCGACGCAGCGCCATCGCGCTGGTGACCGATTTCTCCAAGCCCATCATCGCGGCGGTGAATGGCTACGCGATCGGCATTGGCTGCATCGTCACCTATTGCTGCGACATGATCGTGGCGTCGGAGCGGGCGGAGTGGCGCCTGCCGCAAAGCCGCCTGGGGATCATGCCGGCACAAGGTGGTTCGGTCCGCGTCGCTCGTTGGGTGGGCAAGGGCATGGCCGCGCGTTTGGCGTACGGGTTCCCGCTGCCGGCGGACGAGGCTTACCGTATCGGGTTGGCGCAATGGCTGGTGCCGCCGGACAACCTGATGGATAAGGCGATGGAATGCGCGCTGCACATTTGCGACCAACCGCCGCTGGCGGTGCGGGTGACGAAGGAGTCGTTGCGGTCGGGCTTGGACAGTCCGCTGCCCGAGGCTGTCCTTGCCGATTTATACCGCTTCGCCGTACTGGAAATGACGGAAGACCGCGCGGAAAGCCATCAGGCCTGGCGGGAACGGCGGAAACCAGAATTTAAAGGACGTTAATCGCAATGACATTCGCCCTCTCGGACGTCACGGTCCTCGACTTCGGTCAGATTTTTCAAGGCTCCTACGCCACGGTCCTGATGGCCAAAGCTGGCGCTAACGTCATCAAGATCGAACCGCCGGGTGGGGAGCCGTTGCGCAAGCGCACGCCACCGGGCGCGAAGACCACCATGTCCTTCGCGATGCTGAACGCCAACAAGCGCGCGATCACACTGAACTTGAAAACCCCGCGCGGGCGGGAATTGCTGTTCGACATGGTCAAGCGCGCCGATGTCGTGTTGGAAAATTTCGGTCCCGGCGCGATGGACCGTTTGGGCGTCGGGTGGGAGGTGCTGCACGCTTTGAACCCGCGGTTAATCTATGCCTCCGGCACCGGCTACGGCCTCAGCGGCCCCAGCCGCGACAATTTGGCAATGGACCTGACCGTACAGGCCGCGAGCGGGATCATGAGTGTCACCGGTTTCGAGGATGGCCCGCCGGTGCGAGCGGGCGTCACGGTCGCCGATTTCATGGGCGGCACGCATCTTTACGCCGGCATTTTGACCGCGCTCTATGAACGCGATCGTTCCGGCCAAGGTCGGTTGGTGGAAATCGCGATGCAGGAGGCGGTTTATTACACGCTCGCCGGATCTCTGGAGCAGTACAACCGCACCGGCAAAGTTCCAAAACGCAGCGGTAACGATGGCAACGGCGCGATTTCCCCCTACGGCGTCTATCCTGTAAAGGACGGTTTCGTTGCGATCCACACGGGAACCGAGGGTCATTGGCACAATATCCTCGACGCCGCGGGCCGCGCCGATCTGAAGGACGAACCCCGCTTCCTCACCATGCACGACCGCGCGGCCTGCGCCGAGGACGTCAATGCCATCGTCGCCGCCTGGACCAGCGGCCTGACCAAAGCCGAAGCCGTCGCCCAAGCCCAGAAGTTCCGCATCCCCCTGGCCCCCGTGCGCGACGTGACCGAGGTTATGCGCGACGAACACATGCACGGACGCGGCGCCCTGGAATGGGTGGACCACCCCGATCTGGGCCATGTCGTAATGCCGACGACACCGCTACGACTGCACGGGCTGGACGTGGCGACGATGGCGCCCAGCCCCCGGGTCGGCCAACACAACGATGAAATATACGGTGGATGGATGGGGCTTTCGGCGGCGCAAATAACGGCGCTGCGCGACGAAGGAGCGATCTGACACATGAGCAACACGCCGCTATCGGGCTACACCATCCTGGATTTCACCCAGTTCTACCAAGGGCCGTACGCAACGTTCATGGCCGCCAAGGCCGGCGCCGACGTGATCAAGATCGAACCGCCGGGTGGCGAAAGCCTGCGCCTGATGGCCCCGCCCGGTAAGGAAACGTCGATGCCAGTGGCGATGCTGAATGCCAACAAGCGCGGCATCACGCTGAATTTGAAGACCGATAAGGGCAAGGAAATATTGCGCCGTCTCGTGCCGAAAGCGGACGCATTGGTGGAAAATTACGCACCCGGCGTGATGGACCGATTGGGCGTCGGTTTTTCAGTGCTGCACGAAATCAATCCACGCATGGTCTATGCCTCTGCCACCGGTTTCGGCCTGTCGGGGCCCGACCGCGATAACCTGGCAATGGATTTCACCGTCCAGGCCGCGTCCGGCGTCATGAGCACCACGGGCTTCGCCGATGGACCGCCCCTGCGGACCGGCGCACCCTACGTCGATATCCTCGGCGGTGCGCATCTGTATGGGGCGCTGATGACCGGCCTGCTGGAACAAGCCCGCACCGGCGTCGGACGCCTGATCGAGGTCGCGATGGTCGAGGCGGTCTATCCCTGCCTCGCAACGGTGCTGGATCAATACCACCGCGCCGGCCGAAAAATCCCCGCGCGCACCGGCAACGCTTTCGCCAATCATAACCGGGCGCCGTACAACGTCTACGAAGCGGCCGATGGTCATGTTGCGATTATTCTGGTGACCGAAGGCCAGTGGCAAAACCTCCTGCGCGCGATGGGCCGGGAAGATCTGAAGGATGACCCCCGTTTCGTCACCAACACCGCGCGCATCGCCAACTACGAAGCCACGGAAGACGTCGTCCGCACCTGGACGCGGGCGAATACCCGCGCCGCCATCTTCGCCGCCACCGGCCGCGAAAAAGTCCCCTGTGCCCCGGTGCGCGACATCGAGGAGGTCATGAACGACCCCCACATGCACGGCCGCGGCACCCTGGAATGGGTCGATCATTACGATTACGAATATCCTATCGTGTTGCAAAATTCCGCGCTCCGATTCCACGGGACCGACAAAGTTCCAACCTCGCTCAGCCCCCATGTTGGCGAACACAACCAATCCGTCTACGGCGAATGGCTCGGTCTGTCCGCCGGCGACATGGACACTCTGAAAGCCGAGGGCGTGATCTGAAACGCCTGCGAATCGCCGTTGTCGGGGCGGGTGTCGGCGGCCTGGCCCACGGCATCCTGCTGTCACGCCTCGGCCACACCGTCACAGTCCTCGAACGATTTACCGAACCGCGCCCGCTCGGTTCCGGCTTGCTGATACAGCCGACCGGCCTCGCCGCGATGGATCGCCTAGGCTTGCGAACCGCGCTGGAGGCCCTGGGCCACCGCATCACCTATCTGCACGGCATGACGGCGTCCGGACGCACGATCTTCGACCTGCGCTACACCGACCTCGCCCCCGATTTTTACGCCGTCGGAATCCATCGCGCGGCGCTGCATCTTGTGTTGTGGGAGGCATTCCAAACCTGCGGCGCCAGGCTGGAACTCGGACATGAAGTAACCTCCCCGACCGACCCCACGCTGTCCGGTGCCGATCTGGTAATCGACGCCTCGGGGGCGCGTTCCATGCTGCGGCCCTTCGTGTCCGGCAAGCGCACCTCAGCGTTTCCCTTTGGCGCCGTCTGGGCCTCGGTTCCGGATATCGGCATCGCCAACGCCACCCTGGCGCAGCGATACGTCGCCGCCCGCATCATGCTCGGCTACCTGCCCGTCGGCCTGCGCGCCCCGAACGAAGCACCGATGGCCGCGATATTCTGGAGCCTGCGGGCAGAAAACTACCCAGCCTGGCGCAACGGCTTCGAAGCGTGGCGGGACGGGGCGCGGACGCTCTGGCCCGAACTGGGTCCGGTAATGGACGCATTGCACAGCGCCGACGATTTCACCCACGCAACCTACATTCATTTCATTGAGTCCCGCCCCTGGCGCGGTAACCTTCTGCTGACCGGAGATGCCGCCCATGCAACCTCCCCTCAGCTCGGGCAAGGCGCCAATCAGGCGCTGATCGACGCGGTGGTATTGGCGGACGCGCTTTCGGCGACCGAAGACCTGCCGCAGGCCTTTCAGCTTTATGCGAAAGCGCGGAAAAACCATGTGCGGTTCTACCAATATGCCAGCCTGCTGATGACCGCTTTCTTCCAGTCCGATTCCCGCACCCTGCCGGCATTGCGCGACGCGTTCTTTCATCCGATGAAACGCGTCCCGTTCCTGCATCGCGAGATGATCCGCACCCTCGGCGGGCTTAAAACCGGATTGTTCGCGTCCAATACGCCCAACCACATCGTCAACAAGGTGTCCCCGTCATGAAACACGATCGCGTCCGTCTGGAAATCCAGGATAAAGTGGCCATCGTCACGTTGAACGACCCCAGCGTGCTCAATGCACTCGGGTTTTACCTCAAGCAGGACCTGACCGAGGCGCTGGACGCCGTCGATACCAGCGGCGCCCGTTGCCTGATGATCACCGGCGCGGGCCGGGCATTCTGCTCGGGCGCGAATTTGAACGACCCCAACCGCCCCCCGCGCGACCGAGAGGCAGAACTGCGCGGCAAGGTCAAAAGCGACCTGGAAGCCTGGTACAATCCGACGCTGATCCGCATCCGGAACATGGATATCCCCATCGTCACCGCCATCAATGGCATCGCGGCGGGGGCTGGCATGAGCCTTGCCCTGTGCGGCGATATCAAGATCGCGGGGAAATCGGCATCGTTCCTGCAAGCGTTTGCCCGTATCGGATTAGTACCGGACGCCGGATCGTCATACATCCTGCCGCGCCTGATCGGGGTCGCCCGAGCAATGGAACTCTCTCTGCTCGCTGAACGCCTGCCGGCGGAGAAGGCGCTGGAATGGGGCATGATCAACCGGCTGGTCGACGATGGCGATCTGTTGCCGAAAGCGTTGGAACTGGCGACTTCCCTTGCCGACGGGCCGAAGTCGCTGGGCATGATCCGCCGCATGTATTGGGCCAGCCTGGACAACACGCTGGAACAGCAACTCGACCTGGAAGCCCGAGAGCAAAAATACGCCGGCATGACCGAGGATCACGCCGAGGGTGTTGCCGCCTTCCGTGAGAAGCGCCACGCTCGTTTTGCAGGCCGTTGAACGGAGTCCAAAAATGAAACTCGGAATCGTCACCATCCCGCGCCGGATGGCGGAAACCAGCGGCACGCCCGTCATCGAGCAAGTGGTCTCGATCGCCCAAAACGTTGAAAGGCTGGGCTTCGAAGGCCTATGGGTCACCGACGCCTTCGCCCGCGGCTTCCACACTCTGGACCCGTTGGTGCTGCTCGGCGCCCTGGCCGCGACCACCAAAACCATCGAACTCGGCACCTGCGTCGTGCAGCTTCCGCTGCGCCACCCGGTGGAGCATGCGCACCGCGTGCAGACCCTGAATTTGCTGACCAACGGGCGGCTGCGCTTCGGTGTCGGCAGCGGATCGACCAAGGCCGATTTCGATGCCATCCAGGGGGATTTCGAGGTACGCTTCAAAACCCTGCCGGCCTACCTCGCGGTCATGCAAAAAGTATGGAACGGCGAACCCGTCTACGGCCCCGCCATCTCCGTCTGGCCCGGCACCGAAGGCGGCCCGCCCGTCATGCTCGGGGCCTGGCGCAGCCAACGCTGGATCAATCTGGCAGCGCAGCATTGCCAGGGCTGGATCGCGTCCGGCATCCACGGGTCGTACGAAGACCTGGAACTCGGCATCAAGATGTACCGCGAGCAGGGGGGTAAACGGGTAATCCTGGCCAACGTGTTCACCGATTTCCGTCCCGACGCGGTGCTGGGGATTTCGCATCACGTGCCGAAAATTACCCTGCAATGCACCCCGGCCGAGGCGAAGGAACGGCTGAAGCGCCTGGAAGGAATGGGCGTGGACGATGTTCTGTGCGTCGTTCCCGCGGACGATCCGGCGCAATTGGAGACGATCCGGGGACTGATCTGACCTCGGGGCTGGCCTGGCCAGCCCG
>JANXTL010000218.1 GCA_025352375.1 Acetobacteraceae bacterium | reverse complement strand
AGCGCCATGGCGCGCACGCCAGGGACGAGAGGGACACGATGACCTCGCTCTACGACGCCGACTTCTACGCATGGGCCAACCAGCAAGCCTCCCTGCTACGCGCGGGAAACCTTTCCAACGCAGACATCGCGCACATCGCCGAAGAAATCGAAAGCATAGGCAAAAGCGAGAAGCGCGAATTGGTTAGCCGGCTGACCGTGCTATTGCTGCAAATGCTCAAATGGCGGTTCCAGCCGGGGTTGCGTGGCAATAGTTGGCGCTACACCATCAAGGTGCAGCGTCGCGATCTTGTCCGTCACCTCGACGACAACCCAAGTCTGCGGGCGCAACTGACGCCGGTGCTGGCGGATGCCTACGCGTCGGCGATCTTGATGGCGGCGGGTGAAACCGGTCTGCCAGAGGCTACTTTTCCTGCCGCGTGCCCGTGGTCGTATCGGCAAGCCGCCGATCCGGATTTCTGGCCGGACTCCGCCAACTGACGCGTTCCGTCACGGATCGAGGTCGCGCGCCTGCCGGCTGAATCCTGGATCGTCGGAATCGGCTGGCGATCCAACGTTAAGGCCATCGATCCCGAGCGCGCGGCGAACCAGGGCCGCTTTCGCGAAATCCATACCGGCCGCCCTTTGCGCCGGAACCATCTCGACGAACGGACGGCCATCCTTGGTCACGACAACGCGCTCACCGCGCGCCGCGGCGTCGGCTGCTTCGGCGAATCGCGATTTGGCCTCGGGTATGGAAAGCTCCATGTGCATCTCCGGCGGCGCCGGCACTTCTGGCCGGCTGACGGCAGCGTAACACACCAGTTGAACGATCGTGTCGTGCCAATGCCCGATGGTTCAGCTCGGATCCGCCGTCAGCCCCGCCGCTGCCAGCCCCGCGCGCGCCGCCAGATCGTCGTTGTCCGAGCTGTCGCCCGTGGTGCCCATGCAGCCGATGATGCTGCCGTCGGAACCGCGGATCAGCACGCCGCCGGCTACGGGGATCATCGATCCGCCGATCGCGCCGTTCACGGCATTGATGAAGTGCGGCCGCTCCACCGCGCGGACGCCCAATGTCTTGGAGCCGACGCCCATCGCCAACGCTCCGTATGCCTTGCCGATCGCGATATCGGCGCGGCGGAGTGCGGTGCCTTCCTCGGCCGCATAAGCCTTCAACACACCGCGTGCATCCAACACCGCCGCGGCCATGGGGCTGAGCTTGTGTTCGCGGCTGTAGGCGAGCATCGCGGCGATCGCGGTTTGGGCTTTGGCCAGGGTCAGTTCGGTCATGGGGTGGTCTCCAAGGTTTGAGATAAGGGATGCGAACACTCGATCGGTGTGCCGCGATTGGTCCCGAGACAAGCCCGGGGATGACGGGGTAGGACGTTCGGGATCACAAAAACAACCCATCCGGGTCGCCGTTGAACATCACGCGTCCCACAGCCTCGAAATGGGCGTCGCGGGATTGTATTTGTTGCGACAAAGTGTGCATGTCGCGGAACCGCCGCTCAAACGGGGTGCCTTTGAAGATCGCGGATGTGCCGGCGGCCTTGTAGACGTAGTCGGCGATTTCGATGGCAGCATGGGTGCCGTGGGCGCACGCCAGACGCAGGCTGACCCGATCCTCGGTGTCGATTGCTTCCACGTCGTCGGCTTTGTCGTAAATATCGCGCAATGTCTCGACCAGGTAGGCTCGGGCTGCACCCAACACCCCCTCCCGCTTGGCAAATTCCGACTGCACGACGGGGCTGTCGGCCATGCGCACCAGCCCGCGCGGGGCTTTATCCGCCGCCAGGGATTTCAACGCATCCAGCATGGCACGCGCGATTCCAAATGCGACCGCGGATACGCCGACCGCGTACAGCCCCTGCATGGTGAATGCATACAATGGTCCGGTATCGCGTCGTAGCGTTGGATCCTCCCGTGTGCCGGTAAATTCTTCCGGCACGAATAAGTTATTCAGCGTGTAACCCTCGGACGCGGTGCCGCGCATGCCCAGGGTGTTCCAATCCTCGATATGAACCGCGTGTTCCGCAGGGTACAGCAACGTTCGCACGGTCGGGCGGCCGAAGCGGTTCAGGCGCAACGTTCCATCGGGTTCCACCACCTGCGCGTGGGCACCCATCCAGGTTGCCTGCCGGCAGCAGCTGGCAAAATGCCATTCCCCGGTGATGCGATAGCCGCCCGGCACCGCGATGGCCTTGTGCTGGTTCGGCGGCCCCCATGCGATGGCGGCACGCGGGTCGGCGTAGATTGTCCGCGCCGATTCCAGCGGGATGAACGGCGCTATCAGCGCGGCGCTGTTGGCCACGAACAGGTTCCAGCCCAACGACCCGTCGAACCGGCTGATTTCTTCGATTGCGCGCATATAAATCCAGGGTTCCACCTGATCGCCGCCAACCGATCGAGGCAACAACAGCCGGGGCATACGGGCCTGGACCACCTGCGACCAGAGTGGTTCGGGGATGGTCTGCGTGTGCTCGATCTGATCCGCCGCCGCCGCGATCGCCGGACCAAGCGCGCGCGCTCGGGATACGGGGTCGGAGGATGTGGGCAAAAAACTGGCGTCGTTCATGGCGGGGCGTTCCGTGCTTCGTTACCCCGATTGGGGAACCGGCCGGCGCCGCTGTCAACGGTGTGCCCGTAAAACCGCCTCTCGCACCGCATGCAGATCCGTCGCCACGAACGTGCACAAAGCCGCGATTTCGTCGGTCGCTTCCAGAAGATCCGGCACCATCACCGTCATCATGCCGGCGGAGGACGCGGAACGAACCCGGTTATGGGAACCCTCCAGCGCCAGGCAGAGCGAAGGTAAGACGCCGAGCTGCGAGGCGGCCAGCAGATAGGGATCGGGCGCGGGCTTGCTGGCGGCACTGTCCCCGTGCGCAACGACCGTGTGGAAGCGATCGGTCAGCGCATGCGCGGTCAGATGATTGTGCGCGGTCTCGTGGCGGGACGATGTGGCGATGGCACGCGGCAAGCCCAACGCGTCGAGCGTATCCAACAACGGCATCACGCCGGGTTTCAACTTCACCCCACCGGCGGCCACCACGGCGTAATGCCTGTGCCAGCACGCCAGGAACGCATCCACGGGAAAGTCCGCGCCGCCGGCCGCACCGACCGACAATTGACGTTTGGTCAGGATGAGCATGTCGTAACCTCCGATTTTGGGCGGGGCGTTTACCCGACGCCACCTATTGGGCCACCCTGCCCCGCCGTTACCGAAGGACCCGCCTATGAACCCCTGCTTCCGCGCCCGCATTGGCATCGACATCGGCCGCAAACTGCGGCTCGAGGACGCGATCGCCTGGGCCGCCGCGAACGGCGTGGGCATTATCGACGTGCAGCTGGACACCGGCGCCAACATCGTCACCAGCTTCGATGCGTCCCGAGCGGGGGATATTCGTGCGGCTTGCGACAGGCATGGGATTCGGCTGGGCCTGCATACCTTGTCGGCGGTCAACGTGGCGGAATACGCGCCGCTGGTGGGCGAAGCCGTCGACGCCTACCTGCGCGCCTACATCGATGCCGCCGTCCTGCTCGGCGCCGGATGGATCGTGGTGCACGCGGGCTTCCATTTCACCGACGACATCCCGATGCGCATGCGAACCGGGCTGGAGCGCCTGCAACGCGTCGTCGCCTACGCGGAAACCAAAGGCGCCCTTATTCTCCTGGAAAACCTGAACAAGGAACCGAAAGACGCCGAGGTCCACTACCTCGCTCATACCTTGGCGGAATGGCGGTATTACTACGAAAAGATCGACTCTCCCGCCTTCGCGCTGTCCTTCACCGCCAATCACGCCCATCTGGAGCCAGAGGGCGTTGAGGGATTTCTTGCCGAAATCCCTTTGCACCGGGTCCAGGAGGTTCGACTCGCCGACTGTTTCCGTAACGGCACCGAAGAACATCTGGCGCCCGGCAAAGGCGACTTCGATTTTCCCCGCTTGTTCGAAGCCCTGGAATCGCGCGGCTACAGCGGTCATTACACCAACGCGTTCGGGTCCCTCGGCGATATGCTGCAAGCGCGCGAATTGTTCGCCGGCATGGTCTGACACCAGCATGAACCTAACCGACAATCCCATCCTTCTGCTCGGCGCCCAACGATCGGGCACCACATGGTTCGGTAAAATATTCGACAGCCACCCAGACGTATTGTACCGGCATGAACCGGATCACTGCCATCCGCCGCCGCCCGACGCCGATATGCGCGCGGTCGTGGAACACTGGGCGAACGACTGCAGCCAGCGCACCGCGCTCAAACGCCCGTTCTTCCGGAAATCATGGCAATCCGCGCCGGCCTACTGGTTGCGCACCGGATTGACCGCCCTTCTGGCCGCCGGCACAAGACTGCCGGCCATCGGCGACCGAATTGCCCGCTTGCCAGCGCCCGACCTCGGCCATGGCAAACGCTTGGCCGTGAAATCGATCGACTGGTGCGACGGCGTTGGAGCCTTCGCCCGAGCGCTACCGGACAGCCGAACGATCGTGATTCTGCGGCACCCCTGCGGGCAGGTCGCATCGGTGATGCGCGGCAACCGCCAAGGCCGCTTTTCGCTGCGCCGATCTGGCACCGACATGCCGTTCGAGGAGGTACTCACCCTCCGTTACGCGGCCGCTCGCGGCCTCAATGAGGCAGATTTCCAAGCCCTGCCCGATGCCGCGAAATACGCCTGGGACTGGGTCCGGTTCAACGAGATGGCGCTGCGGGCGTTGAAAACGTTGCCGAACGCCCGGCTTGTTATCTATGAAGATTTATGTGCCAACCCGGCGGACGTCGCGCGCGACTTGTTCGCTTATTGCGGCCTGGACTGGAACCAACAGACCGAGGCGTTCATCGGCCGCAGTACTGGCGACGCCAGCTCCACCGGATATTACACGGTGTTTCGCGATTCCATCGCCGCGGCAGACGCTTGGCGTTCAGCGATGACGCCGGACGACCAGGATTCGGTGCGTTCGGTCGTCCGCCACTCTCCCCTGCGGCAGTTTTGGCCGGATCTCAGCACAACGGCTTGACCTCAACCCGCCGCCGGGCGCCGGCGCATCATCGCCGACAGCGGCACGGCAACCGCCGCGGCGAAGCCCATGAGGTAAAACGCATCGATGTAACCGATCATTGCCGCCTGCCTGACGATTTCGTTGGATACCCGCTGCAGGCCAACCAAGGTTTCAAGGTCCCATTGCGACGGCATGGCCGGAAATACCAGCGTCTTGTTAAACGGCGAAATGAACTCGGTCATGCGGGCGTAGTTGGTCGCGGTGGAGCGCAACAAAATCATCACACACAGCGAGATAAACAGGCTGGATCCGAAATTGCGCAGCAAGGTGAAGATGGCGGAACCCTCGGTAATCAGATGCGACGGCAGCGTCGCGAAGGCCATGACGGTCATGGGGGTAAAGGCGATACTCTGGCCGAAGCCCTGCAGCATATTCGTCCAGAACACGTCGAAGAAGGTCAGGTTGATATCGAATTGCGCCATGTACAGGCCTGCCGCGGCCTGCAACGCCAACCCGCATGCGATCGCGAACCTCGGTGCTGCCTTGGTGAACGGGACAATCACCAGAAAGGCCAGCCAGTTGCCCAACCCGCGCGCCGCCAACAGCGAACCGATGACACTGTCCGGATAACCGCGGAGGTCGTGCAGCAGGCTGGGAAACAGCGTCAGCGTGGTGAAGCTCAGCATGCCCATCACGAAGGCCAGCGCGATGCCGATCGAGAAATTGCGGTCCAGCAGCAACCGCGGATTGAGGAATGGGTGCGTCGCGGTCAGGCAATGCACCACGAACATCCAGAACGCGACCAGACCGACAACGGTGAGAAGCACGATTTCTTGAGCGGCGAACCAATCCCATCGCTGCCCACGATCCATGATGAGCTGCGCCGCCAGGATGGCGACCGACAGCGTCAGAAAACCGGTCCAATCGAACCGCGTACGGGTGCGTTCGGTCCGGTCCGACAACGCGAACCAAACGCATGTCATGGCGGCGAAACCCGGCGGCACGATCATGAAAAACGCGGCGCGCCAGTTATAGGCTTCAGTCGCCATCGCACCCAGGACGGGACCGAGTACGGGACCGAACACCGCGCCGACGCCCCAAATCACCAACGCGGTCGCTTGTAAATGGCGAGGGAAAGACGCCAGCAGAATCGCCTGGCCCAGCGGCATGATCGGCGCCCCGAAAATACCCTGCAGGACGCGAAACAGAATCAACGCCTCCAGACTGTTCGCCAGGCCGCACAAGAACGACGACACGGTAAACCCGGCGACGGTGGCAAACATCAGCGTGCGCCAACCGAGGCGTGCCGACAGCCAACCCGTCAGCGGTGTGGCGACAGCCGTGGCGACAAGATTGAGTGTGATCACCCAGGAGATTTCGTCCTGGGTGGCCGACAGCGCTCCCCGCACCTCCGGCAGCACCACGTTGGCGAGCGTGATGGTCATACCGAACAGTAGGTTGGATAGTTGCACCATCAGCAGGATCAGCCATTGCCGGCCGGTGCAGGTGAAGATGCCGCCCTTGGTTTGAGTGACGCTCATGACGGCAGGGTCGTTTCCTCGGCTCTAGGCTTGTAGCCCAACATCGTGCCACACCGTCGCCGCAACGCATAACCCCAGGGAAACGTGACCGACGAAACCCCCATCGCCCCCCCAACCCGGAGCCTCTTCCGGACGGTGGTGCCCCCCATCGTTTTGCCGGTCTTCCTCGCCGCCGCCGATGGCACCGTGGTCGCGACGGCGCTACCGGCGATCGCCGCCAGCCTGGGGGAGGTCGACAAGCTTTCCTGGATCGTCGTCGCTAACCTGATCGCCAGCACCGTGGCCGCCCCGGCCTACGGGCGGCTGGCGGACTCGTTTGGGCGGCGGCGGATCATGGTGGTGGCCTTGAGCGTGTTCATGGTTGCTTCGGTCCTATGCGCCCTGGCACCCACGCTCCCGCTGCTCCTGGCCGCGCGGGTGTTGCAAGGGTTGGGTGGCGGGGGGCTGATGACGCTCGCCCAGGCGCTGTTGGGCGAACTCGTGCCGCCGCGCGAACGGGGCTCCTACCAAGGCTATTTGTCCGCCAACATCGTGGCCGGAGCCACTATCGGCCCCGTAGCCGGCGGATTTATAACGCAAATGTGGGGCTGGCACGCCGTGTTCCTGGCTTACCTGCCGCTGGGCCTGATCGCCATCGCCCTGGTGATGCGCCTGCCGAAAAGCCAGCCGTCCGGCGTGCGGGCGGGGTTCGACCTGCCCGGCATGGCGCTGCTGACGATGTTCATTCTGCCGTTGCTGCTGGCAGTCTCCCAGCTCCAGAAACTCGATCCCGCCACCCTGCTCCGCCTCGGCCTGCTGCTGGCCTTTGCCGGAGCGGCGCTCGCGGCCCTGCTCTGGCAACAGAAGCGCGCTAAATCGCCGCTGTTGGCATTGCCGTTGATGAAAATCCCCTCCTTCTGGCGCGCCGATGTCATGGCCGCCTGCTCGGGGGCCTCCCTGACGGCGATGATCACCTTCCTGCCGGTCTATTTCGTGGTGGTGGCCGGCGCCTCCCCCGGGGAGGCTGGGTTGCTGCTGATCCCTCTGACCGCCGCCGTCAGCTCGGGTTCGGTCATCACCGGCTGGTTGATCACCCGCACCGGGCGGACCGCGGTGTTTCCCATGGTCGGCCTGACGATCACGGCGCTGACCTTGTTTGCTCTGGCACTCTGGGCGCCTCACCTCAGCAAGATCGAGCTGGCCTGGGTCCTGGCGTTGGGCGGGGTTTGCCAGGGATCGGCAATGCTGACGGCGCAAATCACGGTTCAGGCGGTCGGCGGCGTGCGGAATTTGGGGGCGGCGGCGGCCTCGGCCCAGCTATCGCGGTCGCTGGGATCGGCGTTCGGCGCGGCAGCGGCCGGAGCGGTGCTGTTCGGCATCCTGTCGGCAATGAACCAGGACACCGCCGCATTGTTCTTCGACATGGTGCGCCAGGGCCCCGGCGTACTGGCGGCGCTGACGGCGGACCATCGGGCGTTGGTGCAGCAGGAGGTCGCGGCAGCCTTCCGGGGCGTGTTCCTGACGGTGGCCTGTTTCGCCTGCATCATCGTGGCAATGGCGGCGACGTTGCCGTTGCGGCGGTTATAGGATTGGACCCACCGCCCGGCCTTCTGCTATGAACCGGGCATGGACACCGTGTTGACCCGGACCCGGATCACTGAAACCTTCCTCGCCTGGGAAGACCGGCAGGAGGGTAGGTATGAGTTCAACGGCCGGGATATCGTGCCGATGACCGGTGGCACCGTCGCGCACCAAGAGATTGTCTTCAATCTGCGCCTGCTGCTTGGCAGCCTGTTGAGCGGCCTACCCTTCCGGGCGTTGCATGAAATGCGGCTCCGGATCGGCAGTCAGATACGCTATCCGGATGTCCTGGTCAGCGCCGAACCACTCGACCAAACCACCCGCACGTTAACCGACGCGGTCGCGATCTTCGAGGTTCTGTCCGCCGACACCGCCACCACCGACCGCGTGGAAAAACCGATCGACTACGCCGCGATCCCCTCGTTGCGCACCTATGTGCTGCTGGAGCAGACCACGATCGGGGCGACGGTGCTGCATCGCGAACCAGGCGGCGACTGGATGGCCACCGCGCTGACGGCGGGGACCATCCATCTGCCGGGACTGGGCGTCAGCCTGCCGCTCACGGACCTGTATCGCGGACTGACGTTCGGCTAGGCTTCGGTGGCGGCTGCGGGACAAGCAAGCGCCAACGCGCCGCCCCGCCCGAATCCGAGCGGGGACGTCCAGACCGTTATGGCGAGGCGGTGAGCAGCTGTGGGATCGGCGGGCCGCGGGGCGGTGTCTCGCCAAGCAGGTATCCCAAAATTTGGCGGATCGCCTCCTTCGGGCGGTCCCGCCAGTCGAAGGTCCAGGTTTCCGGCAGCTTATCCCGTTCCTTCTGGAACGATTCCTTCCGGCTTTGCTGAACGCCGAAGACATGCTCGAACTTGCCGCCGAAATGCGACAGTATCTGGTAGATTTCATACCAGAACCCGCTCTCGCAGCCGCTGGGGGTGACGCCGAGGTCCATGCAGATATCGGCGATCGTGCGGCCGACGGAACGACGGCGGATCTGGGCCTCGAGTTCCTCCAACGTCGGCATGCTGAAATTCAGGGGATCGTCGGGATCGGTTTTTTGTGCCGATTTGGCGCGCGGCTGGGAGGGTCGGCGGAGTTTCATCTCCATC
>JANXTL010000189.1 GCA_025352375.1 Acetobacteraceae bacterium | reverse complement strand
GTCGCGGCCGACGTCGGCATCCACCGTCAGGATGCCGGAGGGCATGCCGATGCGGATGGGTCCGTCCGTCGCGCCTCCGGCGGCCTGGTGGGCGACGGTGCCCTCGATCCGCGCCGCGACCGCCGTGCACAGCGACGCGGTCAGGGGCAGTGCTCTGTGAGGTTGGCCGTTGGACAGGAAGCGGGCGGTCAGGTCGACCTCGGACGCGGCGATGGGGATGCCGGACAGGGTGGGGGCATCCATGGCGGGGGCGACAAAGCCGATGATGGGGACGCCGGCGATGGTGCGGGCCTCATTCTCGTCCTTGGCGATGCCCATGGCGACGGAGGCGGCGCGGCGGATTTTTTGCAGCGTGGCCAGCAGGTCGGTGTTGGCGTCCAGCGCGTCCGGCAGTTCCCGCCCGGTGAGGCCGAGGTCGCGGGCGCGCACGAACACGCAGGCGTTGGCGGCGTCGACGCAGGAGACTTCCAACCTGCCGAGACCCTCCACGTCCAGCCAGTCCGTTACGTGGCCGGTGGGCAGCAGCTTGCCGGTGGTGGCACCGCCTGGGGTCAGGAAGTCCAGCTTCACGGGGGCGCCGAAGCCGTGGACGCCCGGGATCGCCATGGTGCCGTCCGTTGCGGCGCGGCCATCTTGTAGAGGAAAGGTCGAGCGGATGATTTTCCGGGTGTTGGTGTTGAAGATGCGCACCACGGCGGTCTCGCCGTTGGGGCGGACGATGCCCTCATCCACCGCGAAAGGGCCGACGGCGGAGGACATGTTGCCGCAGTTGCCGCGGTAGTCGACGGAGGCGTCTTTGATCTGCACCTGGGCGAAGGTGTAGTCTATGTCTGCATCGTCTCGGGCGGAGGGGGCCAGGACGCAGACTTTCGAGAGCGAGGAAATGCCGCCGCCCATGCCGTTGAGTTGGCGGCCGTTGGGGTCTGGAGTGCCCATGGCGGCCATGAAGATGGGGTCCCAGGCCGCCCGCTCCGGCAGGTCCTTCGCGTGGAACATGACGGCTCGGCTGGTGCCGCCGCGCATGAAGACGGCGGGAAGGGCGAGAAGCGGCATGGCGGGCTCCCATTTGTCGGTTGGGCGCAGGGTGGGAGGGGCTGGGGCGGGGGTCAAGCGGTGCCAATGGCTGGGTGTGGGCAATCGCTTGAACGGCTGACGAGCCGGGCAACGCGCGCGACCTGTTGAACACACTCGCCACGATCACCGAGCGCAAGGCGGGCTTCCGATCCCTCGGCGATACATGGGCGGACACGACGACGGCGCACGGGCGGCTGATGCTGACCGTGCTTGGCGGGCTGGCGGAGTTCGAACGCGAGTTGATCCGTGCACGGACAGGCGAAGGCCGCGCCCGCGCCAAGGCACGAGGGAAGAGCCTCGGCCGACCGTTCAAGCTCACGGCGCACCAGAGGCAGGAGGCGCTTGCGCGGCGCGAGGGTGGGGAGTTGCTAAGTGAGATCGCGCGGAGCTATAACGTCAGCAGCAGCACGATTTCGAGGCTCAACTAGGTATGCCGAAAGACCACTATGTTGCAGAGACCTACCTAAAGCATTTCGTTGGACCCGACAAAATGCTTCACGCCTACCGCAAGTCTGACGGGAAATATTTTCCTTGCCACCCTAAGGACATTTGCCGGGAGTTGGACGGAGATATCATCAAAGACTTTCTGTCTGATCCAACGCTCCTTGGACAATATCGCAAGATGTTTGAATCGGAATGGAATCCGGCAGTTGCCGATTTGCAGACTGGGAGGCCGTCGCAGACCACGAAAATGGCCATCGCAGGCTATTGGGGCAATCTGTTGGTATGCACTCCGGCGAGGCTGCGGGTCGATGTGAAATCGCACGATTATGCTGTCATGCAGCACCTTCGCGCAACCGACGCGTTAAAAACCCAAGCAGGCCGACCCGACGCGAAGCTAAAAGAGATGCTGCAAGCGTTCGACTCTGGGATGTATCGCCTCGACACAGAGCCGGACGCGATGCGGGCAATGCGAGTTCGGCATGTTATGAGACTGGCATGGACGCTTTACAATTCCAACTGGATCATCATCAAGAACAACTCTGGCACGGGATTTTTGACGAGTGATAATCCTGCCTCTTTTGACGATCCGGGGATATGGCGAGGAGGCAAGCCAAGCTTGCCAAGATATCTTCCTATCTCGCCCAACCTCTGCCTGCATTGGGACACTAAGGAGAGACCGCAGACCGACCCTGATTTTTCTCAACCGCCCAAAGGGGCGGTGCGCCATGCAACAATTGAGACTCGCGGCGTCCGTCGCATCAACCGTGCCATTGCGCAGTGTGCGGAGGACTTGGTTATCTCATCGTGCAAGCATCCATCTGTTGAATCTCTTGCTAGAAAGTATGCGCGACACAAGATCGATGTTGAATTCATCGAGATACGTGGGCCTGACTCTTTTATATTCGGTATGCGCGACAGAGTGCGTGCGAGAGAATAGGCCGCCAGTTAACATATAGCCCATTCTGCGCCGACACACACAAAATCGCGTGACCGTCCATCAACGGGTAAGTTACTGGACGAAAAATCACCCCTATGAAATTAAAGGGTTGCAAGTCCAGTAAGTCAGTCCGATGCGGGACGCCTGAATTACGGTCGTGGGAGGTGGATCGGTCACATAATTGAAGATGCTGAATGCGGGTTATCCTTGCTAAATCGGATCATTTTTCTGACGAGAAAATCCTGTCTCTCGAACAATTCTCTCGCTATACCGAACCCCTTCTGCGTAATAAACTCGTCGTGTTTAGGGCTGCGAAATCTAGTCTGAAAATGGAATGTCGCGTTCCTAAACCTCTTTAAGAGACGCATATCAACAGCCACTCTTATTTTTTCGAGTTTTTTGTCTTCAACTTCTAGTTCGGTAAGCCCTTCGTGGACAACATAGACCATTGAAGCCCATAGCGTATAATATGGAATGAAGAAGGCCCAGAATATTTCTTCTTTCTGCTTCCGGCTTCGCCCTCGGTCAAAGTGTGCATGGAACCATTCATCAGTATGGATAAAAAGTAGGACAGCGCGTCGATTATAGGCGCCAAGGGCGAGGACTTTTTCTAATTGAGCTTTGTCCATGCCAAGGATCCAGTCCTTTGTAACTTGCGGCAACGCCTGCGCTCCCATTCAATGCAGACGTGCACGCATATACCGATCAAATGGGCGAAGTCAAGCGCCACCCCGTTTTCTAACTGGCCTACCTCGCCATGACCTCTTGATAACCTATTTTATCAAGAATTCGCCCATCAGCGAGGAAGTCTATGTTGAACCCCGGTAACGAACGTCCGCTCCGGGTTGAAAACCAGCCTTACCCCCCACCCTACAACTCAATCACCCCACCCACCAACCCCTTCGCCACTGCCTCCGCCCGGCTGGAGGCATCGAGCTTCCCGAACAACGCCTCGATGTGAAACTTCACCGTGTGCACCGAAATACCCAGCCGCCGAGCGACGGCTTTGTTGCTGAACCCCTGGCCGATCAGGGTCAGGATTTCCGTCTCCCGCGGGGTCAGGGGGGAATCGTCCGGGGCCATGGCGAAACCCGCCGCCTCCGACGGCCCAGGCGCCCGTACGATCAACCCCGCCGCCACCGCTCGCAACGCCGCATCGATATGCTCGGGGGTCGCGTCGCGCGGCAAGACTCCGGCGGGCGGGTTGGCCGGGATGCGGTCGGTCAGGGCCAGAACCGGCGCCTCGGCTTCCCGGGGCGTACCGGCCCCTGAATCGCACAGGACAACGTCAGGCACGTCCGTAACCACCGCGTGCCCCGCCTCCGCCAGCACGGCGCACAGGCCATGCCGGCGGACCGGGTCGGTCGCGAGAAGCCGGACCCGCAGGCTCATCCTTGCGGGCGCGCGGCGATCACCACGGACACGGTCTTGGGTTCGCCCGCCCGCAGCAGCCGGACGTCCACCGCCGACCCGATTCGCTCGGGGCGCAAAACCTTGGAAAGCCGCCGATTTTGGCCGAACGCGAAGCCATCGACCACGAGCAAAATGTCGCCCGCCATGACTCCGGCTTTGGCGGCGGGCGCGCCGGCCACCAGATTGAGCACCATGGCGCCGCGCCCCTGCCCGGCCACCGCGACCAAGCCCTCGGGGATGACCACCGATTGCAGCCCCACGCCGAGCCAGCCGCGCGGCATGTGGCCGTGCTCCAACAGGGGATCGACAACCCGAGAAATGGTCGCGGCGGGGATGACCAGCACCCGGCGGCGCGGGCCGGAGGTGGACATGCCGAGCAACCCGCCCGCCTGATCCAGCACCATCCCGCCTTCGTCGGCGCCCAGCCGGGCATCGAGGCGGATCAACGCCTCGATGCGGCCGCCGGCCATGCTGTGCCACTCCGGCCCGACCGCGTGCACCATGGCCAGGCGCGCGGTGCCGGCGCCAATCATCAGGGCCAGGGACCCGACGCGCGGCGCGGCCCCCACGGGCGGCAGCGTGCCGGTCAGCGGCGTTTCGAGGCGGAACACCGCCACGTTGGTGCCGGGATCGCGGCCGGCGAGCTTTGCCGCGACCTCCTGCCCCCCATGGGCGACGGTGACGGTGTCGCGATCGCCCACCACCTGCTCCGACGTCACGACGACGTTCGGCCGCCACAGGATGCCGGCGCGCGGGCGGGAACCCAGGCGCAGGGAGACTACGCTTTGGCCGGTCGCCGCCACCCGGTCGGCCAGCGCGGTGGAGAGTTGCTCAATGATGTCCATGGTCGGTGTGCTCCTGTTTCGGTAGCGGCAGAGTGGCAGGTCTCAGCGTCGAGGGGCATCGGCCGGATGGCCGGGGCACAACCCGGCCAGATGACCGGGTGGCCAAAAGGCCGGGAACGGCACATCTGGTAACGGCGAGGAGAACTTTCCATGCCCTTCGACGCCGCCGTGCTGCGCCTCGTTGAACCGACAAGCACGACATCGCGGTGACCGCGCAGGAAGGTCAGGCCCCCCGAGACTCCCGCGCCGTTCCTGCTATCATTGCCTGGTACGAAGAACGGAGGATCCAACCATGAGCGACGACCCCGGCCTGTTCGAGATCATGCACACCACGCGCTCCATGCGCCGGTTAAAGCCGGACCCCGTGCCCGATGCGCTGATCCATAAAATTCTGGAAGCTGGCGCCTGCGCCGCGAACGGCGGCAATACTCAGAAGTGGCGCTTCCTTGTGGTGAAGGATCCAGCCATCAAGAAGGCCGTGCAGGTCTGGTACAAAAAGGCGTTCGATGAGGTGGTGGGGCCCCGCTACGCCGCGAGCGCCCCTCCCCCCGGCGCGACGCCCGAACGCTACAAGCGTCAGCACGGCGCGGTGGAGTATTTGACCGAGCACTATCATGAGGCTCCGGTCTGGATCGTGGCGTGCATCGATGAGGGCCCCAACCCGCCGCCGCGCTGGGCCGGTGCGTCCATCTACCCCGCGGTGCAGAACATGCTGCTGGCGGCGCGCGCACTGGGGTTAGGTTCGACCCTGACCACGCGGCATTTACTGTTCGAAGCCGAAACCGACGGCGCGTTGGGCCTGCCGCCGGGCGTGCGGTCCTACGCTATTCTGCCGATCGGCTACCCGATGGGCAATTTCGGGCCGGTCGGCCGCGGGAAACTCGCGGATTTCGTTTACCAGGACCGCTGGGGCCAGCCCTACATCACGGAATGACCGATCCCGCCTGTGCTCAGACCACGTTGTTTGGGCGCAGGCGGCATAACGCCGCGTCGGCGTCGCTCTCGATTTGCACCGTTGCGTGACCGATGCCGAAACGATGACGTAGCTCCGCCGACAATTCGTGCGGACGGCGGTCCTCTGCCTCCCCCGCGTACACCAGATGCGCCGTCAGTGCGGTTTCCGTGGTGCTCAGGCCCCAGATGTGCAGATCGTGCACCTCGGTCACGCCCGGCACGCTGGCGAGGAAGGCCGCGACCTCATCCTGTTTCACCGTCTCGGGGACCGCGTCCAGTGCCAACCCGAGCGATTCCCGCAGCAGGCCCCAGGTTCCCAGGGTGATCAGCGCGGCCACGATCAGGCTTGCCGCTGGGTCGAGCCAGACAAGCCCGGTTAACCGGATGGCCAGCGCTGCCAGCACCACGCCGGCCGCGATGGCCGCGTCTCCGGCCAAATGCGTGAATTGCGCCCGAACGTTCAGATCGTGTTCTCGGTCGCGCAGAAACAGCAGCGCGCTGCCGCCGTTCACCAGAATGCCCACCGCCGCCACAATCATGACCAACCCGGTCTGCACCGGTTGCGGGTTCGACAGGCGGTGTAGGGCCTCGATCCCGATCGCACCTACCCCGATCAGCAGGACCGACGCGTTGGCCAGGGCCGCCAGGATGGTGCCCCGGCCCCAGCCATAGGTGCGCCGGCTGGTCGGCGGCCGCCGGCCCAGATAGGCCGCGCCCCAGGCCAGCAACAGCCCGAGCACGTCGCCGAAGTTATGGGCCGCGTCGGCTATGAGAGCCATGGAATTGGCAGCGACGCCAAATCCGACTTCCCCCACCACGAATGCGAGATTGACGGCTGCTCCCACCGCGAATGCCCGGTCCATCCGGGCAGGCGCGTGGTGATGATGCGCGTGCCCGGGGGAATGCCCCCTGGGGGAATGCCCCTGGGGGGAATGCCCCTCGGGGGAATGCCCCTGGGGGGAATGCCCCTGGGGGGAATGCCCCTGGGGGGAATCCCGGTTGTCATGCGCCCGATGATGGTGTTCATGCCCGTCCATGGGCGGCACAATGACACAAAAGGCGCCTGTCCGTACAGTCCACCACCACGCCGATTCGCACAGGACCCTTTATGACCGCTCTGCAATCGATCCTGATCGCCATCCTGCAAGGGGCGACGGAGTTGTTCCCCGTCAGCAGCCTGGGCCACGCGGTCGTGCTGCCCGCCCTGTTCAAGACCGGGATCGATCAGAAATCCCCTGAATTTCTGCCGTTCCTGGTGTTCCTGCATCTAGGAACCGCGACCGCGTTGCTGACGTATTTCTGGCGGGATTGGTGGGCCATCGGGACCGGCGTCCTCGGCATTGGCGACAAACACGACGTCAGTGAAGCTCGGCGCGTCTTCCTGCTCGTGGTGATCGCGACGATACCGGCCGTGATCGTCGGCTTCGCACTGGAGAAGCTGGTGCGCGGCCTGTTTGGCGTGCCGCTGATCGCTGCCGCGTTCTTAATAGCAAACGGGGTCGTTCTGCTGTTCGGGGAGAGTCTGCGCGGCAAGGGCAATCGGCCGGTCTCCACCTTGACCAAACTCGACGCGCTGATCATCGGCTGCTTTCAGTGCCTGGCCCTGATCCCCGGGATCTCCCGCTCGGGTGTCACGATCGTCGGCGGCCTGCTGCGCGGCGTCGACCATGAAGGTTCGGCGCATTTTTCCTTCCTGATCGCCACGCCCATCATCTTCGGAGCCACGGTGCTGGAAGTGCCCAAACTGCTGCACGCGCATGTGGCACAGGGCGTGTTCGCCATGTCGGCGATCGCCGCAGTGGCCGCGGGCATCACCGCCTATCTGAGCACCTGGTTCCTGATGCGGTATTTCAAAAACCAGGACTCCTGGGCTCTTACCCCATTCGCGATCTACTGCTTCCTGATCGGTGGGATCAGCGTCGTCCTGTTGAAGTTCGTTCTCTAGACCATGATCGTTTGAGGTTGCACGCGATCTCGGCGTTCGATCATGGTCTAAGCCTTTGTTTGAGAGGGTGATTCACGCCCGAGGTTGAAGTCAACCTCAGGCGATCACGCTCTAAATCACGCTTACTTCGTCGCCGTGGGGTGTGAGCGTGGTGCCGTATGCGGCGCTGCGTTCTTGGATGTCAGCCAATTCCGCCTGCTCGTCCGCCAGCGCGCACAACACCGTTTCATTCGCGGCGTTGCGGCGGACGAACTGGAAGGCGACGGATCTAATCCCGTCTTTTTCCAAGGCAACGCGCGGCATCATGCCAATCCAGTTGCCGTGCGCCCTTCCGCCATGGCCGGTATGGAACGAAAAACTGCCCAGCCCGAAGAAGATCGGCTTGCCGCGGTAGACCTCGACAGCGAGGGCGTAGTGCGGACCGTGGCCGACCACGATGTCCGCGCCGGCATCGATCGCGGCGTGGGCGATGTCGCGCATGTATTGCAGTACATCCTTGCCAAGACCCCAGTGGCACGACGCCACCAAGATGTCGGCTTTGGCTCGTAGTTCCACGATATCTTCACGAAACGCCCGGAGATGATCGGGCTCGGCCCAGGTCACGATAATCGGCGGAATACCGGGACGGTTCATCGGCGGGATTTCCGGCCGGGTCTTGTGCATCGGCACCTGATAGGCGGTGTTGCCCCGGATCACCGCGATGCCCGGATCGTGCGGCCCGGCCTCATGGTTGGTGGGCCAGTAGACCGAACTGCGTTGGAGGAAGCCGAAACGGATGCCTGCCCGCTCGACGACGACGGGCGCTTTGGCGGCATCTGCATTGGCGCCAGCACCGGTGTGCGGGATGCCGGCCGCGTCGAGGTGCGCCAGCGACGACAGGATCGCCGCTTCGCCGTAATTCACGTTGTTGGCGATCCCGACCGCGCCGATTGCCGCGCCCTTCAGTGTCGCGGAGGCTACCGCCGGGTCGGCGAAGAAGCCTTCGTTGTGGAAGGATTGCGCCGCTGGCGGGGTGTACAGGCAACATTCCAGGTTGCAAAATACCATGTCGGCTGCGCGGAATTCCTCGGCCACCCTTGCGAAGGGCGTCGCTGGGTCGATGACGTTCATCAGATTGACGTCGCCGGTCAGAATGAGTTTGGCCATGCCGAACGCTACCCCTCGCCCCAACGGTTGCCAACCTGCGGCGACCCGGCGAAGCTTGTCGGCAACCATGGAGGAACAGAGTTTGGACAAGCCCACCGGCCCGCTCGCCGGCATCCGCGTCATCGATGTCACGACCGTCGTTCTCGGCCCCTTCGCGACCCAGGTGCTGGGCGACATGGGCGCCGACGTCATCAAGATCGAAACGATTGAGGGCGATTACACCCGCTACATCGGTCCCAGCCGCACCGAGGGCATGAGCGCCTATTTCGCCACGCTCAACCGCAACAAGCGCAGCCTGGCGCTGGACCTGAAGAAACCCGCCGCGATCGCCGCGCTGCTGAAGCTGATCGATAGCGCGGATGTGTTCGTGCACAACATGCGGCTGGGCGCGGCCAAGCGGTTGGGCCTGGATTATGCGAGCCTGTCCAAGCGCAACCCGAAACTGGTCTATGCCGCCGCCAGCGGGTTTCGGGAGGGCAGCTCCATGCAGGAGTTTCCGGCTTACGACGACCTGATCCAGGGCATGTCGGGCACCGCGTCGCTGAACGCCGGGCCGGATGGGGCTCCGCGCTATTTTCCCACCGTGGTGGTGGACAAGCTGACCGGGAGTACGTTGGCGAGCATGATCGGCATGGCGCTGTTTCACCGCGAACGCACTGGGCAGGGCCAGGCGGTGCATGTGCCGATGATGGAGACGATCCTGTCGTTCATGCTGGTCGAGCACCTGTGGAACGGCGTTCTGGGCGAGCCGGAAAAAGGCGTCAGCTACCCGCGTATGCTGACGCCGCATCGCCGGCCGTATCGGACGCAGGACGGTTTTATCAGCGTCATCGCCGTCAGCGACAAGCAGTGGCGGACGTTGTTTACCGCCATGGGCGTGCCGGAACTCGCCGACGATCCGCGCTTCGCCACCCTGGCCGGCCGCTCCGACAACGTGGATGCGTTGTACGGCACGCTGACCGAGGGCATGCGCACGCGCACCACCAACGAGTGGCTGGCGATTTTGCGCCCGCGGGACATCCCCTGCGGACCCGCCAATTCCCTGCTCGACCTGTTCGACGACGCCTACCTGAAGGAGACGAATTTCTTCCAGAAAGCCGAACACCCCGTGGAAGGCAGCGTCGTCGTAACCGCCATCCCCGGCCGGTTTTCGGAAACGCCACCGAGCGTCCATCGCCTCTGGCCCACGCTGGGCGAGCATAACCGAGATGTGCTGCGCGAGGCCGGATACACGGAAGCCGAAATCGACGACATCGTATCATGAGGAGACCGGACATGGCCGACGAAAACGCCGAAAAGAACGCGATCCGCGAAGTTCTGGGGACATATTGCTTCCGCCTCGATGCCGGCGATATGGACGCCATGGCGGCGCTGTTTACGCCGGACGGCGTGTGGGAGACGGATTTTGGCAAGGGTACCGGTCGCGCCGGCATCGCCGAACATGGCCGGAGCCTGCGCGCGCATGGGACGGAGAAACGGCCACGGGCGGTGCATCTGTGCACTAATATTGTAATCGACCTGCATGGCGACACCGCGCATGTTCTGTCCAACTGGACCACGGTGCTAAACAGCGACACCGGCCCGAAGATCGGCTCGGCTGGCGGCTACATCGACAAGATGGCGAAGCAGGATGGCAAATGGATGTTCGTCCACCGCAAAATCGACCGCTTCATCGCGGAAGGGAAATTCTGACGTTTCAGGCGTCGACGGACGAACGCGGCCGGCCGCCCTTGGCGCCGTTAGCCCGAGCAGCGGCGGCCTTGGCGGGCGATGTTGCCTTACCGGCCTGACGCGCCATGTGCGCCTTGGTGCCGAAAAGCCCCGACACCAACCCGGGGATAGACAGGTCGACGTCCAGTGATTCCCAATGCAAACCGTAGCCGGCGCCGAGGATTTCGATATCGGCAAGCTGATCGGGCGTGGCGTTTTCCAGCCCCTGAGCGAGACTGGTCGGGAAGCTGAACGTGCTGCCGTTGGTCAGTTCGACAGCCACATGCCCCCGCCCCCGATCGTACCAAGCGCTGGTGGCACGCGGTTCCGAAATGCGCGCGATCCGGCCGCGGGCGGCGGCGGCGTCAAGCTGGGTATCAGTCAAGTCGGCCATGGATAGGCTCCCATTGTTGGAGCAGCAGGGATTGCTGTTCCGTCACCGTCCGCATCGCCCGGGGGACCTCGGCCTTCGTCATGTTTTCCGACCAGAGCAACACGGGAGGCCCACCGGGCCCCAACAGATCGATCTTGGCCTGCCCGTCACCGAACACGTGGAAATGCGCCGGACGGTGATCGTCGACGAAGATGACGATGTGCAGTCCGTAGGCTCGAACCACGGTAACCATGGTGGGTTTAACCTATCATGATGGGTTATGCAAGGCCGAAACTGGCTTGTCGTGACCCGTCATGACGACGATAGGTTAACCATCGGTTAACGCTGCCAAATATTTCTGACGGGCTCTCCGTTGCCTTACGCACGCGCCCGTCCAGGAGGCGGGCGCACACGATCCGCCAACCGTCCCGCCGCTTCATGAAGGACGACAATTTGGCGGGGCCGATTGCCTTCCCGTGCGGCCCGCATAGCGCCGGCAAATTTGCCGGAGGACGTCATGAACCCGCTCACCGCGCTGCAAGCGGCCGTTGGACACCGTTTCGCTCGTTTCCTCAGCGCACCGCATCCGCCACCACTCGCTTTATGCGCCGTGGGATTTCGACGTGTCGCCCTACTTCCGCCTAGACCATGATCGTTTGAGGTTGCATGCGATCTCGGCGTTGGATCATGGTCTAAGCCTTTGTTTGAGAGGGTGATTCACGCCCGAGGTTGAAGTCAACCTCAGGCGATCACGCTCTAGTGAAGCCTACGCTCGAAGCAGGATTCGACTTCCATAGCATGGTCTGGCGCGACGCAGTGCGATGTCCCCTTGCACGGCGGACCCTCGCGGTGCATTGCTGCACTGCACTTGGATGGGATGAGGGGCGGCACGTTCGTCCGTTTTCTCAGGCGATCGCCCGCTTGCCGGGCCGGATTGAAGGAACCAGCGGATGCGCCTTGCGGTGCTGAAGGAAAGACGCCCAGCCGAGACCCGCGTCGCGGCAACCCCCGAAACCGTTAAACGCCTGATCGGCCTTGGCCTGGACGTGGTGGTCGAAACCGGCGCCGGTGCCACGGCCGCCATTCCAGACAGCGAATTTACCGCCGCCGGCGCCCGCATCATGGATGGGCCTGAAGCCACGCTGTCCGGCGCCGACATCGTTTTCGCCGTGCAAGCGCCGCTGCCCGAGCAACGGGCGCATATTCAGAAGGGTGCGTTGCTGGTCTGCATAGCTGGCGCGTTCGGCGATCCGGACCTGGTGCCGTCCCTCGCTGCCGCCGGCATCGACACCGCCGCGATGGAGATGTTGCCTCGCATCACCCGAGCCCAGGCCATGGACGTCTTGTCGAGCCAAGCCAATCAGGCTGGGTATCGCGCGGTGATTGAGTCCGCCGGCGCGTTCTCCCGCGGGTTCCCGATGATGATGACCGCCGCCGGCACCGTGCCGCCGGCCCGTGTGTTCGTGATCGGCGCCGGCGTGGCCGGCTTGCAGGCCATCGCCACCGCCCGCCGCCTGGGCGCGATCGTGTCCGCGACCGATGTTCGCCCGGCCGCCAAGGAAGAAATCAAGTCCCTCGGCGCAACCTATGTTGGCGTCGAGGACGCCGAAACCGCCACGCAGACGGGCGCCTATGCTCGCGAAATGAGCGACGCTTTCCGCCAGAAACAGGCCGAGTTGATGGCCACGACAGTCGCGAAAAACGACATCGTGATCTGCACCGCGCTGGTGATGGGCCGCAAGGCGCCGACCATTGTCACGTCGGCCATGGTCGCGTCGATGCGCCCTGGCAGCGTGATCGTGGATTTGGCGTCCGACGCCGGCGGCAATTGCGAAAGCACCGTCCCGGGCGTGCTGACCACGACCGCGAACGGCGTTGCCATCCTGGGCTACAATAACTGGCCCGGCCGCATCCCGGTTGCCTCGTCGTCGCTGTATTCCCGCAACCTGCTGACGTTCCTGTCCACGTTCTGGGACAAGGAAACCGGCAGGCCGAAGCTGCCGGAAGACGACGACATCGTGAAGGGCGTCATGCTGACCCGCGGCGGCGCCGTCGTGCATCCCAGTTTCATAGCCGCGTGAGGCCCAGATGAACCCGAACCAACTGGCCGATGAGGCCAACCGCCTCGCGGACCGAGCGCATGAACTGGCGGTGCATGTGCAGTCGCTGGCAACGACCGTGGGTGCCGTCGCGCCCGAGGTCGAGCCTTTCATCTTCCTGCTCGCCGTATTCCTGATGGCATGCTTCGTCGGTTATTACGTGGTGTGGAACGTGACCCCGGCGCTGCACTCGCCGCTGATGGCGGTGACCAACGCGATTTCATCGGTGATCGTGGTGGGCGCGATGCTGGCAACCGGCCTGGCAACATCCGGCTGGGCCATGGCGTTCGGCTTCATCGCGGTGACCCTGGCGTCGATCAATATATTCGGGGGCTTCGTGGTGACACAGCGCATGCTCTCGATGTTCAAGAAGAAGGGCTAGGAGAGCACCATGTCGGCCAGCCTCACCTCGCTCGCGTATCTCGTCGCCGCCGTCCTGTTCATTCTGGCACTGCGCGGATTATCGTCGCCCGTGACATCCCGCCAGGGCAACCGCTTTGGCATGATCGGCATGGGTATCGCCGTTGTCGCCACGCTGCTGCACCACGGCATGGGCGGCTGGGGTTTCGGCCTGATCACGCTCGGCATTGTCATTGGCGGCGGCATCGGCACCGCACTGGCGCTGCGCATTCAGATGACGGCACTGCCGCAGCTGGTCGCCGGGTTCCATTCGCTGGTCGGCTTGGCGGCGGTGTTCGTGGCCGCGGCGGCACTAAATGCGCCCGAAGCGTTCAATATCGGCACCCCCGGCCATATTCATGCCCAGAGCCTGGTGGAGATGTCGCTGGGTCTGGCGATCGGTGCGATCACCTTCACCGGCTCGCTGATCGCCTTCGCCAAATTGCAGGCATTGATGCCGGGGGCGCCGCTGCTGTTCCCCGGTCAGCATAAGCTGAACCTGGGGCTGGGCATCCTGCTGGCGGTGCTGGTGGTGCTGTTCGTGCTTTCCGGTGGGAACCAAATCCTGTTCTGGCTGGTCGCGCTGGTGGCGCTGGCCCTGGGCTTCCTGATCATCGTGCCGATCGGCGGGGCGGACATGCCGGTCGTGGTGTCGATGCTGAACAGCTACTCCGGCTGGGCGGCGGCGGGCATCGGCTTCACCATTCAGAACCTGGCGCTGATCATCACCGGGTCGCTGGTGGGGGCTTCGGGCGCGATCCTGTCGTACATCATGTGCAAAGGCATGAACCGTAGTATTTTCAATGTGCTGCTGGGCGGGTTTGGCACCGATACCGGCGGCGCGGCGGCTGCTGGCGGCCCGACGGGCGACCGCCATGTGAAAAGCGGCAACGCCGAGGACGCGGCGTTCATCATGAAGAACGCCTCCAAGGTGATTATCGTTCCGGGTTACGGCATGGCCGTAGCGCAGGCGCAGCACGCGCTGCGGGAGATGGCGGACACCCTGAAGAAAGAAGGCGTGGTGGTGAAGTACGCTATCCATCCGGTGGCGGGCCGCATGCCGGGGCACATGAACGTGCTGCTGGCCGAGGCCAACGTGCCGTACGACGAAGTGTTCGAATTGGAGGAAATCAACAACGAATTCTCCACCGCCGACGTGGTCTACGTGATCGGCGCGAACGACGTTACCAATCCGGCGGCGAAAACCGATAAAACCTCGGCGATTTACGGGATGCCGATCCTGGACGTGGAGAAGGCGGCGACCGTGCTATTCGTGAAACGGTCGATGGCTTCGGGGTACGCGGGCGTGGATAACGAGCTGTTTTTCCGTCCTAATACGATGATGCTGTTTGGGGATGCGAAGAAGATGACGGAAGAGATCGTGCAGGCGTTGGGGCATTGATCAGAGTTCGTCTGCGTCAAGCCTAAGGAATGCCGCTAGACCATGATCGTTTGAGGTTGCACGCGATCTCGGCGTTCGATCATGGTCTAAGCCTTTGTTTGAGAGGGTGATTCACGCCCGAGGTTGAAGTCAACCTCAGGCGATCACGCTCTAGCCCAACTAACTCACGCCGCCCGCCAGGGGTCGACCAACCCCACGCCGCATAACTCAAAGTCCCGCGTATTTCGGGTCGCGATAAAAGTGGCCCCATAAGCCCGCGCCGTCGCCGCGATCATCGCGTCCGCCGCCGATATTGGGCGTCCGGCAGCCTCCCGCGCCGACCGAATCTCGCCATAGAGCGCCGCGCATGCCCGATCGAAGCGCAGCACCTGATCGCGGAGGGCAATGTCGAAAAACGCAGCCATTTGCGCGATCAATAATTCCCGCCTGCGTCCAGCGGGAAGAAGCAGCAGGCCATAACGTATCTCAGCCTCGCATATCGCCGCCGTAAAAATCGTCTCCGGCGCCAAACCGTTGACGTAAGAAAGAACCACTTGGTTCGCACCGATCTTCGTAACCTCGGAGATGACATTGGTGTCGAGGAGGATCATCGCCAGCCCGGCGGATCGTATTCCGGCCCCGAGAAATCGGGCAGTGCACGATCCGGTTCGGAACTGCGCGGCGGAAGATCGAGATCGGTACCGCCCAGGGTGCCGAACAACCGTTGCGCAAGATCGCCGAACCGCTCTCGCGGCGGAGCCTCCTCGCGGGCGACCGCGGCTCGCAGAGTCTCTCGCACCTCCTCTTCAAGCGAACACCGATGTGCAGCCGCTCGGGCCTTGAGGCGGGCGCGCAATCCTTCATCGACGTTTCGGATCAGCAGGCTGGGCATCGCACACCTAGACCATCATTGCTAGCAAATGATAGCAATGACGCGTATCAGGTGCAAGCAATCACCCCCGCCAGCCGCTCCGCGTCGTCGCCCACTCCAAACAGAAACGCTGAGCTCAACTTCGACAAGAACGGCAGCCCCAGGAAATACAGCCCGGGCACGTCGGTCGCACCTAACCGGTGCACCGGCATCCCGCGCGCATCCAAGACCGGCAGATCGATCCACCCGAAATCCATCCCGTACCCCGTCGCCCAGATCACCGTCGCGATCCCCTCCACGTGCAAATCCAACGACCGGATTGGCTCCGCCAAAGCAGCCGGTGTCGGGGAGATAACCCGAGCGTCTGGGTCTTCGGGGAAGGACAGGCCGTGCGAAGCGATATGCGCGTCCACGAAATCCAAGAACCCCAAGTATCCCGCGTCCCCATGCGCCAAATTGTCCAGCAGATCGGGCGCGAAACCCATCACGCCATCGACCGCCGCCTCCGCCCGCCCCAGCAGCACCATCCCCTGGCGGGCGAAATCCCGGAAATCCATGGTGTAGCCGCCATACGCCCCAGTGTGGACGATCGGCGAGCGGTCGGCCGGACGTCGCTCCGGCGGGGTCTGGTCCATGCCCGTTTCGATCCACCACCAGACGTGGTCTTGCCCACGATACCGCCGCGGCGCGCGCTTATGCTTGCCGACCGAGAAATACACCCGCCTGCCCGCCCGCATCAGCTCATCGGCGATCTGCGCACCTGACGCCCCTGCCCCGATCACGAGCACCGCCCCCTCCGGTAGCCGCCCGGGCGATTTGTATGCACTGGCATGCAACTGCAAAATACCGGGCGTCTCCGGCAATAACGGCGGAACAATCGGCCGCTGAAACGGTCCCGTCGCGACGACCACATTCCGCGCCCGGAATTCACCGGCCGACGTCTCGGCAACGAACCCGCGCCGTAACGCCGTCACCGAAACCCCACATCGAACCGGCGCCTCGATGAACGTCGCGTACGCGTCCAAATACGCCGCGATCTTGGCCCCCGTCGCGTAACCATTCGGATGGTCGGCAGGAAGCGGAAAATCCGGCAGCCGCACCAGGGCGTTCGGCGTCTGGAAATGCAGGCCGTCCCATCGCTCCGACCGCCAGCGTTCGGCCACCCGCCCCCGCTCCAGCACCAGATGCGGCCGGCCGTGCTTGGACAGCGCTTGGCTCATGGTCAGGCCGGCCTGCCCGCCGCCGATAATCAGGGTTTCAACAGCCTCCATCCCGAAACCCTACCCCACCGGCCCGGGGCTTGGCCAACCTCGGCGCCTGGCGTAGCGTCGCGTCCAACAGCTGAAGGAACCGCAAATGCCCAACGTAACCGCCGAACAACTGATGGAAATCGCCAAAGGCCTGCTGATCGCGGCCGGCGCATCGGAGCAGGAGGCCACAACCGTTGCCAAGTACAATATTGGCGCAAACTTGGTCGGTCACGACTCCCACGGCATCATCCTGATCCCGCAATACATCGAACGTATCAAAGCCGGCCACATCGTGCCGAAAGCTCCCTGGGTCATCACCCAAGAAACCGCCACCACCACGGTCGTCGACGGCAACTGGGGATTTGGTTATGCGGTCACCGATCGCGCGATGAAATACACCATCGAAAAAGCGAAGACGCAGAACGTCGCGGCAACGACGGTGTTCCGCCAGAGCCATATCGGACGCCTTGCCAGCTACCCGCTCATGGCCTCGGCCGAGGGCATGATCGCGATGATCACCGCCGACTCCGGCCGCAGCCCCAAGGGCGTCGCGCCCTACGGCGGCAGGGAAGCGCGGCTCGGCACCAACCCGATGTGCTTTGCCATCCCATCCAACCTGGACGGCCCGCTGGTGTTCGACATGGCGACCTCCGCCGCCGCCGCGGGGAAAATAAACGTCGCCACCGCGCGCGGGGAGCAGGTGCCCAAAGGCTGGCTGATCGACAAGGACGGCAAGCCCTCCACGGACCCGCGCGTCCTGAAAGCCGGCGGTGCGCTCCTGCCGCTCGGCGGGACCGAGGGTTATAAGGGCACCGGCCTCGCCGTGATCGTCGAAATCCTGTCCGGCCTGCTGACCGGCCTCGGCTTCGGCGTCGAACCGACTGGGCGGCACAACGACGGCTGCTTCATGGCGGTGTTCAATGTGAACGCGTTCCGTTCGCTGGAAACCTTCAAGAAGGAAGTCACCGACTTCGCCATGTACTTAAAGGACACCCCGAAGGCCGAGGGTTTCACGGAAGTATACTACCCCGGCGAGGTCGAGTACCGGAAGGAACAGGATCGCCGCAAGAACGGCATTCCGGTCGAAGACGCCACCTGGAACAAGGTCCGCGACCTCGCGAAGGGCTACGGCATCGCCGACAAGCTCGGCCTCTCCTGATCGACCCAGCGGTTCGCCTGGGCGAAACCCGGCGAACCTGCTAATCAGGGCCGATGGAAGACACCTCCCTCTACAAAGTAGCCTTGATCGTTCTCGGCGCCGCCGGCGTCGTCATTCCTCTGTTCCACCGCCTCCGCCTCAGCCCGGTGCTCGGCTTCATGCTCGTCGGCATCGTGGTTGGGCCGTTCGGCCTGGCCTCGCTGGCGACGCGCCTGCCCTTTCTATCGGTCATAACCATAGCCGACCGGGAGTCGATCGAGCCGATCGCGCATCTTGGCGTCGTACTGCTTCTGTTCATGATCGGGCTGGAGCTGTCGTTCGAGCGCTTGTGGCTCATGCGCCGGCTGGTGTTCGGCCTCGGCACCGTGCAGGTCATACTGAGTGCCGGCGTGTTGACTGGGGCTGCCATCGTGCTCGGCTACGCCCCCACCACCGCGGCGGTCATCGGCTTGGCGTTCGCGATGTCCTCCACCGCCGTCGCCATCCAGGTGCTGTCGGAGGAAAAGCAGCTCAACAGCCCAACCGGCCGAACCAGCTTTGCTATCCTGCTGTTCCAGGATCTGGCCGTCGTGCCAATCCTGTTTGCCCTCGGCGCGCTTGGCCCCACCGGCGGAACCGGTTTCGCCCGAGCGATTGGCCAGGCGCTGCTAACGGTCGTCGCGATTGTCGCGGTCGGCCGGCTGGTATTGCGCCCGCTGTTCCGCGGCGTGGCCCGCACCCGCAGCGCGGATTTGTTCGTCGCGGCTTGCCTGCTGGTAGTCATGGCGAGCGGCCTCGCCACTGCCGCCGCCGGCCTGTCGATGGCGCTGGGTGCCCTGATCGGGGGCTTGCTGCTGGCAGGCACCGAATACCGAAGGCAGGTCGAGGTCACGATCGAGCCGTTCAAAGGCCTGTTCCTGGGTGTGTTCCTGATTTCCATCGGCATGAGTCTCGACATCCGCACCCTTGGCGCGCACCCGGTCCTGGTCATCGGTGCGTCCTGCGGCACGGTGCTACTGAAAATGCTGATCATCGTCCCGGGCGCACGCGCGTTCGGACCGAGCTGGGCGCACAGCCTGCGCACCGGCCTGTTGCTGGGTCCCGGCGGGGAGTTCGGTTTCGTCATCGTGTCCGTGGCGGCGGGCGCCCATTTGCTGGACCCGGAAACCGCGGGCGTCGTGCTGTTCGTCACGGCTTTGACGATGGCTGCCATTCCGCTGCTGGCGACGCTGGGCGACTGGATCGCGCCGCGTCTCGGTCCGGCACCGGCCATCGATCCGGCGCTGTTGCCGCCGCAGACGTCCGGCAACGAACCGCGCGCGATCATTGCTGGCTTTGGGCGGGTCGGGCAGATGGTCGCGGCGATGCTGGACGTGCACAAGGTTGCCTATGTCGCGATTGACCGCGACCCGGACCGCGTGGCGCAGGAGCGGGCGCGCGGCCGGCCCGTCTATTATGGCGACATGACCCAGATCGAACTGTTGCGCCGGCTCCATTTGGACACCGCGCAGGCGCTGGTGGTCACGCTGGACGAACCCACCGAGGCCGATGCGCTGGTCGTCGGCGCCCGAGCCGAGCGGTCCGACCTGCTGATCGTCGTCCGCGCACGGGACGCCGGCCACGCGGCGCATTTGTATCGCATTGGCGCGTCCGACGCGGTGACCGAGACAATCGAGGCCAGCCTGCAACTTTCGGAGGCCCTGCTGGTGGACCTCGGCGTGCCGATGGGGCCCGTCATCGCGTCGATCCATGAGAAACGCGCCGAGTTGCAGGCCGGTATCAAGGCGATGGCGCCGGATGCGTCGGTGCGAACCCTGGGCCGGCGCCGTTTGCGGGATCGGCTATAGCGCCAAACTCGCGGCGAACACGCGCGCGTAGTTGCCGCCCAGGATCTTTCCGGCGTCCTGCTGGCTGAATCCGACGTTCAACAGCGCCGCCGCCAGTAACGGAAGATCGGTGTAATCCCGGATCGCGCTCGCCCCGACCAGCCCGCGCAGATCGGTGCCGAGGCCGACGTGATCCACCCCAACGACATCCGCCAAACGAGCCATGCCGACGGCCATGGCCTGGGGGTTCGGGTAGATATCGACCACGGGCCACACGCCGATCACGCCCCCGGTCGCGGCAATGGCCATGGCGTGTTCGGGGGAAATCTGCCGGCTGTGCGGACCGGGGCGCGTGGTCAACGATGTATGCGACAGGACCAGCGGCTTGGTGGAAACCGACGCGGCACGCTTCACCAGATCGAGCGTCCCGTGCGCCACGTCGACCACGATTCCCAGGCGGTTGCAGCGCCGGATGACCTCCGCGCCGAAGTCCGTCAGGCCGCCATGCACCGGCGGTTCGGTTTGTATATCGCCTAGCTCGTTCACCCGGTAATGGGTCAGTTGCAGGTGTCGCAGCGACCAACGCTGGTATGCCTCATCCAACCGGTCCAAACGCCCTTCCAGGAAATCCGCCCCTTCCGCCGAGATCACCACGCTCGGCGTGCTGGACGTGGCGGCGGCGAGATCCGCGGCGGTGGCGACAACACGCAGCCCTTCCGATTTAACGACCTGGTGGACGCGCTCGAACGCCAACATACCGTAGTTGTAAAGTTCTCCACCCGCTGGGTCCCGGAATGGCCGAATGCGACCATCGATCACGCGATGAGTCGCGCTATCGGCCACGATAGCCAGGCAGATCGCGGCCATGCCGCCCTGCCGCATCGGGGCGGCAATCGGCGAGAAATCGGCCCCGGCGCGAATGCGGCGCTCGCTGGCGATATTACCCGCGTGCGAATGGATGTCGATCGTCGGCGTGGCGCCCAGGGACAATGGCCCGGCCGCGCGGGCCGCGACAGCGAGGCACATCAGCGGGCCGCTCATGAGTGCGGTGCGCCTTGTGACACCCCGCCAGCCCGGCGGGTCGGCGGGCCGGGCATCGTGCAATTGATAGCGCCAGCCGGTTGGATCGTCGGTGCGCACCCGCCACTGGCCGGTCAGGCGCAGCATGCCGGCCCGCACGGCGATCGGCAGCGCCGCGAAAACCTCGACCGCTCCCGTCGGGTCGGCTGGGGCGTGGACGGCACAGCATTGCAGTTCCGGCACCAAGAGGAAGTTCGACACGGAACGCGCTGCCCCCAGGGCGAGCGCATAGCCCGTTAACGAGGCGACCGCGCCATCTGCTGGTTCCGCCAAATTATCCCACGCGACCCGCATCCGATTCCCCCCGCGTTATTTCGGGAGAGTATGCGGACGGTGCGCCCCGCTTGGCTACATCGCCCGCCTGGCTACATTGGCGGTGCGACGCCGTCCTTGCCGACCGTAACGCGCGCGGCGGTCATGTGACCGTCGGCGGCCTTCGTCGCGGTCAGGAACACCGGGGCGCCCACCTTAAGATCGGCCTTCTCGGCGGGGGCAAAGGTCACCACGGGGACGTCCGCCGGGACGTGGACGGTGATTTTCTCGCCTTTGTAGGACACGGTCAGATCGCGCCCGACGGCAGCCGCTGTCACGCCGTCGATATTGCCGTTGGTCATCATGCTGCCGGGTTCGAGGTCCCAGGCGTAGTGCCCTTCCCCGGCGCCGCGCATCGCTTCGGGAAACACTAGCACTTCTATCGCCTGGGGTTTGCCATCGGCGCCCGTGCGCGTGGCGGTGCCGATGTAGGAGCCGGCGGCAATGGAGGCCAGATCGACCCTCTTCACCGTCACGACCGTGAGGGTGTCGGCGAGGGCGATTTCCACCTTCTGCCCGTCGCGGCCGTTGACCGTGAGCGTTTGGCCGGACAGCGCGGCAACCGTGCCGCGAATGCGGACGGTCGGAGCGGTCTGCGCCAGAGCCGATCCAGCGAGGCAAAGTGCCAGCGCGGCAGCGAACAACGACTTGAACATGGCGGACTCCCGTTTATGGTTCAGTTAACGTGGACGATGATAGCCGCGCTTTTAATCCTGGCGGGGATAAATAATCTGTAACGGAGGATGCGATGCCCAACGAGGTCACGATCTACCACAACCCCACCTGCGGCACGTCGCGGAAAGTGCTGGGCATGCTGCGGGATGCCGGCATCGAGCCGCGCGTTATCGAATACCTGAAAACCCCGCCCAGCCGCGACGCGATGAAGGCCCTGCTGAAACAGCTCGGCATGGCCCCGCGGGCGTTGCTGCGCCGCAAGGGCAGCCTGTTCGGCGAACTGGGCCTGGACGATCCGGCCAAGACCGACGACGACCTGCTGGACGCGTTACAATCGCACCCGATACTGATGGAACGACCGATCGTAACGACGGACCGCGGCACGTTCGTCTGCCGGCCCGCCGAACGTGTGAAGGATTTGTTGCCGTAACCGGAAGGAACCGCGTCATGCCAAACACGAAAACAATCGGCATCTTCATTTACGAGAACTTCGAACCGATCGATGTCTGGGGATTCGTGCAGGCATTCTCCATCGCGCGATTCCTGGGTCAGGGCTATGCCGACAAAGGTCCCTATCCGTTTCAGATCGTTTTCATCGCCAAAACCATGGACCCGGTGCGCAGTTATAACGGTCCGCGCGTGTTGCCGGATATGACCCGGCAGGAAGCGCTGACCAAGCCGTTCGATGTCCTCATGATCCCGGGCGGGCGTGGCACCGAGGACGTGCTGGACACAATCACCCTCGACTGGGTGCGGGCGATGGATGCCAAGGTGCCCCTTATGACATCGGTCTGCACCGGTGCCGGGGTGCTGGCGAAAGCCGGATTATTGAACGGCAAACCCGCGACCACCAATCATAACGCGTTCGACTGGATCGTGACCCTGGGCCCCGACGTGTTGTGGAACCGCACCTGGCGCTGGGTCGACGCCGGTAAATACGTAACTTCCGCCGGCGTATCGTCCGGCACCGACATGGCCTTTTACCTCGTTGCCAAGCTTGCCGGCCAGGCCGTCGCCGATAACGCCGCGGCCGCGGCCGAATACCACTGGCAACGCGACCCGCGCATGGCGCTTCCGTTATGAGCAACGCACCGCGCTTCGACATCGATCTCGGCGCGTTTTGGCACGACCCATACCCCATTTTGGCGCGCCTGCGGGCCGAGGCACCGATCGCCTTCGTCCCCCAGCTCAATGGCACGGTGCTATCGCGGCACGACGACATTGTGGCGTCGGAAAAGTCGATCGAGGTGTTCAGTTCCGAGCAGCCGGGTGGTCTGATGACCCGGCTGATGGGGCATAACATGATGCGAAAGGACGGACCGGCGCATGCGGCGGAACGCAAAATGGTCTTCTCCGCGATGTCGCCGCGTACCGTCAAAGAATTCTGGACGGCGCGGTTTCAGGCGCATGCCGACCGGCTGCTGGACGAGGTGGCGCCTTCCGGCGGCGGCGATTTATTCCAGACATTCGCGCTGCCGTTTTCCGCCGAGTGCCTCAAGGATATCACCGGCCTGACCAATATGCGGTTCCAGGACATGGATGCCTGGTCGCAAGGGATGATCGACGGCATCGCCAACTACGCTGGAAATCCAGCTATCGAGGCGCGTTGTCACGCCGCCACCGCCGGCATCGATGCGGTGATCGACGACATGCTGCCGGTGGTGCGCAAACACCCGGACCGTGGCATGCTCAGCCTGCTGCTCGCGGCTGGGCTGCCGATGGAAAGTATCAGAGCGAATATCAAGCTCGCGATTTCCGGCGGCCAGAATGAGCCACGGGACACCGTTGCTGGTACGGTATGGGCGTTGCTGACGCATCCCGAGCAACTTGGCAATGTTTCCTGGCTTCAGGCGTTCGAGGAGTTCGCCCGCTGGATCTCCCCCATCGGCATGATGCCGCGGCGTATCGCGAAACCCTGGACCATCGGCGGGATCGATCTGGAACCGGAAGAGCGGGTGTTTTTTCTGATTGGTTCTGCCAATCGGGACGAGGCCGTTTTCCGCGATCCCGACCGGTTCGATGCCCGTCGCGATACTTCGAAAAGTATCGCATTCGGTGCGGGACCGCATTACTGCGTTGGCGCCTGGGCATCCCGCGCGATGGTGGCGGATGTGGCGTTGCCGAGTGTGTTCCGGAGGTTACCTGGGCTGCGGCTGGACGATAACGAACCGGTTCGGATTGGCGGATGGGCGTTTCGGGGGGTGTTGAATTTGCCCGTGAGGTGGTGACTACAGCACCGCCAGCACGTCGCGGGACACCTTCTTCGCCGCGATCGGACGGTCCGCATCCTCCCGCAGCAACAACCGTTCCTCGACCAGCGCCTCGGTCGCTTCGGCGACACCCGCGGCCCAGGCGGCGCCTTCTAACTCGATGCCGCCGAAAACCGGTGTCAGACGTTCAGTGACCTCGATCCGCAGGATGCTGCCGCGTTTCATCGACATGCTCTGCTCCCTCGCGCTTGGATTCAGGTGGTCGATGCGGCGATTCGGGCGACGGAGCAAGCCCGAACACCGCGTAGAGCCGCTGGCTGGGTGGCCATGCCGTCATCACCGCGATACGCTCGACGTAAAGCCCGCCCACAAGACCCATCAACATCAGCACCGTCACCAGCCACGCCAGCCGCAGACCCAACGCCCCCCGCGGTGTGGCGGGCGGAACACTGAGCCGTTCCATCGCCGTCGGTCCAGCCGGCAAGGTAAAAACCGGAGCCTCCGGCGGGGGCGATGCCGGAGGTTCCGGCGGGGGCGATCCAGGAGCCTCCGGCAACGGGAGGGCCACCCATTGGTGACCGCATCGCATGCAGCGGGTTGCCCGCCCCGGCCGCAACAAGCGATCCTGAACCTCGTATTCGGCGTCGCAGGTTGGGCAGACGATAAGCATACGTGTTCAGGGCCTCACCACCGTGGATAGCAGCAAACTGGCCGAACATCCCGTCTGGTTGCAACCCGTTTTCGCTCAGGCTCCCATACGGGTGATCCGCCCCGCCGTCAGCCCGCCGTCAATGACCAGTTCCGACCCGGTCATGTGGCTCGACAGATCGGAGCACAGGAACAGGATGCCGTCAGCGATTTCGCTGGCCTGCCCGGGTTTGCCCATCGGAACGGATGCGGCTGCGATCGTGTCCGGGTCGAGCGGCGCATTGGCACCCGCCGGCAGCTTGCCCCAAATGGGGGTGGCGATGATGCCGGGATGCACGGAATTCACCCGGATGCCGTCGCCCGCCTGGGCGCACTCCAAAGCCATCGACTTGGCGAACAGCCTAACGGCGCCCTTGGTGGCGCTGTAGCCCGCCAAACCGGCGGACCCGCGCAGCCCGGCGACCGAGGACAGCATCACCACCGACCCGCCATTTCCAGCGCGGCGCATCGCCGGGATGCCGTATTTGACGGTTAAAAAAACGCCGTCGACGTTGATCGCCATCTGGCGGCGCCAATCGACCAGGCTCATGTCCAAAACCGAACACATGATGCCGATGCCGGCGTTGGCGACGAGGATATCGAGGCGCCCCATCGCCTCGGCGGCCGCGACGACGGCGGGCCAGCCGGCTTCGTCGGTGACGTCGTGGTGGATGTAGATTCCACCGACCTCGGCCGCCAATGCCTGGCCGGGCGCGTCGTCGAGGTCGGTCAGCACGAGTTTCGCACCTTCCCTCGACAACGCGCGGGCGGTGGCGGCGCCGATACCGGACGCGGCACCGGTGATTATTCCAACTTTGTTTTCCAGCAGAGCCATTGGAGCCTCGTTCCCGTTGTTAGATGCCGTCGCGTTTAAACATCCCGTCCAGAACCGCCAATCGGTGCTGGAACAGCCATTCGCCGTTCAGCCGGGTAGCGTGCAATCGTAACGGCCCGGCGGGCGAAGAACGGCGGTTAATCGTCCCCCACCAATCCGCGCGCGATGGCGATGATGCGGTGTGCCTCGCTCCAAAGATTGTATGGTCCCAGGTCGTCCATCGATACCCACTGCACCTCCGATACGTCCGAACCGGCGACAGCCTGCCCGCCGTCGTAGCGGGCGGCGAAATCGAGGATGGTATAGTGGAACCGCACCCGTCCCTGATCGTCTTTCCGGATGGTGTCGACGTAGGCGCAGAAATGCAGTTCGCCGACCGTCAGACCGGTTTCTTCTTCCAGTTCCCGCCGAGCGGCGGCCTGGCAGGTTTCGCCGACGTCCTGCGCGCCACCCGGCAGAGTCCAGCTGCCAACGTTGGGCGGCTTGCCGCGCCGGCACAACAATACCTCATGGCCTCGGATCACCACGATCCCGATGCCCACGATCGGGCGCGGGGGATATTCCCGATCGGTCACGGCCGGTCGGGCGGCACGAGGCCCGAGGGGAGGAGGCCGGGGGGGAGGCCCGGCGGCATGGCGATGCCGGGCGGCAGACCAGGGGACATCCCCGGGGGGGGCGCGGCCGGCGGCGGTTCGGCGGCTTTCAGATCGTCCATCTGTGGCACCAGCGCGGTCTCCTTCCAGGCACCGACCTGAAACAGCCAGCCATTGAATTTCTTGGTCAGGGTGGCGGCTTCGGCTTGCGCCTTCTCGTCGCCGGTCGCGGCGAGGCTGACCCAGATGTCCTTTTCTTGTTTGAAAACTGTCGCGGTCAGGGTCAGGCCATCCGTCGTGGTGAACACCGCCGTTCCCTGTGTCGCGCCAACGGGATCGGACGCGGCCCGCACTTCCTGGAACGTCAGGGTTTCAAACGCGCGTGCGATATCCTCGACTTTGTAGTCTTCCAGCTTGGGATGTTCTTTCGGGTCGGTCAGGGTCAGTTTCTCGCCGTCGCGGGTGAAGACCAGCTTGTTCTCGCCACGGGTTACGGTGACGGTGGCGATCCGGGCGTGCGCGATATTAACGACATCCCGATCCAGCCACTGGGTGGGATCGTGGTCGACCTGCAAGGCCCCTTCGGCCAACCAGGACTCTTTCTGGTCGGGGCGGCGGACGTAGACCTGTTCTTCGACCTTGCCCTGCGTTCGGGTGCGGCGGTGGCCGGCGATGACCTCGAGGATCGGTTTGCCGTCGGCATCCAGGACGCGCAGCAGGTTGGAGTTCGCATCGGGTTTGGTTGCGTCCTCCACGCCAAGCCGGGCGTATTCGGCGGGATCGCTGGTCCGCGGTTCCACCAACCGCAATTCCGTAAGGGCGGCCATCATCGCGTGCAGTTTGCTGTCCTGCACGGGGTAGCCCGCGCGTTCGGCGATCCCCCATCTGCCGTCTTTCAGGGCCACCGTTGTGGTTTTGCCCTGAAACACGACCTCGATTTTGGCGGCCTTCTGGAGTTTCGGCGCCAGATCGGGGAACATCAGTTTGCCCGCATCCACCGATTTTTGCCCGGACGGCATGGTGCCGGCGCCGAAGAACCAGCCTCCGCCGAGGGCGACGACGGCCAGAGCCGCCAAAATGAGAAGCGTGCGCTGATTCATGCCCGAGCCCTCGCGCGGCGGGTGCGTTGGATGAAGGCCATGGCGATGGCGAGGAGTGCCAGCAGCGTGGGAACCAGCACGATATTCAGCACCCGCAGCGTGGTTTCCAGGTGCGCGATATCGCGATTCAACTCGAGTTGCACGGTTCGCAGCTGTTGCCTTGTCTTCACGATGTCGGCGCGCGCTTCGTCGATCGCCGCCCGTTGTTCGGGGGTAATGACCGCTTCGGGCCGTGCCTTGCCGGCTTCCTGCTCCCCGCCGGTGCGCAGAGTGCGAAGCTTCTTCTCGACGTCCTCAAGATGTTTTTGCAGTTCTTGCTGGGTTTTCCGGTACTTGGCTTCCGCGTCGCCTTGCATGTGGGCGATGACGGTGAAGGGCCGGTTGGTATCGCCGCGGGACCGCAGCCCGATCAACGCGTCGCCGCCGGCGAGGGTGCCGATCAGGTTGGCGACGAAGGGTCCGTTATCGGCGAAGGGTGTCGCCGTGGGTTGGCCGAAGAAGTCGGCGATCCGCACCCAGAACCGGTCGGCGAGGATGTCGGAATCGGCCACCACGACCATATTGGCTGGGGCGTCGGTGCTGGCTTTGTGTTCCGGGAAATTGTCGGGGCGCTTGACGCCCTCGGGCAAGGCCGGCGGGCCGGTAAACGCGGATTTCAGCACGCCGCGAATACGCGCGGCGACGACGCGCGTTTTCCCATCGGGCTGGAACGCCGCCAGCAATGCGGCCGGTTCGGGCATCCGCAGTTTAGCGCTGGGAATCAACGCCGAACGGGCGCTCGTGGTCAGCAGCGGGGTGAATTCGATGGACGCGCCCTCGGCCTTGGACAGCGCACCCGGGGACGCCACGGTGACCGACTTCAGATCGGCGGTCGCGGGATCTTCTTTGTTGATGCCATCGCGGATGCTGAACCACGCGACATAGTTCACCGCCTGCACGCCATCCCCACCGGCTCGGACACGCCAGGCGCCGGTCAGATCGCCGACCGCCTGCGTGGGATCGAACACAATCCCCCAGGCGTCGAACAGCTTCTTGAGGTCGGAATGTGCGTCTTCCGTCGGCATCCCGGTCGGACTGGGGGCGGAGGCCGCGAGTTCGCTCCAGGGATCGACCATCATCATCAGCCGTCCGCCGCGCATGACGAACTGATCGATGGCATAGAGCGTCGCTTCAGGCATGTTGGTGGGCGGTTGCGCCACCAGCAGCACCTGGATGTCGGCATCGATAACCTGCGCGTCGGTCGGCACGATCTTCACCGTGTTCGTCTGCCGCAGCAGCACGTCGGACGCGAAAGGCTGCCCGGCGTTGCCGCCCTGCTGGCGCGCCATCATCATGGCGCGCGGATCGCCCTCCATCGGCAGCGGCGTCATCAGGCCGATGACGGGCCGCTTGGGATTGGATAGCTCGTAAATCAGCTTGGTCAGGTCGTATTCCAGGAAACGTTGCCGTTCCGCCTGGAAGAACGGGATGGTGCGCTCGTCGTCCACCTGGTTGGAGCCCACCAGGCCGAACCAAACCTGCTCGCCCCCCTGATCCACCGGCACCCCCTGCAACCCATACGCCAGCGCTCGGTCTTCGGTGTCGCTGTAGGGTTCGGGGTCGTAGAACTCGACCTTCAGCTTCCCACCCGAGATCGCGGCGTAGTTCCGCAGCATCTCTCGCACCTGATCGGAATAGCTGCCGTAGGACGGCACTGTGGCGCCCAGTTTGCGCGAGTAGAACAGACGCAGGGTCACCGGCCCCTTGAGCCCCGCCAGGATTTGTTTTGTACCAGCCGACAGCGTGTACAAATGGGACGCGGTGAGATCGGCCTGGACGCTGCCCAGACGGGCGTCGGCGAACAGGTTGATCCCGATGGCGATACCGGCGGCCGCGAGGACCCCGACGATTGAAAACCACAGACGGCGCATCGGATCAGTCCGCCTTGCGTTGTTCGACCAACACGGTGTTCACAAACAGCCAGAACCCGATGAAAGTCGCGAAATAAACGATGTCGCGGGCTGCGATCAGGCCGCGGGTGAAATTCTGGAAGCGGTCGAGCACGGCCAGCCGCCGCGCGACCTCCGCCAGGACAGGGGTGTTTTTCGACAGAAAGTCGGTGACCAGCGAATAAGACGCCACCGTGAAGATGAAGCAGATGGCCACGGCCAGCACGAACGCGATGACCTGATTGCGCGTGGCGGCCGACATGGCGGAGCCCACGGCCAGGAAAGCGCCCGCGATCAGCATCGAGCCTACGTAGCCCGAAGCGATCACCCCGTTATCCGGGTTGCCCAGGAAATTGACGGTCAGGACGAACGGAAAGGTCAGCAGCAGCGCTATGCCGCAGAATAGCCAGGCGGCGATGAACTTCCCCAACACGGCCTGCCACTGGGTGATCGGCAGTGTCAGCAGCAGCTCGATGGTGCCCAGACGCCGTTCCTCCGCCCAGAGGCGCATGGTGATCGCGGGGATCAGCAGCAGAAACACCCAGGGGATGAAGGTGAAGAACGGGTTGAGGTCGGCCTGATCGCGGTCGAAGAAATTGCCCAGGTTGAAGGTCAGGGTACCCTGCAACACAAGGAAGATGACGATGAACACGGTGGCGACGGGGGTGGCGAAATAGGCCGCCAATTCGCGGTCGGCGATGGTGAGAATCTTGCGCATGATCAGGCGGCGTCCTTCATGCCGGTCGTCAGCAGCCGGAACACGTCGTCCAGTTTGCCGGAGGGGTGCCGCTTTTCCAGTTCGGCGGGCGTCGCGTCGGCCACGATCCGGCCGTTGGCAATGACGATCGCGCGGGTGCAGACGGCGTCCACCTCCTCCAGAATATGGGTGGAGATGACGATCGCTTTGTCCGGCGCCATTTGCTGGATCAGGGCGCGGACCTCATGCTTCTGGTTGGGGTCGAGGCCGTCGGTCGGCTCATCCAGCACCAGCACGGGCGGGTTGTGCAGCAGCGCCTGCGCCAGGCCGACGCGGCGCTTGAAGCCTTTCGATAATGTTTCCACCGGTTGCAGGCGCACGCCTTGCAGGCCCGTCAGGCCGATGGCGTGGGCGACTCGGTCGTTGAGTTCGGAACCCCGGTAGCCGCGAATTTTGGCGCAGAACCGCAGGAAGGCGGTGACCGCCATTTCCGGATAGGTCGGCGCGCCTTCCGGCAGATATCCGAGCGCCGTGCGCGCCGCGACCGAGTTGGTCTGCACGTCGTGCCCGCAGATGCGCGCGGTGCCCGAGGTTGGGATCATGAAGCTTGCGAGCATGCGCATGGTGGTGGATTTGCCGGCGCCGTTGGGGCCGAGGAACCCGAGAACCTCCCCCTTGGCGACGCTGAATGAGACGTTGTCGACGGCGGTGAAGGCGCCGAAGCGCTTGGTCAGGCCGTCGATCTCGATAAGTGTTTGCGGCTGTTCGGCTGTCACGCCGCGCTCCCCCACCGTTGTTTCGGTTGGGTGGGAATAGCGGATGTGACGGGTAATGCAAGCCGGTGGGGTCGCTGCGTTACACAGGTTTAATAGCGCCCCGCCCCGTCCGTCATCCGCTGGCTTGTCGGTGTGGACGGCCCCACGGCATCTGGTGCCAGACTTGGTGCTGTTGAACCCCCGGGACCGGGGATGACGGAAGCGGGGATGACGGAAGCGGGGACTACAACCCCGCAAACAGCACCTCCGGCGCATAGGCCTCCGACACCAACCCCTGCTCCGCCGCGTAACGGACGCAGATTTCGATCCCCGCGCGGTTGGCCTCCAGCCCATACGGCAGCGGGTCCCCTCCCACAAGCGGGCGGAACCTTTCTTCCGCGCTCGGTTCGCTTGCCGCTGCTTTCGCCGCACCGTACAGGCGGAACAGTTCCGGGGCCAGCCACGGGTTCGCGTCGAGCAGCGCCGTCTTCACGCAAATCACATGGTTCACCGGGTAGGCGCCCACCTTGCGATACCAGGCCGCGGCAGCGGCGGCCGGGTCGGCGACGACCGGACGTATTTTGGATTCATCGATCCCCACCAACGCGATGCCCGCGTCGATCTCCCCATTCAGCAGCATGGCGCGCAAATCCTGGTCGGGGCGGATGCGCACGACATTGGGCGGATCGGCGTATTCCGCCAGATGGGCGTCCTCCGCCGTGACCCACGTTATATCGCGGTGATCGACGCCGTAATCATCCAGCATGATGCCGCGCAGCCACACGCCGGTGGTCTGGGAGAACGCCCTGACCCCGATCCGTTTGCCCTTGAGGTCCGCCGGCCCGCGCAACGGCGAGTCCAACCGGCACATCAGCGCATGGTGGTGGAAGCCGCGCATCACCACGACCGGCAGCGCGGTCAGGCCTTTGTTGTAGAAATGCGCCTGCGCCAGGGTCGTCACCGCGATCTCGCACAGGTCGAAATCGCCTGTCCGAACCATGCGGCGGAAGGCCCGGGTGATCGGCTCGACCTCCTCGAAATCGAACGCAACCCGGTCGGATTTCACCCGTCCGTCCTTCAACGCGGCGGTGTGCGGGTAGGTGGCAAACGCGGAACGCAACGTGAGCATCAGGCTTCCTTCACCGTCGGATAGATGTCGGTGCCATCATCCTTCACCTTGGCCAGGACGGACCGCACAACGGCGGGATAGCCGCCCCATTCGGTCTGGCGGGACATGCTCCGATACCCAATTTTCACGGTCGTCTCCGTTCGTTCGGTAAAGCCTAGCGCGGGTTCGGGGCCGGCCGCTATAACCGGGGACAGAAGAACGGGGGCACACGATGGTTCGGGTTTTTGTGCGTGCAATGGCGATTCTGGGACTGTCGGCTGCCGCTGCCTCAGCGCAGACGCTGACGATCGCGTCCTCGGCGCCGGTCACGAGCATGGACCCGCATTACCACACGCTGACGCCCAATTTGTCGGCGCACGGCCACATCTTCGACAGGCTGATCGATCAGGACGCGACCGGCCACATGATCCCCAACCTCGCGCTGAGCTGGACGCTGCGCGACCCCACCACCTGGGAACTCAAGCTGCGGGACGCCAAATTTCACGACGGCACGCCTTTCACCGCCGAGGACGTAGCATACACTTTGGCGCGCGTGCCCAAAGTGAAGAACAGTCCCGCGTCATTCCAGATTTACACCCGCGCGGTGGTGGCGACGGAAATCCTCGATTCGCATACGATCCTGCTAAAGACCGCCAGCCCCTACCCGCTGCTGCCACAGGACCTGCTGCAGGTCTTCATGATTTCCCACAAACTGGGCGCCGAACCCTCGACCGAGGATTTCAACAGCGGCAAGAATGCAATAGGGACAGGCCCATTCCGGTTCGTGTCCTACCAGCCAGGCAACAAGATCGAGATGGTTCGGAACGACGCCTACTGGGGCCCGAAGCCATACTGGGCGCGCGTCGATTACCGCGTGATCAGCAACGACGCAGGGCGCACCGCGTCGTTGCTGGCGGGGGACGTGGGGATCATCGAGTTCGTGCCGCCCGCCGATCTGGCCAAGCTGCGCACCGACCCCCGCGTCGTGGTGTCGGAGGTGGTCAGCAACCGGTCCATCTATTTGTGGCTGGACCATTCCCATGACGCGACAATGCCGGAAATCACCGGACCAAATGGGGAGGTTTTGCCCAAAAACCCGCTGAAAGACCTGCGCGTTCGGCAGGCCCTTTCGCTGGCGATCAACCGCGCCGGCATCGTCGAACGGGTGATGGAGGGTGCGGCGATCCCGACCAAACAGTACCTCCCGCCCGGGAACAGCAACCATGTGGACGACCTGCTCCCCGACCCGTTCCAGGCCGACCGCGCCAAGGCGCTGCTGGCCGAGGCGGGGTATCCAAACGGGTTTCGCATTACCTTGCACGGCCCGAACGACCGTTATGTCAACGACGCCAAGATCGTGCAGGCCGTGGCGCAGATGTGGCAGCGCATCGGGGTCCAAACCACCGTCGATACGATGCCCTGGAGCAGCTATGCCACCCGTGCCGGCAAACAGGAATTCGCCGCTTTCCTGCTGGGCTGGGGCGTGAACAGCGGCGAGGGCACCAATCCGTTACGTGCTCAGATCGCCACCTGGAACCCCGAACGCGGACTGGGCACCGCCAATCGCGGCCGGTATTCCAACCCGGCAGTCGATGCGCTAATCGACCAGGCCATGACCGCCATGGACCGTGGCGAGCGCGATAAGATCGTGCTGCGGGCGATGAAGATGGCGATGGAGGACGTGCCGGTCATCATGCTGCATTTGCAAAAGAATATTTGGGCGACCCGTAAGGGGTTGACCTTCGCGGCGCGCACCGATGAGGAAACGCGGGCGACTGGCGTGATCGAGGTGAAACCCTAGTGTTCACCTGGATTCTCCGCCGCATGTTCCAGGCCAGCTTCGTCTTACTGGCCATGACGGTCATCGTGTTCGTCGGCGTGCACGTGATCGGCAATCCCGTGGATATCCTGATTTCCCCCGAGGCCGATCAAGCCGAGCGAGCGAAAATAATCGCGGAAATGGGGCTGGATCAGCCGTTGTGGCGGCAGTACGCGTATTTTCTGAACGGCGCGCTGCACGGCGATCTCGGCCGCAGCTTTGTCTTCAACGAGCCCGCGCTGAAACTGATTGGCGGGCGCATGCCGGCGACGCTGGAACTGGCGGTGACCGCCGTACTGATGTCGATGTGTTTCGGAATCCCGTTGGGGCTTTACGCCGGCCTGAAGCCCAACGGATTCCTGGGCCGCGTTATCATGACCGGCAGCATCCTCGGCTTTTCGCTGCCCTCCTTTTGGGTCGGGCTGATGCTGATCATGGTGTTCGCGGTGCAACTGGGCTGGCTGCCCAGCACCGGACGCGGGGAGACGGCGATGCTGTTCGGCGTTCGCTGGTCATTTCTGACCTGGGACGGGTTGCGCCACATGGCGATGCCGGCGCTAAATCTCTCACTGTTCAATATTTCGCTGGTGTTGCGCCTAACCCGAGCGGGGGTGCGGGAAAACCTGACGATGGACTATGTCAAATTCGCTCGCGCCAAAGGCCTTTCGCCAGCTCGGGTAATTTTCGTGCATATCCTGAAAAACATCATGATACCCGTGACCACGGTGCTCGGGCTGGAACTGGGATCGACCATTGCTTTCGCCGTGGTGACGGAAAGCGTGTTCGCATGGCCCGGCATGGGCAAACTGATCATCGACAGCATCAACGTTTTGGACCGGCCGGTGATCGTGGCGTATTTGATGATGATCGTGCTGATGTTCATTACGATCAATTTGGTGGTGGATATTCTGTATACGATGCTCGATCCGCGGGTGCGTTTGGAGACAAAGGCGTGAGCGCAATCTCCGCCGAAGAAACCCCCTTCCGTCGCTTCGTCTCCGAATTCGCGGCCTCCAAGCTCGCGTTATTCGGGCTGTTTGTGTTCGTCCTCATCGCGCTCGCCGCCATATTCGCGAACTGGATCGGGCCGCAAAACCCCTACGACCTCGCTCAGCTCGACATCATGGACGGGCGCCTCCCACCCGGTTCGAAATCTGCCGCCGGGTACACGTACCTGCTCGGCACCGACGACCAGGGCCGGGACATGTTCTCCGGCATGCTGTTTGGGCTGCGCATCAGCCTCGCGGTGGGGGTCGGATCGGCATTATTCGCGGCCTGCGTCGGCACCACCCTCGGCCTGCTCGCGGCGTTCTTCGGACGGCGAACCGATGCGGTCATCATGCGCATCGTGGACCTGCAACTATCCTTTCCCGCCATCCTCGTTGCGCTCATGATCCTCGCCGTCCTGGGCAAGAGCGTGATGAACGTCGTCCTGGCCCTGGTCATTGTCGAATGGGCCGGATACGCGCGCAACGTACGCGCCATTGCGATGGTCGAGCGCAAACGGGAATATATCGAAGCCGCGACGTGCCTCGCGCTGCCCTGGCGGCGTATCATGTTCCGGCATTTGCTGCCGAACTGCCTGCCGCCGTTGATCGTGATCGCTACGCAACAAGTGGCCCGCGCCATCGCGCTGGAAGCCACCCTATCGTTCCTGGGCCTGGGCGTGCCGATCACCGAACCATCCCTCGGGCTGCTGATCGCCAACGGCTACCAGTACATGCTGTCGGGAAAATACTGGATCAGCTTCTACCCCGGTATCGCGCTGCTGATCACGATCGTGTCTATCAACCTGGTCGGCGATCATTTGCGCGACGTGCTCAACCCCCGGCTAAAACGATGAGCGCCACGCTGGAAGTGCGCAATTTGCGCACGCATTTTTTCACCCGCGCCGGGGTGGTCAAGGCCGTCGACGATGTTTCGTTCAGTGTCGAGCGGGGTCAGGTGCTTGGCCTTGTCGGGGAGTCAGGCTCCGGCAAATCCGTCACCGGATTTTCCATCATCGGCCTGATCGACCCGCCGGGCCGTCTCACTGGCGGATCGATCCTGTATCAGGGGGAGGACCTCGCGAAACTCAGCGAGCGGGATATGCGGCACCTCCGCGGTAACCGCATCGCGATGATTTTCCAGGACCCGATGATGACGCTGAACCCGGTTCTGCGAATCGATACGCAGATGACCGAGGCGGTGCATGCCCACGTCAAAACCACCAATGCCGACGCGCGTGCCCGCGCCCGAGACGCCCTCGGCATGGTCGGTATCCCCAGCCCCGAGGAAAGGCTAAATGCCTATCCGCATCAATTCTCCGGCGGCATGCGCCAGCGCGTCGCGATCGCCATTGCCCTGCTGCACAACCCCGATCTGTTGATCGCCGACGAACCCACCACGGCGCTGGACGTCACGATCCAGGCGCAAATCCTGGCCGAGGTACAAAAACTCACCACCGATCACGGCACCGCGCTGATTTGGATCACGCATGATTTGTCGGTCATCGCGGGCCTCGCTGACCGAATCGCGGTGATGTACGCCGGGCGCGTGGTGGAAACCGGGGAAGCGACCGATGTGTTGGACCATCCTGTCCATCCCTACACGCATGGCCTGATCGGCAGCGTCCCAAGCCGCAACAAACGCGGGGAGCGCCTGCGGCAAATTCCTGGCATGACCCCCAGCCTGCTGTCGTTACCGCCGGGCTGCGCGTTCCGCACCCGTTGCACCCATGCCACGTCCGTCTGCGAACAAGAACCGCCAACCAGCGAACCATCGCCCGGCCATACCGCCCGTTGCTTCCATCCAATCGAAGGGAACGCCCCATGATAGGAGACTTCTTAGGGGGCCTGTTCGAGTTTTTGTTGGAACTATTTTGCCTGGTCGATTGGTGGGGTTCGAAACGCAAGAACGATGAAAAACCGCCGGCGGCCGACCGGCCGCACTATCCCGACCTGGAGCCGAGGCAGTGAGCGAAAGCATCATCGAACTGCGCGGTATCTCCAAACGTTTCGGTCCCAGCTACGACGCAGCCGCTCGGATGGCGCGCGACATCGGCTCCCGGTTCGGGCGTACACCGAAAAATGAAACGGTCCGCGCCGTCGACAATGTCGATCTGATTGTGACACGAGGTGAGGTCGTCGGTCTCGTTGGTGAATCCGGCTGCGGCAAATCCACCCTCGGCCGTATGGTCGCCGGCATCATGCCGCCGTCCGACGGGGAAATCCTGTTCAAGGGCAGGGATATCGCATCGTTACCGCCCGACGCGGCGAAAGATGCCAAACTGAAAGTTCAGATGATCTTTCAGGACCCTTACGCATCGCTTAATCCCCGCCTGCGAGTCGCGGACATCGTGGGGGAGGCACCGCGCATCCACGGCATGATCCCGGCGGGCCAGTTCGACACCTATCTGGATGAACAGCTTCGCCGCGCCGGCCTCGATCCCGCGTTCAAGCGGCGGTACCCGCACCAATTCTCCGGCGGGCAACGCCAGCGCATCGGCATTGCCCGCGCCTTGGCGGTGCAGCCGGAATTCCTGGTCTGCGACGAGGCGGTTGCCGCGCTGGACGTGTCCATACAAGCGCAAATCCTCAATCTGTTCATGGACCTCCGCCGCGACCTGAACCTAACCTATCTGTTCATCAGCCACGACCTTGGCGTGGTCGAGCATTTGTCGGACCGGGTGCTGATCATGTACCTCGGCCGCATCGTCGAATCCGCGCCGTCCGAGGAAATTTTCGGCCGCCCAAACCACCCCTACACGCAGGCTCTGCTGTCCGAAGTCCCGCGGATCGAGGCCCGCAAGCGCCGGTTCACCGCCATTAAAGGCGAGATCCCCAGCCCGATCGCCCCGCCGTCAGGCTGCCATTTCCACCCGCGCTGTCCCAGCGCGATGCCGCGCTGCGCGTCCGAGGCGCCCACGCTGAAGGAAGTTGCTCCAGGACACAAAAGTGCGTGCCACCTGAACGACGCGATTATGTAGCGTACGGCGCATCGGCGCGTGCCAGTATCCATCCTGCCGCAACCAGGAATGGAAAATAATCATGGCCAAAGGACAGAAGAAATCTAACCGCGAGGCCAAGAAACCCAAGAAAACCGACGCCGAACGGCTGAAGGCCAGCGCCGGACCGGGCCTGAATATTCCTCAGCCCGGCCAACGGCCGCCGCCGAAAAAGGGCTGATCCAAGTGGCGGTGGGTCGTCCCACCGCCCTTAGAGCCAGCGGGCCATCATATCGGCAGGGTTAGCGTGGGGAGCATTAGCGGCGCAGGCGGGCCAGTACGGCCGCGGGGCCGTCCAGCACCTCGATAAAATCGCGTATCGTCGGGTCGGCGAAGCCTTGTTCCACCGTCGC
>JANXTL010000165.1 GCA_025352375.1 Acetobacteraceae bacterium | reverse complement strand
GTCAACCTCAGGCGATCACGCTCTAGACCATGATCGTTTGAGGTCGCACGCGATCTCGGCGTTGGATCATGGTCTAAGCCTTTGTTTGAGAGGGTGATTCACGCCCGAGGTTGAAGTCAACCTCAAGCGATCACGCTCTAGACCATGATCGTTTGAGGTTGCATGCGATCTCGGCGTTGGATCATGGTCTAAGCCTTTGTTTGAGAGGGTGATTCACGCCCGAGGTTGAAGTTAACCTCAGGCGATCACGCTCTAAACCAACCGTTCGGAATCCCAGGGGAGCTCCCAGAGATCACGGTCGCACAGCTTGTCGGCGAGGACATCCGAAATCGCTTCGAACAATCTTTCGCCTTTCTCCGCCGTTGCCGCCGCAGGGTTGCCCAGCGACCCCGACGCCGACCGGCTGCCGATGCTGCGCCAGCGATAGACTCCGCCGACCGGCTCGTGCGACGCGTTAGAGTTGTCGGGCGGGATGCGGTCGGTTGCCACCAACTCGGGGCGCACGGCCATCATCATGGACGTTTCGGCCTCGCAGGCATGGGTCAATCCGCCCTGCGTTTCCAGAATGCGGCTGACCGCGACGGCGGCCGCATACCAATAGGTGAACTGCACGATGGGAACACCGAGTTTGGGCGTTAGCTCGTCGGTGATGGTGCGCAGGGCGTTCTCATTCCCGCCGTGCGCGTTCAGCAGTACGATGCGTTTGAAGCCATGGCGCAGAACCGACCGCACCACGCCCTCGATCAGTGCGCTGAAGGCGGCGAAATCCAGAGTGATGGTGCCGCCGAAGCTCATGTGGTGTTCGGACAGGCCGGTCCAAATCGTCGGCAGTACGACCACCGGCGTGCCGCGCGCCGCCATTTTGGCGCCTGTGCGGGCGGTGAGTTCCTCGCCGAGCCGGGAGTCGACCTCGACCGGAAGGTGTTGCCCGTGCTGTTCCAGGGAAGCGACGGGCAGGATGACGATCGCGTCTTCCCGAGCGCGCTCGCGCAGTTGATCGGCCCGCAACCGCCGCCATTCAATCTCGACCATCGCATTTTTCTCCGTCTTCGGGTAGCACGCGGGCATCATACGGTATGAAAGGGATTTACGCATGAACCTCCACCGGTTGCTCCAGAAGCGGACGGAATCCGGCAAACCAGTGCGTGTCGGACTGATCGGCGCGGGCAAGTTCGGGTCGATGTTCCTGTCGCAAGTGCCTTCGACGCCCGGCCTGGAGGTCGCGGCGATCGCCGACCTCGCTCCGGATCGGGCGCGCGAGGCATGCCGCCGGGTGGGTTGGGACGAAGCCCGCATCGCCGCCACCCGCTTTACCGACGACGCGATGAAGATGATGGAATCCCATGACGTGGAGGTCGTCGTGGAGGCCACGGGCCACGCCCCCGCCGGCATAGCGCACGCCCGCAAGGCGATCGCGGAAGGAAAACACATCGTCATGGTCAACGTCGAAGCCGACGTGCTGGCCGGCCCGTTGCTGGCACGCGAAGCCGAATCCGCGGGCACCGTCTACAGCATGGCCTACGGCGACCAACCTGCCCTGATCTGCGAGCAGGTCGATTGGGCTCGGTCTTGCGGCTTCAAGGTCATCGCCGCCGGCAAGGGTACGAAATACATGCCGGAATATCACGCCTCCACCCCCGACACGGTGTGGGGCTATTATGGGTTGACGCCCGAGCAAGCGAAGGTTGGTGGGATGAACCCGCAGATGTTTAATTCCTTCCTCGATGGCACCAAGTCGGGGATCGAGATGGCCGCCGTCGCCAACGCGACCGGCCTTACGCCTCCGCCCGATGGGTTGGCTTTTCCGGCCTGCGGCACGCATGAACTGGCGGACGTGCTGCGGCCGGGCAACTTGGGCGCTCTGCATCACAGTGGGCAGGTCGAGGTGATTTCGTCGATCCATCGCGACGGCAGCGCTGTGAAAAACGACCTCCGCTGGGGTGTCTACGTGGCATTCGAGGCACCCAACGACTACGCCGTCCGCTGCTTCAGCGAGTATGGGGTGGTGACGGATCCCTCCGGCCGGAGCACCGCGCTGTATCGCCCGTTCCACCTGATCGGGCTGGAGTTGAACGTGTCCATCCTGTCCGCCGCCTTGCGCGGGGAGCCGACCGGTGTCGCCAGCGGCTTCCGTGGCGATGTGGTGTCCACCGCCAAGCGCGATTTGAAAGCCGGGGAGACGCTGGACGGCGAGGGCGGCGCCTGCGTCTGGGGCAAGCTAATGCCGGCGCCCGACAGCCTGCGGATCGGCGGCCTGCCGATTGGGCTGGCGAACCGGGTGCCGTTGTTGCGGGATGTGAAAATGGGCCAGCCGGTTACCTGGGAGGATGTCCGTATTGACTCTGCTAACGCCGCGTATCAATATAGGCGCGCAATGGAAGCCGCCTTCCCGGCAGCATAACAAAAGGAGTCCTCCATGGCACTGCGCAAGTTCATCATTGAACGCGATATTCCCACCGTGGGTTCGCTGGACCGCGAGCAGCTCCGCGGTGCCGCCGCCAAATCCAATGAGGTTCTGACCCAGCTCGGCCCCGACATCCAGTGGGTCGAAAGTTTCGTCGCAGCCGACAAGACATTTTGCGTTTATCTGGCCAAGGACGAGGCGATCATCCACAAGCATGCTGAGATCAGCGGTTTTCCCGCGACGAAGATCACGGAAGTGCGCAAGATGATCGATCCGACGACCGAACAGGGCGCGTAAGCACCTCGGGTTGTCCGGGAGGGCGCGGTCCGGTACGGTTCGCGCCCTAACCATGTTTGGGAGTAACCAATGCTGTTCGATTTCGCCGACACGACCAACAAGGACGTCTACAAGCTGCTGGTCGCCACCATCGGGCCTCGCCCCATCGCCTGGGTGACGACCCAGGACGTGGACGGCACCGTCAATGCCGCGCCTTTTTCATTCTTCAATGCCATGTCCGGCAATCCACCGGTCGTTGCCTTCGGTATCGGCGGCCGTGCACCCGGCGACGTGAAGGATACCGGCGGCAACATCCGCCGCACCGGGGAGTTCGTGGTCAATCTTTGCAGCTTCGAACTGGCGGAAGCGATGAACGTCACCGCCATCGACTTTCCTCGGGGTGTCGATGAATTGAAGGAAGCCGGCCTGACCACGGCGCCGTCCAGGCACATCAAAGTGCCTCGCATCGCCGAGGCGCCGGTCGCCATGGAATGCGAACGCCTGGTGATCGTCGATGTCGGCATCGACCGCGCCGTGGTGCTGGGCACGGTGAAAGCGATCTACGTCCGTGACGACTGCGTGCTGGACAAGGACAAGTGCTACATCGACACCCCCAAGCTCGATCTGATCGGGCGCATGCACGGGTCCGGTTGGTACGCGCGGGTCACCGACCGGTTCGAGCTGCCGCGCATCGATCTCGCGGATTGGCCAGCGAAGAAGCTGAAAATGGCCGCCGAATAAGCGCAACCCAGAAGGGAGAAACTCCAATGCTGTTCTACAATTCAGTCGGCCCCAATCCCAAGGTCGTACGCATGTTCATGGCCGAGCGGGGCGTTGCCGGTATTCCGACTGAGACCGTCGACATCCGCGCCGGCGCGAACCGGCAGGAACCGTTCCTGTCCCGTAACCCATCCGGTCAGTGCCCTGCGCTGGCGCTGGATAATGGGATGGTGCTCGCCGAGATCACCGCGATCTGCGAGTACCTGGACGAGGTCGGCCCGGCCGGCACGACACTGATCGGCAAGACGGCCGAAGAACGCGCTGAGACCCGCATGTGGACCCGCCGCGTCGATCTGAATATTGTCGAGCCCATGGCGGCGGGGTTCCGCTTCGCCGAGGGGCTCAAGATGTTCGAAAACCGCATCCACTGCATCCCGCTGGCGGCCGACGACCTGAAGGCCACCGCGCAGGAGAAGTTGACCTGGCTGGACGGGCTGATCGCCGGCCGGACATACCTCTGTGGCGACCGGATTACCCTGGCCGATGTCCTGCTGTTCTGCTTCCTCGAATTTGGCACGATGGTGAAGCAGCCGCTGAACGCGGCGAACACCAACATCTCGGCTTGGTACGACCGGATGAAGGCGCGTCCGAGCGCGGCGGCTTGAGTTAGTCGGCGGCGAGGTTCGGGTCGGTTGCAGCGGTAAACCGCCGTGACCGGTCAGGGCCTCGCCTTGCTGGCCACGTCGATCTGCGCGATAGCGGCGGCATCGAGTTCGATCTCGGCCGCTTTCAACAACTCCGCCAACTGCTCAAGGTTCGTCGCACTCGCGATCGGCGCCGTCACGCTCGGGCGCGCGATCAACCATGCCAAAGCGATCTGAACCGGCTTGGCATTGTACCGCTTCGCCACATCGTCCAGCGCCGCGATTACGCCGAAACCGTAATCGTTCAGGTATTTCTCGACGCGCGATCCACGCGCTTTGCCCTGCGTGTCGGCAGCGGAACGGTATTTGCCGGTTAGGAAGCCGCTGGCGAGAGAGTAATAGCCAATGGTCCCAATTTTCTCCCGTAGGCAAAGATCCTCGAGCGGGCCTTCGAACTCCTGCCGTTCCACCAGGCTGTAGTGCGGTTGCAGGCTCTGGTACCGTGGCAGTCCCTTTTCGGTGCTGATTTTCAGTGATTCCGCCAAACGCTCGGCTGAGAAATTCGATGCGCCGATTTCACGAATTTTGCCCGCCGCGATAAGGTCGGCATAGGCAGAGAGGGTTTCCTCGATGGGGGTTTCCGGATCGTCGCGGTGCGACTGGTACAGATCGATGTAATCCGTTTGCAGGCGCTGCAACGAATCTTCCACCGCCTGCATCATGTATTGGCGCGACAGACCCTTTTTACCCGGCGCCATTTCGATGCCCAACTTGGTGGCAATAATCACCTTGTCGCGGCCGCCGCGGGCTTTCAGCCAGTTGCCGATGATAACTTCCGATTCACCGCCTTTGTTGCCGGGGTGCCAGCGGGAGTAGGCGTCGGCGCTGTCGATGAAGTTGAAGCCGCTGGCGACGAAATGATCGAGCAGAGCGAACGATGTTTTCTCATCTGCCGTCCAGCCGAACACATTGCCGCCGAAGGCGATCGGGGTGACGTGCAGTGTGGACTGCCCGAGTTGCCGCTTTTCCATGGTGGTCTCCTGTGGGGGGGAATGAAGAAACTCCCCCCTCCCCCTCAAAGGGGGAGGGAGAAGTTTCTTCTTTGCCCCTGCCGGTGTTAGCCCCGGTTGGCGCGCACCAACCGACCGGGCGTGGCGCCGCTGTATACGCCGTTTTCGAACGTCGAAACGCCGGACACCAACGTGTGGCGATACCCGTCCACCCGCTGCACCAACCGGCGGCCGTTCTTCGGCAGGTCGTAGCGGACCTCGGGGATGTGCAGGCGCATGTTCTCGTAGTCGATGACGTTCACATCGGCTTTCTTGCCGACAGCCAAACGGCCGCGATCGTGGAAGCCGAAGAAATCCGCGGTTTCGCTGGTCTGGCGGCGCACCACCAGTTCCAGCGGCAGCCGCTCCCCGCGCGACCGATCCCGCGCCCAATGCATCAGCATCCAGCTGGGGACTGAAGCATCCACGATGGACGAGCAATGCGCGCCACCGTCCGACAGGCCCAGCAGCGTGCAATCGTCCGTCAGCATGGTGCGGATGATGTCGTGATTGTCCTCGTTGTATCCGACGATCGGGAAAAACAGGAACTTGTCCGCCCCTGTCGCGAGGTAATCGTAGGCAACCTCATCCGGCGAGTGATTGGACCGCTTGGCGATTGCTTCGATGCTTTCGTCCGCGCGCGGCTCGTAGTTCGGCGGATCGCCCATCGGGAAGATGCGGTCCCAGCGCTTGGTGATGTGCTGGCGGAACTGCGTCAAGCGATTCAGCAGCTCGGCCGACGGCGCCTCGGACAGGATTTGCCGGCGCATCTCGGGGTCCTGCATCCGCTTGATCCGTTCCGCGACGGGCAGTTGCAGCAGCGTCTGGTAGCTCGGCCGGATGGAGAACGGGTTTAGCGCGGTGTCGATGCCCAGCAGCACGCCGACCGGGCGGCCGGCGATTTGGGCGGTGACGTGCGCGCCTTCGGATCGCGCCTTATGCACCCCGTCCATCAGGCGGCGCCAGCGCAACAAATCGGTGGGGCGGTCGGTCAGCAGGAACCACACCGGGCGGCCGGTGTCCTTGCCGAGCTTGGTCATCCATTCGAGTTCGCCGAGTTCGTCGTCGAAATCGCTGTTCACCCCGAACGCGCCGTGGTTCAGCCCCTTGAATGCCGAACCAATGCCCAGCAGCTCATCGACTTCCGAGTAGCGGCCGGGGACCATGTCGCCCGAGGGGGTTTTGTGGGAGTTGGTGCGGGACGTGGTAAAGCCGAAGGCACCGGCCTCGAGCCCCTGCCGTACTGCGTCGCGCATCGCCGCGATGTCGTCGCCCGTGGCTTTTTCGCGCCGCACCGCGCGATCGCCCATCACATAGACGCGCAAAGGATGGTGCGGGATCTGCGCCGCGACGTCGATCGAGCGCGGCATGCCGTCGAGCGCGTCCAGGAACTGCGGAAACGTCTCCCAGTTCCATTTCAGGCCCTCGGACAGGGCGCTGCCCGGAATTTCCTCGATCGATTCCATCATGCCGATCAGTGAATCATGATCGGTCGGGCGCACCGGCGCGAAGCCGACGCCGCAGTTGCCGAATAGGACGGTTGTGACCCCGTGCCACGACGAAGGCGCCAGTTCGGCATCCCACGTTGCCTGGCCGTCATAGTGCGTATGCACATCGACCCAGCCTGGCGTGACCAGCAGCCCGTTCGCGTCGATCTCCCGCTTGCCGGGGCCGGCCTTGCCGCCGACGGAGGCGATCTTTCCGTCCTTGATCGCAACGTCGCCGGTAAACGAAGGCGCACCGGTACCATCGACGATGGTACCGCCTCGGATGACTGTATCGTGCATGGTCTTCTCCTTTGTTTTTTACAGTGGGGTCGTGCCCCGCAAGCAAGTCCGGTGCAGCACCCGTGGATGCCGAGCCGCATCGAAATTCGGATCCGCCCGGTGTAACAAACACCGGTTGTCCCACATCAGCATGTCGCCGGTGTGCCATTTATGGTGGTAGGTGAATTGTTCGTGAGTCGCGTGGTGTTCCAGTTCCAGGATACGCGGCCGCCCATCCTCGACCGACATGCCGTCAATGTGCGAGCAATGCTGCCCGATGAACAGCGATTTCCGCCCGGTGTCAGGATGGATGCGCACCAATGGGTGGGAGTGCGGCGGGGCTTCGGCGATTTCCTCGGCCGACATTTTCGCTCGGCCATGCTCGCGCGACAATTCCCAGCTATGGATGACGCGCACACCGTCCAGCGCGCGTTTCTCGGAGTCCGGCAAGGCTTCATAGGCCGCGCTCATGTCCGCGAAGACCGTGTCGCCGCCATCGGGGGGCATCGTCACCGCGTGCAGGATCGTGGCGAGCGACGGTTCGGGGCGGAAGGATTTGTCGGTATGCCATCCGGTGGACTTGACCTTGCCGGAGGGTTTTTCGTCCTGCCCGAGGTTGGACACCACATGCACCAGCGGGTTCAGCGTGCCGCGGTTGCGCAGCGTATGCCGTTCCAGCATGCCGAATTGCAGGCTGAACGCGACTTGCTCGTCTTGGTCCATTTGCTGATCGCGGAAGCACAGGACGTGGTAGCGGACAAAGGCGTCGTAGATGGCGGCCTTGGTGGTGTCGTCGAGGGGCTGACGCAGGTCCAGCCCGGTGACCTCCGCCGCGAAGCGGGGCGACAACGGATTGACCTGGAACGCAGCGGCGGCGTGGCGGGTCGCGAGTGTGGCGGACATTGGGCCTTCCTTGGAACGCCGGTTTCCCGGTCTTGCGCTGGGCTTACTCTGCGGAATAACGCGGCGGTTGTCGAGAGCGCCGCCGGTACGCTTACCCCCCCGGCTTCCCAAACCCCGCCACCATCGCCCGAATAACCGCTGGATCGGACTGCTCCATCACCCGCCGAGCGAACCGGGCGCAGTCGTCGATTCCCACCGACCGCACCACCTGCTTCACGCGCGGTACGGCCGAGGCATTCATGCTGAATGACCGCAATCCCAGCCCCATCAGCAGCGGTGTCAGCATTGGGTTCCCGCCCATCTCGCCACAGACCGACACGGGCTTGCGCATGCGCAGCGCCGCTTCGGTGGCAAACTGGATCAAACGCAGGACCGACGGGTGCAGCGGGTCGTAAAGCTCGGCGACGTCGCTTTCGCCGCGATCCACCGCCAGCGTGTAAGCCGTCAGGTCGTTGGTACCAATGGAGAAAAAATCTGCTTCCAGCGCCAGGGCATCGGCGGACAGGGCCGCGCCTGGGGTTTCGATCATGATGCCCAGCGGCGGCAGCCGATCCGGCAGGCGTTCGCCGCGGCGGCGCAGGCGGCGGGCGACGCGTTCGTAAATCTCGCGGGCTTCGCGCACCTCGGCGACGTTCGTGACCATCGGCAACAGCACGCGCACCGGCCCCGTGGCGGCGGCGCGCAATATCGCGGCGAGCTGGGTCTCGAACAGTTCGGGCCGGCGCAGTAACAGACGGATGCCGCGCATGCCGAGTGCGGGGTTGGTATCCGCGACGTCGGGCACGATGCCGGCGGCGGACAGCGCCTCGATTTCCTTTTCACCGCCCCAGTCCAGCACGCGGATGGTGACGGGGTCGCCGTTCATCGCCTCGACCACGGTGCGGTAGGTTTCCGCCTGGGTGTCCTCGTCCGGCACCGTCTCGCGGTTCATGAACAGGAATTCGGTCCGCAGCAGGCCGATGCCGACCGCGCCGGACTGGGCGATCTGCGGCAACTCGATGGGCAGTTCGAAGTTGGCCTGCAATTCGATGATATGCCGGTCCTCGGTTTCGGCCGGCATGCGGCGCAGGCGGGCAAAACGCTGCCGCTCCCGCGCGAACGCCGTGACCGCTCGCCGGGCGGCCGTCAAAGTGATCGCCGATGGATTGAGCACCACCGTTCCCGCGCCGCCATCGACGACAACGATGTCGCCGGGTTTGACGGCATGCGCGACGCCGGCCGCACCCAGTACTGCCGGGACGCCCAGGGCACGCAGCATGACCGCGGTATGCCCGTCGGTTCCACCCTCTTCGGTCGCGACCCCGGCCAGCCGCGAGGGATCGAGCAGCGCCGCGTCGGCCGGCCGCAACGCCTCGCTGAACAGGATGGCCCCATCCGGCAGGCCGGCGAAGCTTCGGAACGGCGCGTGGGTCAGGTTGCGCACCAGGCGGCGCCCGATCTCCCGCACCTCGTCCGCCTGGCGCCTCAGACTGGCTTTATCCTCGGCGGTCTTGCCGGCGTCGGAGGTGGCGACGATCGCGGCGGCGATGGCCTCGGCCTCGGTCGCCACGGCATTTTCGGCCGAGAGCAGGGTCTCCTCGATCCGTCGCTTCACGCCGCGGATAAGGCGGGACGGCCCGATCATGCGGATGTAGGCGTCGATCAACGGTGCGATTTCGGATTGGCTTTCCTCGGGGAGGACAGTCAGCCGCCCGCGCAGTTTCCCCAACTGCTTGCGGGATTGCGCGATGGCGGCTTCCAGCCGGGCGCCCTCGGCCGCGATGTCGGCGGCGTGGATTCTGAAGCGGGTGATTTCAGCCTTGGGTTCGGACGTGCCGAATACCGGACCGATCGCGATGCCGGGTGAAACGGGGATGCCAACGAAGGTCCGCTCCCTCGGTGGATCGATGACCGGTCGAGTGGAGCGGCGTTGCGGGACCGGCTCTGGGTCAACCCTCTTCATTGAAGCCGGCCTCGACCAGGGCGGCCAGGGCGTCCAGCGCCTCTTTGGCATCCCAACCTTCGGCCCGTAATTCGATGCTCGAGCCGCGCCCGGCGCCCAGCATCATCAGGCCCATGATGGACCGAGCCGAGACGCTCTGCCCGTCGCGCACGACATCGACGCAGGCGCCGAACGTCTCGGCCAGGGTCACAAACTTCGCGGCGGCTCGCGCATGCAGGCCGCGTTTGTTGACGATGGGGACGACCCGAGTCAGCACCGTGGCAGACACCGTCGCGGGTGGCGCGTCGGATACGCCGTCGCTCATCCGCAGGTGTCAGTGCGGGACGTGCGAGCGGGCCGGCAGCCGTGCAGCACGTGCGACGCGGCGGCTATATATTTGCGGCCGGCCTCCTCGGCGCATACCACGGCGTCGGCGAGTGGCTGGCTGGAGCGGATTTTGGCCAGCTTGACCAGCATGGGCAGGTTGACGCCGGCGATCACCTCGACGCCGCCCCGCTCCATCATGGAGATCGCAAGATTGGAGGGCGTGCCGCCGAACATGTCGGTCAGCAGGACCACGCCGTCGCCGGTATCGCAGCGATCGACGCAGGCTTCGATGTCGCATCGTCGGTTTTCCATATCGTCATCGGGACCGATGCAGATGGTTTCGACGTTACGCTGCGCGCCGACCACGTGCTCCATGGCGTGCCGCAGTTCCTCGGCCAAACGGCCGTGGGTGACCAGAATTAAACCGATCATCGAGGTGCCAGGGTGTCCCTACTGGCTCCCGAAAGCGGAAGCCTACTGTCGTTGGGTGCGGAGTCTCTAAGGCTGATCATCGTATCGGCTCAGGCCTCCCGCGCCTGAAAGCGGTTGGGCAACGTGCCCGTTCCATGGTCTGACCCGTCCCGGGCGAGTTCGCGGTGCGAAACATGCAACCGCCAACCAACCCCGGTTGTGCCGCCCGACACCCCATTGGCTGCCAGGCGTTCCGCCAATTTTTCGATCAGGAAGACGGAGCGATGACGCCCCCCGGTGCACCCGACGGCCACCGTGGTGTATTTCTTGCCCTCTTGGACGAACCTCGGCAAGAGCATCTCGACCAATTCCGCCACCCTCGCGAAAAATATCTTGAAATCCGGGTCGGCCGCCACATGAACCCCGACATCGGGATCCAGGCCGGTGCGTGGACGTAATATGGGGTCGTAGTGCGGATTACGCAGGAAGCGTGCGTCGAATACCAGATCTGCGTCCGGCGGTAGGCCACGCGGATAAGCGAAGGAAACCAACGACACCACCAGACGCCCGCCGCCCGAGCCGGCCTCGTTCCCAAAATGCCGCTCGATCGACCGCCGCAGTTCGGATAGCGGCAGGCTGGAGGTGTCGATGGTCATATCGGCCGCCGCGCGCAGCTCGGCCGTGAGTTTGCGCTCCGCCGCGATGCCGTCCGCCACGAGGCCCTGGGGCGCCAGCGGGTGGCGGCGGCGGCTTTCGGTGTACCGCCGCATCAGGGTGGTATCGTCGGCGATGACGTACACCAATTCCGGCTGCAATTCCGGATTGGCGCGCAAGCGATCGAGCGCCGCCAAAACCTCCCCCGAGTCGAACCCGCGGGTGCGGGCGTCCACCCCGATCGCCAGCCGGCCACCGCCGCGAGCAACCAGCGACTCGATCATGCCGAGGGGCGGGTTATCGACGGCCTCGTAGCCCAGGTCTTCGAGGGTGTGCAGCGCCGAGGCCTTGCCGGCGCCCGAGAGGCCGGTGACCAACACGATGCGCTGTTCGGTCATGCCGCGAAGGTCCCGGCGACTTGCGTGACCCGGCCGAGCGCGCAGTCCAACGCCATGATGACGCGGTCGGGAGCGGATGGCGCGCTGGGGTCGATGTGCACTAGCGGAAGGTTCAGACCGGCGTGCGTTGTTGGATGTGGCAGACGTTCGGCCCGCTGACCGAGGTCCGCGACCAGCGCCAGATGTGCGAAAGGGACGTGCGGCAGCCGCAAAATACCCAGGCCGCGCACCTCCAGCAGCCCGGCGAGGGCGGCGGGCGCGGAGGCCTGTCCGTCAGCAATGTCCACCCGATCGTCCGCCACGAGTTCGAACCCACGCCCCAAGAGTCGCAACACCAGATCCGACTTGCCCGCACCGGGCGGCCCGATCAAGAGCACCGCCTGGCCACCCCGAGCGACACAACTGCCGTGCATGCGATGCTGACTCTGCATGGTCTGGCAATCTGGACCGAATTGGACCGAAAAGAAAGCGGGTTGTCGGGTGTGCGGGGGCGTGCAAGCGTCTGGCGCATCATGACAGACCGATTTTCTATCGCCGCCGCCGCGGCGCGCATTTCCCCCTATGTGCGGCATACCCCGCTTATGCGCCTTGATCGCGGGGAATTCGGCGTGCCCGTCGCGCTGAAGCTGGAGCTGTTGCAGCATACCGGCAGCTTCAAGCCGCGCGGGGCGTTCAACCGGATGTTGACGGCCGATCTCCCGGCGGCCGGGGTCATCGCGGCCTCCGGCGGCAATCACGGCGCCGCCGTGGCCTATGCGGCTCGGGCGCTTGGGGTGACAGCGGAGATTTTCGTGCCGGGCGGGACGCCCGACACCAAGGTTTCACGCATCCGGGGGTACGGCGCGCGTGTCGTGCAAGGCGGCGACACCTATGCCGAGGCGCTGGCGGCATCCCGCGAACGGCAGGCCGTCAGCGGCGCGTTGGAAGTCCATGCCTACGATCATCAAGCCGTGCTGGCCGGTCAGGGCACCGTCGGGCGGGAGTTCGAGGCCGATGCGCCCGACCTGACCCATATCCTGGTGGCAACGGGCGGTGGCGGCCTGATCGGCGGCATCGCGGCGTGGTACGCCGGGGCGGCCCAGATCGTTAGCGTCGAGCCTGAGGGTTGCCCCGGCCTGCACAACGCTTTGATGGCTGGGCAGCCGGTCGATGCACCCGTCGGTGGCCTCGCCGCCGATGCCCTGGGCGCACGCCGGGTCGGGTCGCTGATGTTCGAAGTAGCCCGCCGGCATGGCGTTGTCGCGGTGCTGGTCGAGGACTCGGCGATCCTCGCGGCGCAGCGCTTCCTCTGGGACCGCTTCCGGCTGATCGCCGAACCCGGCGGTGCCACGGCTTTGGCCGCGCTGCTGTCCGAGCGTTTCATCCCACCAGAGGGCGCCCGCGTCGGCGTGCTGGTCTGCGGTGCCAACACCGATCCCGCGAAGGTCGCATCATGAGCATTGTTCTGTTGGATATTTCCGCGCGCGGCGTTGCCACGGTCACGCTGAACCGGCCGGAGGTGGGGAATGCCTACAACGCCGATATGCTGGCGGCGTTGATCGAAGGGTTGCAGAAACTGGCGGTGGACTCCGCGGTGCGGTGTCTGGTGGTGCGTGGCGCCGGCAAGCACTTCCAGGCCGGCGCCGACATCCGTTGGCTCAATCAGGTGGCCGACTATCCGCCGGAGGAGAATCTGGCGGCCTCGGTGGCCACAACGCGCGCGATGCAGTTGTTGAACGAATTCCCCAAACCCACCGTCGCGGTCATCCAAGGGGCCTGCTTCGGCGGCGGGGTTGGGATCGCTTGCTGCGTCGACGTGGCCCTCGCGACACCGGAGGCACTGTTCGGCATTACCGAGGTGCGGGTCGGCGTCTCGCCCACACCCATCTCGACCTACATGATTGGCGCCATAGGCCTGCGGCATACCCGCCGCTATGCCCTGACCGGGGAGCGGTTCGGGGCGGAGGAAGCGATGCGTATCGGCCTGGTGCACGAGGTCGTGGCGGGGGAGGCCATGGAAGAAAAAGTGGCGTCGGTGATCGATGCCTGCTTCCTGAGCGGCCCCAGTGCCATGGCGATCACCAAACGCAGCTTCCTCGGCGCCAATGGGTTGCTGCTGGACGAGCGGCAGGTGACCATGTTGGCGCATGAGGGCTGGATGGCCCGCGCCTCGGCCGAGGGGCACGAGGGTACGTCGGCGTTCCGGGAAAAGCGCGTGGCGGGGTGGTATAGACCTCCGTCGTGACAGCGATTGGGATGTCGGGTTTACAGTGCCGGGCATGGTGAGCCGAGCGGATGCCGAAACGAGCGCGCCGCTGGGCGGGTTACGGTTATTGCTTCGTTTCCCTGTCGGATGGCCGGACGCCTTTCAAACCGACATAACACCGTTATGAATGGTGACCACGGACGGATCGACGAAAATATCGAACCCAAGGGCAAGCAAACGCCGGCAAACCCAGTAGTCCTCCGACAGATAGAGCCCCTCGTGTACCCCGACGCGAAACACATCGTAATGCACATCGGTCTCCGTATCCCCAGTCACCGTGCTGGGTCTCGCGTAAACGCGGCTGTGCGCGATCGCGTCCTCAACCAGCGCGTCGACGGCCTTTCGCGACAGAATGAAGGCCGCGGTCCCGATGTTGGCGACTTTCAATAGCAGGCCGCGCGAGCCCAGGCTTTTGCCAATGTTCCAAATCCGGCTGCCATCGGTGTTCGCACCCTTTAGCGCGACAGGCGCACCGATGACGTCAACGTCCGCGGCGAGCATTTGTGCCAATGCATCCCCAGGCAGATAGACATCGGCGTCGAGGAACAGCAAATGGCTGAATTCCTTCCGCCTGTGGAAGCCTGAGAGAATGGTATTGCGGGCGCGGGTAATCAGACTCTCATTGCCAATGGCGGTCGATTCGAATTTGACGCCGGCGTGCAGGAAGCCGAACAGGCTCCGGACATAGTCGGTGTGCACCATGCCGCCATAGGCGGGTGTGCCGACCATCGCATACGGGGTCACGCCAGTGGTTCCACGGGCCGGAGCCTATCCTGGTTGCCGGCGAGGAACCACGACACCTCGCTGAGGCGCTTGAGCGAGGCATCGGGCAAATTTCGAAGCTGCGCCAGCAGTGCCAGATTAGCGCGATAATGCGGGGCATCCTTGTGCGCGTCCGCAGCGCGGCGATGAAACAGATGGACGCCGTCAGCGGTGTCTTTAATCCCGAACGGCAGTCCAGAGCGTTGCACCTTGATGGTCATGGCATCGTCCTCACCGCCCCAGCCCAAAAACCGCTCGTCCCAGCCGCCTAACAGCGTCAGGTATCGCCGTTCGAAGATGACCAGCCCGCCGCAAAGCGGCACATGCTCGCCAATCCCTTGGCGATCGGCGGGGCCAGGGCCGAAGCCGGGTTTGGACAGAACCTGCGGGTCCCGACGCAGCTTCGCCGACATTGCCTCATCCAGGTCGATAACGCCCTGAAACGCCCGCACCACGGCGACACCGGAACGGCTGGCGGCCACGGCATCGGGGAACGATGGGCAGATAATGTCGGCGTCGCCGAAAGCCAGCAGCGATCCCTGGCTCTGGCGGACGCCAATGTTGAAGCCCCAGCTTTTGTTGAAGGGTCCCGGGTTATAAGCGAACACCACGCGCAAGCCGGGAAACGGTGTGAGATCGCCCAGTGTTGGCGCCACATCCTGCTCGACGACGACAACCTCCGGAAGGTTCAACGTTCGCAGCCAGCCCAGGACGGCGTCCAGATTGGCACGCCGCAATGGATCGCTGGAGCAGCGATAGGTTACGATATAGGAGGTGCCCTGCATGGGTGCCGCTTTTATCCGCCGAAAAGGGTTATAACAACCGATGATCGGCTGCCTGTGCGTCACCCGCGGCGATCGCCTGACGATGTTGGCCAATGCGGTCGCGGATTGCGCCGGCCCCGGCAGCGGGGCATGAGGGGGCATCGTCCAAACTGGCAACGGAGTAATCGGCATGACTTTGCCTCGGCTGCCCTCGCTTCGGCTCGACGGCAAGCGCGCTTTGGTCACCGGGGCCGGACGCGGGATCGGTCTGGCCGCCGCCGCCGGGCTGGCGCAATCGGGCGCGCATGTGGTCTTGGTCGCTCGTACCCCGGCGGAAATTCAAGCGGCATCGGCGGAAATCCGCGCCGAGGGCGGCAGCGCCGAGGCGTTGGTGCTGGACGTGACCAATCTGGCCGCCGTGCGCGCGGCGATCGACGCGCAGGCGCCGTTCCAAGTGCTGGTGAACAACGCCGGCACCAACCGCCCGCGCACCTTCCTCGAGGTGACCGAGGACGACTACGACGCCATCGAAGGCCTGAACCAACGCGCCGCGTTCTTCGTGGCGCAGGCGGTGGCGCGCCGGATGGTGGACGCGGGGCAGGGCGGATCGATCGTCCACATGTCGTCCCAGATGGGCCATGTCGGCGGCGCCCGCCGCACCGTCTATTGCATGACCAAGCACGGCATCGAGGGACTGACGAAGGCGATGGCCATCGACCTCGCGCCGCATGGCATAAGGGTGAATTCCATCGGTCCCACTTTCATCGATACCCCGCTGACCCGCCCGTTTTTCGAGGACAAGGCATTCCGGGATGACACCCTGCGCCGGATTAAGCTGGGGCGGTTGGGGACGGTGGAAGACCTGATGGGGGCGGTGGTGTATTTGGCCTCCGACGCGGCGGCGCTGGTCACGGGGACCGCGCTGGTTGTCGATGGCGGCTGGACGGCGGAGTAAGCGAATGATCCGGGTATTGAAGCAATGATCCGGGTATTGAAGCAAGGCGCGACGGAAGCAGAGAAGAAGGAAGCCGACCGGCAGGTCCGCCGGACGGTGGAATCCATCCTGGACGATATCTCCGAACGCGGCGACGCGGCGGTGCGGGAACTGTCGGCGAAATTCGACAAATGGGAACCGGAGTCGTTCCGCTTGCGCCCGGATGAGGTGGCGTCCCTGATGAATGGCCTGCCGGCGCAGGTGATCGCCGACATCGAATTCGCCCAGGCGCAGATCCGTCGGTTTGCCGAGGCGCAGCGCGCCGCGCTGGTGGATATCGAGGTCGAGACGCTGCCGGGCATCCGCCTCGGTCATAAGAACATCCCGGTCAATAGCGTCGGCTGCTACGTGCCGGGCGGGCGATACCCGATGGTGGCCTCGGCCCATATGTCGGTGCTGACCGCGAAAGTGGCCGGCGTGCGGCGCGTCGCCGCCTGCACCCCGCCGCTGAACGGGGTTCCCCCCGCCGCGACCGTCGCCGCCATGTCGTTGGGCGGTGCCGACGAAATCTATCTGCTCGGCGGCATCCAGGCCGTGGCGGCGATGGGCCTCGGCACCCAGACCATAGCGCCGGTGGACATGCTGGTCGGCCCCGGCAACGCCTTCGTCGCCGAGGCCAAGCGCCAGCTGTTCGGCCGCGTCGGCATCGATCTGCTGGCTGGCCCGACCGAGACCCTGATTATCGCCGACGACACCGCCGATGCGGAAATGTGCGCCACCGATCTGCTGGGGCAGGCGGAGCATGGGCCGACGTCCCCGGCCATCTTGCTGACCACGTCGAAGAAAATCGCCAGGGAGATCGAGGCGGAGATCGAGCGGCAGCTTGCCGTTTTGCCGACCGCCGATATCGCGGGGGTCGCCTGGCGCGATCATGGGCAGGTGATCCTGTGCGACACGGATGAAGAATTGCTGTCGGAAGCCGATCGCATCGCGTCCGAGCACGTGCAGGTGCTGACCAGAGATCCCCGCTGGTTCCTGGAACGCATGACCAACTACGGCGCGCTGTTCCTGGGCAAGGAGACCAACGTCGCGTATGGGGACAAGGTGATCGGTACCAACCACACACTGCCGACCAAGCGCGCGGCCCGGTACACGGGTGGGCTGTGGGTGGGCAAGTTCCTGAAAACCTGCACATATCAGCAGGTCTCGCCCGAGGCCTCCGCGATGATCGGGGAATATTGCTCGCGTTTGTGCGCCATCGAGAACTTCGCGGGGCACAAGGAGCAAGCCGATTTGCGCGTCCGGCGGTACGGCGGCAAGAATGCGGTGTGAGGCCACGTTGTCATCCCGGCGCAGGCCGGGATCGGGGGCGGCGTTGCCGCGGTGAATTTACGAAAAATCGGGAGGAAACAAACATGAGCGAACTCGAAATCCTGGCCACCGGCCTGGGGTTCCCGGAAGGACCGGTGGTCTGCCCGGACGGGTCCGTCATCCTGACGGAAATCCGCGGCAACCAGTGTTCCCGGGTCGCACCGGACGGCACGACGACCGTGTTCTCCCGCAGCGGCGGCGGGCCGAACGGGCTGGCGTATGGACCCGACGGGGCGCTGTACCTGTGCAATAATGGCGGCTCGAAATACGTCGAGGGCCACTCGATGGGCATCGCCCCCCACCCCGACTACAAGTTCGGCTCCATACAGCGGCTGGATCCGAAAACCGGGGAAGCCAGGTTGTTGTACAAGGAGTGCAACGGCCACACGCTGTCGGCCCCGAACGATCTGGTGTTCGACACGGCGGGCGGGTTCTACTTCACCGATCTGGGCAAGCGGTATGCGCGGCATCGCGATCATGGCGGGTTGTATTACGCGCTGCCGGACGGGTCGAAGATCGTCGAACTGGCGCACCCAATCCTGAGCCCCAATGGCTGCGGCCTGTCTCCGGATGGGAAAGTGCTGTACGTCGCCGATACGGAAAGCGCCCGCCTGTGGGCGTTCGACGTGGAAGGCCCCGGCGTCATCCGCAAAGCGCCGCCCTTCGCCGCGCATAGCGGTCGCGTCATCGCGGGCATCGGGTCGAACGCCCGCTTCGACAGCCTTGGCGTGCTGGTCAGCGGCAACATCGCAGTGGCGACGCTGAACACCGGCTATATCACGGTCATTTCCCCGCGCGGCGACATCGTGGAGTCGGTAAAAATGCCGGACCCCTACCCCACCAACATCTGCTTCGGCGGTGCGGACATGAAGACGGCGTACATTACGCTGTCCGACACCGGTCGTTTGGGCAAGATGGCCTGGTCGGAGCCGGGGTTGAAGCTGAATTATAACGG
>JANXTL010000153.1 GCA_025352375.1 Acetobacteraceae bacterium | reverse complement strand
GGTGGTGGAGCTGAGGGGAATCGAACCCCTGACCTCCTCATTGCGAACGAGGCGCTCTACCAACTGAGCTACAGCCCCATCCCGCGCGTCGCGGCGGCGCCTGTTGCCAGGGGCCGTCGCAGGGGGCGGACAATGCTCATGACGCCTTCGGAAGTCAAGCGCGGTCGATTGATTTTATCGCGTTCGGCGGGGGACATTGCAGGCCACGCGACCGGAAGCTAGCTTCCGCGCGGATTTGGAGCCTGGGCATGATCACCATACTATTCGACGTATTGTTTTTCGTTATCAGGATCTACACGTGGATCGTCATCGGAGCGGTCGTGTACAGCCTTTTGGGCTCGTTCGGCGTCCTCGACACGCGCAACCGGATCGTCTGGTCGATCGGCGACTTCCTGGCGCGCGCGACAGAACCGGTGATGCGGCCGGTGCGGCGGATGATGCCGAATTTGGGCACGATCGACCTCAGCCCGATGGTGGTGCTGGCGGTGATCCAGCTTGTGATCGTCCCCGTGCTGGCGCGCTTGCAGGCCGCGATCATGTCCGGCCTCTGGCAAACATTGGTCCTTTGACCGCGAATCGGGTGGCCCGCGCACTTCTGGCCAGCGCATTGGGCGTCATGCTTGGCGCTGCGACGGTTACGATTGGCGCCCCCAATCGGGAACAGGTGATGCATCTGGCGGGAGATCCCGGGGTTTTAGCGGCAAAGTTGGACGTGCTGTGACCGCACGCATCATTGACGGCAAGGCGATCGCGGCCGAACTGCGCGCTGCCGTCGCGGCGCGGGTAGCGTCGCTGCCATTCACTCCCGGCCTCGCCGTTGTCGTGGTCGGCGACGACCCAGCCAGCGCGGTCTATGTGCGGAGCAAGGACCGGGCGGCGCGGGAAGCCGGGATCGCCGCACATACGATTCGTCTGCCAGGCGATACGCCGGAAGTTCTCCTACTCGCGGAGATTGCGCGCCTGAATGCGGACCCGGACGTGGACGGGATTCTCGTGCAACTGCCGCTGCCGCCGCACATCGACACCGACGGGGTGATCGAGGCCATCGACCCAGCAAAGGATGTCGACGGATTTCATCCATTGAATGTGGGCGCTCTGGCGAGCGGCCATCCGGCGCTGGTACCCTGCACCCCGGCCGGCGTGATGAAGCTACTACATCACGTGGGTGTGCAATTGGCCGGTGCTCGGGCGTTGGTTCTCGGACGGTCCTCGATCGTTGGCCGTCCGATGGCGCGTTTACTGCTGGCCGCCGATGCGACGGTCACCGTCGCGCACCGCAGCACACGCGATCTGCCGGCCGAGTGCCGCCGAGCGGAGATCCTGATTGCCGCCACCGGCCGACCGGAAATGGTGCGGGGCGACTGGATCGGCGAAGGCGCAACGGTAATCGACGTCGGCATAAATCGGCTGCCGGATGGGCGATTGGTTGGCGACGTGAATTTCGCCGAATGCGCGGAGCGGGCCGGTGCGATAACCCCGGTGCCTGGCGGTGTCGGACCGATGACAATCGCCTGCCTGCTGGAAAACACGGTTGACGCGGCAGTGCGGCGCCGCGCCTGATCAGAAGTCGGTGCAGCGGCCTTTGTGTTCCCAGTCGCCGTAGCGCGTGGGTTCAGGGCCTTTGGTGCCGCCGATTTCCTTCGGTAACGGCTTTTGGACCGCCGGCTGCGGGGCCTCTGTCTTTTCTGTCTTCTGCTCGGTCATCTCGCTTGCCTTCTCAGCTGCCGCCCTTGGGGGTGAGGCTATTCCATGTCGAGGCCGGCGGCGGCGGGCCTGCGTTCGGGTTCCAACGGCCGGATTTTTTAAGCGCCTCGGCGACTTCCTTCGGCATGTAGGTCTCGTCGTGTTTGGCCAGCACCTCCGACGCGCGGAAACTGCCGTCGGTCTGGAGCGTGCCGAGCGTCACCACGCCTTGGCCTTCGCGGAACAGATCCGGCAGGATGCCCGCGTATCGAACCACGATGCTGTTGTTGCCGTCGGTGACCTTGAAGGTCGCACCGCTGTTGCCGCGCTGCACGCTGCCTTGCTCGACCAATCCGCCGAGCCGGACGGTGCGCCCTGAGCCGCCTTTGGCTGCGACATCCGACGGGGAGACGAAGAAGACCAGATTATCGCTGAAAGCCGTCAGGGTCAGAGCGGCGGCGGAACCGAGGCCGATCCCGCAAGCCAGCAGCACATAAAGGCGGCGGCGCTTGCGGGTCATGCGCGATGCTCCCGAGGATCGATCGAGGCAAGCTTCCGGCGGGCCGCGGCGACCCGCTTCCAGGCGGCGACGGCATAGGCAACGGGGATCGCGACTCCCAGCGCATATGCGGCGGCGATGAAGGGGAGGTGGGTCACGCGGCGTTGTCCGATGCCGCGCGCGCCATCAGCAGTCCCCGAATGCGCCTTTCCATTACGGCTGCCCGCGTTCGCGCGACGACGATCGCGGCGAAGCACAGGGTGAAGCCGATGGCGGATATCAGCAGCGGCCAGAGCATATCCAGCGCCATGGCGGGCGCCCCGGTCAGGCTGATGGAGGCCGGCTGATGCAGGGTGTTCCACCAATCGACGCTGAATTTGATGATCGGGAGATTAACCGCCCCGACCAGCGCCAGGATAGCGCCGGCACGGTAGCCTTTTGTGGGGTCGTCGAACGCCCGAACCAGCGCGACGTGACCGATGTAGAGGAAGAACAGCACCAATACCGAGGTGAGGCGAGCATCCCAGACCCACCAGGCACCCCACATGGGTTTGCCCCACAGGCTGCCAGTGGCGAGGCAAAGCGCGGTGAAGCCCGCGCCGACCGGGCTGATTTCGGCGGCGGCGAGGTCCGCCAGCGGATGCCGCCAGACCAGCGACAGGACCGAACACACCGCCAGGCCGGTGTAACCGGCCGACGCCAGCCACGCCGAGGGCACGTGCACATACATAATCCGCACGGCATCGCCCTGCTGCCAATCGGCGGGGGCGCCGAACAGGCCCCAACCAAGACCGGCGGCGGTCAACACGATCGCGCTGGCGGTCAGATAAGGCAGCGCCGCGCCCGACAGGCGCAGGAACTGGCCGGGATTGGCGAAGCGGTGCAGCGACCGGTTTGAGGAGGAACTCACAAATGCACCCTAACCGATCGCGCCCCCGGTTTGAAGCTGGGGCACATTGTCCTAAAGTGGGGCGAACAACCGAACCGGAAAGCCCCGCAAGCGCATGGCCCCCTCTTTCTCATGACCCAGCATTGGCTCGTAAAGTCCGAACCCGACGCATTCTCCTGGGATCAGCAGGTGGCAAACGGAGTGGAGCCGTGGACCGGCGTGCGCAACCACATGGCGAAGAACAATCTGAAAGCCATGCGGCAGGGCGATCTGGCATTCTTTTACCACTCCAATGTAGGCAAGGAGATTGTCGGCGTCGTGGAGGTGGTGAAGGAGGCATATCCGGACCCGACGGCGGAGTCCGGCGATTGGGTCGCGGTGGACATGCGGGCGGTTAAGCCGGTGCCGAAGCCGGTGACATTGACCTCGATCAAAGCCGACCCCGAACTAGTTGGGATACCGCTGATCCGTCAGTCCCGGCTTTCGGTTATGGCAATTTCACCCGAACACTGGGACCGGCTGTGCCGGATGGGCGAATGCAAACTCTGATACAGGAAGAAATCCGCGCACTGTGCCGCCCGGAGGAGATTCCGGACGGCGATGCGCTCGGTTTTCCGCCCGCGCCGGGGGGATTTACCGGCCTGATGGCGGTGCGGCAGGCGGAGAATGTGATTGTCTATTTGAACTCCTGCCCGCATATCGGCACGCCGCTGGACTGGATGCCGAACCGGTTCATGTCGCTGGACAAGCAGTTTATTATTTGTGCCACGCATGGGGCGGAGTTCGCTGTATCTAACGGCGAGTGCCTCAAAGGTCCATGTAAAGGCGACTACCTGGAAACCGTCAAGCACGAGATGCGCGACGGGGTCATCTGCGTGCCGGCGAACGCCGGCCTGTAATTCGCGATAACGGAAGGAACCCGGCCATGTCCGAAACCCACCATCACGAAGGACAGGTATTCCCCGTCCGGCCGGAGATCGCAGCTCACGCTCATGTCAGCGAAGCACGCTACCGGACGATGTTCGACCACGCCGCCCGCGACCCGAACGGCTTCTGGGCCGAGGAATCAAAGCGCATCGCCTGGATGAAGACACCGACCAAGATCAAGAACACCAGCTTCACAGGCGACGTGTCGATCAAGTGGTTCGAGGATGGGACACTGAACGCCTCCGCCAACTGCCTCGACCGGCATCTGGCGACGCGCGGCGACCAAACCGCCATTATCTGGGAAAGCGACGATCCTAACGTCAGCAAGCACGTCACCTACCGGGAACTGCATGAGCAGGTGTGCCGGTTGGCCAACGCCATGAAGGGTCTGGGCGTGAAGAAGGGCGACGTGGTAACCATCTATCTGCCGATGGTCGTGGAAGCCGCCGTCGCGATGCTCGCCTGCGCTCGGATAGGCGCCGTCCACTCGGTGGTGTTCGGCGGGTTCTCGCCCGACAGCCTTGCCAATCGCATCCAGGATTGCGCTTCGGCGCTTCTGATCACAGCCGACGAAGGCCGGCGCGGCGGGCGTAAGGTGCCGTTGAAAGTCAACGCCGATGCTGCACTGGCGTCCTGCCCCACCATCAAAAACGTGATCGTGGCAGCGGTAACGGGCGGCAACGTGACGATGGAGCCGGGCCGCGACCATAGCTACGAAGCGTTGTGCGCAGCGGCCTCCCCCGATTGCCCCCCAGCCGAGCAGAACGCGGAAGATCCGTTGTTCATTCTGTATACGTCGGGCAGCACGGGGAAACCCAAGGGCGTGCTGCACACCACCGGCGGCTACATGGTGTGGGCAAGCTACACCCATGAAATCGTGTTCGATTATCACAAGGGCGATGTATATTGGTGCACCGCCGACGTAGGTTGGGTCACCGGCCATACCTATATCTTGTACGGCCCGCTGGCGAACGGCGCGACGACGATGATGTTCGAGGGCGTGCCGAACTACCCTGATTCCTCGCGCTTCTGGCAGGTCGTGGACAAGCACAAGGTCAATATTTTTTACACGGCTCCCACCGCCATCCGCGCCTTGATGCGCGACGGCGAAGGCCCGGTCAAGAAGACCTCCCGTGCGTCTTTGCGTTTGTTGGGCAGCGTTGGCGAGCCGATCAACCCCGAGGCCTGGCTGTGGTACGATCGCGTGGTCGGCGAGCACCGCTGCCCGATTGTCGATACTTGGTGGCAGACGGAAACTGGCGGGATTTTGATTTCCCCGCTGCCGGGCGCGACCCCTCTCAAGCCCGGCTCCGCCACACGCCCGCTGCCCGGCGTCAAGCCGCTGATTGTCGATGCCGAGGGCCACGAATTGCACGGCGCGACCGAGGGCAATCTGTGCCTCGCCGACGCCTGGCCCGGAATCATGCGCACCGTCTATGGCGATCATGAGCGGTTCATTCAGACCTACTTCTCCACCTTCCCCGGCCTGTATTTCACCGGCGACGGCGCGCGGCGGGATGCCGATGGCTACTACTGGATCACCGGTCGCGTGGACGACGTCATCAACGTGTCCGGCCATCGCATGGGCACCGCCGAGGTCGAAAGCGCCCTGGTCTCCCACCCCAAAGTCGCCGAGGCGGCGGTCGTCGGATTCCCCCACGATATCAAGGGCCAGGGCATCTACGCCTACGTCACGCTGAACCTGGGCGAGGAACCGTCCGAGGCGCTGCGCAAGGAGCTGGTGGCCTGGGTCCGGAAGGAGATCGGGCCGATTGCGTCGCCGGATGCGATCCAATGGGCGCCGGGGCTGCCAAAGACACGTTCCGGGAAGATCATGCGCCGCATCCTGCGCAAGATCGCGGCCAATGAGACGGATAGTCTGGGGGATATTTCGACCCTGGCCGATCCGGCAGTGGTGACCGAGCTGGTCGAGAACCGGGTGGGGTGACGCTCGCCCCTGCTCGTCATCCCCGGAACAAGTCCGCGGATGACGGTATTGGAAGGGCAAGGCGCTTCTTCCCCAACGATGCCTTGCTCCTGATAGCCCACGGCTCCGCCCGCTACCCCGACGCCGGGCGCACCGTGTTGGCCCACGCCGAAACGATCCGCGCCCAGGGCCACTTCGCCGAAGTCGCGGTTGGCTTTCTGAACGGCGCTCCGTCCGCCGCCGAGGCTCTGGCCGGGTTGGGCACCCGCACCTCCCACGTCGTGCCGTTCTTCATAGAGGACGGCTATTTCACCCGCGTCGCCGTGCCGAAGGCGCTGGATGGCGGGGCCAACCTGCGTTTCCATCCCCCCATCGGCACCCACCCCGGGATGGCCGGATTGATCGAAAACCGCATCGCCCGGCTCCTGGCTGGCCGCGGTCCGGCGGACATCGTCCTGGTTGGTCACGGGTCCGCGAAGTCCCCCGGGCGGCGCATGGCGTTGCACGATCACGCCGAACGGCTGGGCGTCCGGGTGGCATTCCTCGAAGAAACCCCGTTCCTCGCCGACGCACTGGCCGAGGCGAAGAACCCGCTGGTCGCGGTGCTAGGCATTTTCGCCGGAGAGGGTGGCCACGTCCGCGACGACCTGCCCGCCCTGATCGTTGCGGCGCGAGAGCGGCTGGGGGAGGGGCTGCTGGACCTGGGATCGATCGGAGACGAACCTGGGATGGCGGACCTGATTCTGGAGCAGGTGGCGCGGGCCAAAGGCTGAGCTGCGAGGCCTTGGCTGCTTTGCATGGGGTCATCCGTTACCGTTGGTGCACCAAGTCCCTTCCTCCTGGCGGATGCAGTTATACCAGCGGCCTGAAATAATGACTCTTCCATTATTTCAGGCGGTTGGTAGTGCGCCGGGAGACCGGCAAGGAGCATGAGGTGCAAGTCCTCTACGATGAAGACGTAGCGAGTCACATCGCCCCCGAGCCGTGCGTCGTGTCCCGCGA
>JANXTL010000106.1 GCA_025352375.1 Acetobacteraceae bacterium | reverse complement strand
ACCTCGGATCGCCGAATTGAGCGACCAGCGGGCTTACAATCGGTTCAACATGCTCATTCTGCGGAATACGGCACTGGGCAATTTCCTGGACCGCTGTTCCATCAGCGTGCCGTGCCATCGCGACGGTGAAGCGCCGGTCGGACTGATGCTGACGGGGGAGACGATGGGCGATGCGCGGTTGTTCTCGATCGCCGGCGCCGTGGAAGCCGCGGTGCGGAATGAAGCGTAGTGCGAGACCTGTTCATGACCGATCCCATCGTCCAGCACGTCGAGACCTTCCCGTGGGCCCCTGTTCGTCGAGCGGCGCAACCATGGCTACACGATCTACGATGCGGGGTCGGGTGCGCCGGTCGCTCGCTGGCGTCCGGTCAGCGACGATGGGCGGGCCGAAGTTCTCTACCGTTCAAAGTGGAAAGAGCGCTGGGCCAACGCCGGGCCAACGGGACGCAGGGCGTTTGACCATCGATCGCGCGTTGGCGTTTATCGCCGCCAAGCATATCTGCTGGGCCGCCACGTAAGGCGCCCAAGCGCGAAAATGCGGAAAGTCGAGTTCAGAAGGAGGCTTTATCGTCGGCGGAAATCAACATCGATCTAAGGGGGGAGCAACTCTGTTTGACGCAATATCGTGGATTATTTCCCACGATTGAGCCACGCTCGACTACCGCCGCTCGCCCACGGCCTTCTGCCAAGGCGCCAACCAGCCGGCCAACTGCCCCAACCCGTGGCTCGCCACCAGCCCGATCCCCATGATCAGCACCAGCAGCGCCAATAGCCGAGCGGTGGAGATCTCCATGCCGGCCTCCTGCAACAGGCCGCCGATACCGGTCAGGATGAACAATTGCGCCAGCACAACGGATCGGATTGCGTGCACCAGTCCGATGCGGGCGCCGGCCAGCAAATAAGGGAACAATGCCGGCAGCACGATCGCCGTGAACATCCGCACGCGAGATGCACCGAAGGACCGGCCGACATCGAGCATCCGGCGGTCGATGCGGACGGCACCCTGGTAGGTCGTTAGCACCACGTACCAGACGGACGACAACACCACGACCCCCACCACGAACCACCAGCCGGTGCCCAGCAGCAGGATCAGGATGGGCACGATAGCGGCGACCGAGGTCACGACGAACAGGCTCATCCAGGGATGCAGCAGCGCGTCCCAGACTCTGGATCGCCCCATAACGGCGCCCAGTGGCATGCCGATCGCGCAGGAAATGCCGAAGCCTACCAGGGCAGGGGCGATGGATTGCCATATCGTGGCGCGGGATTGCGGCTCGGCGGCGAGTGTCACCAGTTCGGACACGACAGCGGAAGGGGGTGCCAGGAGCGCGTCGCCGAGGGTGCGGCCGGCGAGTTCCCACGCCAGCAGGAACAGAACCAGGCCGGTGAGGCGGAGTAGGAGCGTCACGGCCGCTCCCACCGCAGCACGTGCCGCTCCAGCCACAGCAGCCCCTGCTGCACGCAAAGCCCGAGCAGGGCGACGGTGGCGACGATCCCCAGGATGCCGGCGGTATTGAAGCGGGCGGCGCTGTCCAGCAGGAGTTTCCCCAGGTTGGCGGGGGACAGCAGCAACTCGCCGGTGATCGTCCCCGCCACAGCGCGCACGAGGCCGACGCGCAAGGCGGTGAACAGGAACGGCAGGCTGGCGGGGATCAGCACGGCGGTCAGCATCCGATGGCGCGGGGCGGAGAAGCTGCGGGCCACATCCAGCAGCCGGCGGTCGATGTTGGCCGCACCGGTGGAAGCGATGGTCAGCATCTCGAAGAAGCTCATGATGACAACGATGGCGACGCGGGATTCGACGAAAAGCCCGAACCAGACGATCAGGAACGGAATGAAGGCGACGGGCGGGATGGCATACAGCCCGGTGAGAACCGGATGAAACATTTCCCGCACCCACCAGACCCGCCCCATGGCAAAACCGAGGGGTATCGCAACGATGGCGGAGATGGCGAAGCCGGTTGCCAGGGTGGCCAGGGATTGCACGATGGCACCGGGCAGGGCGGCGGTGTGTAGCAGCGACGATGCGGCCGCGGAAAAGGGAGCGAACACCACCGGTGGCGTTAAGCGGCCAATGACCTCCCACAGCGCCAGCCCCGCGGCCACCGACAGCATGGGCAAAAAACGGTTCAGGCCCAGGACAAGTTCCAGGGGAAAGGTGAGGTGCCTTCCAGTAAGCCGCGCAGGCCTTTGCGGTGGGCCGACAGGATGAAGAAGCGTCCCAGAATGACGGCGGGCACGGCATCCATCGCCTCCCGATGGATTAGCTTGGCCAGGCGCATCCGGTCGGCATCGGCCGGGGCAGCGGTCCATTCGGCGGTCAGTGCTTCGATTTTTTCGTGGTTGAAAAATCCTGCCCAACCCTTCGCGCCGAGGCCTCGCACCACCGCGCTGATCGCGGGGTTGGAGATCGACGTGCCCAGCCACCAATTGTGGAAAATCGACCAGCCGCCTTTGTCCACCGGTTCCGCCTTGGTGCGGCGCTGCGCCAGGGTGTTCCAGTCCATCGACTGAAGCTCCACGTTCATGCCGATCTGTTTCAGATAATCGTATGTCACGTGTCCGAACGGTCCGATCGTCGGAACATCGGCCGGATTGAGGATCACCACCTTCTCCCCCGCGTAACCCGCCGCCTTCAGGGCTGCGCGGGCGGCGGCGACGTCGCCGGTCATCTGTGCTGTGCCAATTTCTTCGCCATACGCCGTGCCGCAGGGGAACAGTGCCTTGCAGGTGCGGTAAATGGCGGAATCGTTGCCGGTCACCGCGCTCATGTAATCGTCCTGGTTCATACCCAGGCGCACGGCGCGGCGGATCGCGGGATTGTCGAACGGCGGCTGCAAATGGTTGAACCGCATGGTGCCGAAGAAGCCAACGGGGTTGAAATTGGTGACCGTCAGATCGGGGTTTTTGCGCAGCAGGGGTAGCAGGTCGGGCTGCACCTGCTCCCACCAATCGACCTCCCCCTTCTGCAAGGCGGCCGAGGCTGTTGAGGAATCGTTGATGATCGTCCATTCGATCCGCTCGATGAAGGCCTGCTTGCCGCCGGATGCCCATGACGGCTTCTCGTTGCGGGGCACGTAGCCCTGGAATTTCTCGTAGGCGCCCCTGCCGCCCGGCACGAATTCTTTCGGCAGGAACCGATATGGGCCAGAGCCAACCATTTCGGTAATCGGTTTCGTCAGGTCGCCACTGGCCAGCCGTTCCGGCAATACAACAGGTAGCATGCCGTTGGGTTTGGCCAGGGCGTCGAGCAACAGCGGAAAGGGCGATTTCAGCTTGATCCGGATGGTCCGATCGTCGGCTGTACCAAACGAATCCACGAACCCGCCAAGGGTTTGCCCGTAGACATCCCGCGCGGCCCAGCGCTTCAGGCTGGCGGCGGCGTCGCGGGCCAGCACTTTCTCCCCATCATGGAACGTCAGTCCGTCACGCAGCTCGATGTCCCAGGTGCGCCCGTCGTCCGACACGCTGGCGCTTTTGGCCATTTGCGGTTGCGGCTTTTGCTCGCTGTTCAGCGCGAACAATGTGTCGAATACGTAGTATCCATGCGTGATCGACACCTGCGTCGTGGTCCAGGAGGGGTCGAGCACCGACAGGTCCGCGGTCGGGATGTACCGCATAAGCTTGTTGGTGCCGGCGCCGTTGTTGCTCTGGGCGATGGCGAAACGGGACGGCAGAGCGGCCGCGGCGGCCGCGGTGAGTAAGGTGCGACGGCGCATCGGATTACACCATGCCCACGGGGCGAACGGGAACCCCTGTGGCGCCACGGAATTTCGTCGGCAGCAACACGAAGCATACGGTGGAAACCTTGTCGCGGGCCAGTTCCTCCAGCGCTAGGTTCTCGATCAGGTAGACCCCGTGCTTCGCCAGCGAGAACTGGTGCACTGGCAGCCCGAGGCTGTGGTCGGGGTTCGGCAGCACCTCCACCGCCATGTTGTCGGAGCCGATGGCGACGATGCCCTGGTCTATGAGCCATTTCGCGCCGGGGACATCGATGCCGGGCTCGCCGGTCAAATATTTGGCATTGTCGACGGCGAAGTAGCGCCCCCAGCCGCTACGGATCAGCGCGACGTCGCCGGGCTCCACCGAGAAACCGCCGGCCTGGGCGGCGCGGGCGAGGTCGTCGGGGGTGACGACGCGGCCGGGGTTCAGGTGCTCCCCGCCATCCAGGCCGGCGACGTCGAACACCAGCCCGCGGGTAATGATGGCCGGGGCCTGCTCGATCCCCAGCTTGGTCAGGCCCCAATCGGTGACCACCTCGGGCGCGCAGAAGCCGTTGAACAGGAAATCGCCGCTGGAGAAGTGGCCGAGCGCGTCGATATGCGTGCCGGTGTGCATGTTCATTTCGACACGTTCGAGGTTAGTACCCGCATCGTTGCGAAATCCCATCGCGCGGCGCCGCTTGATGCTGTCCTTCCACGATGCCCAGATGGACATGAGATACGGGGTCTGGTTCGGCGCCATGTAGGGCGCGCCCATATGGATCTCGTGGCTCAGGTCATAGACCCGGCCGTGCTTGACGGAGCCCAGCGCGGAGAGGCGTTTTTCGGCGGTCAAAAGGTTGCCGGCGCCGAGTTGGTCGGCGGGGCCCCATTTGGAGTGTCCGAAAGTGAAATGATCCTGCTCGGCGTTCGGCATCGGCGTATCCCCCTGGTTGGCCTTAGCCTGCCACTGCTCTAGGGTGCTCGCAAGCAAGCCAGAATCCTCCAGGGAGACACCGACCATGGTACCGCGCATCGTCCTGCCCGCACCCCGCCGCACGATTCTCAAGGCCGCCGCCGGCCTCGCGGGCATCCTCGCCACTGGTAAGGCCCCGGCCTTCGCGCAGGCAACCCCGAAAAAGCTGATCATCGCGCACATCACGCCGCCGCCCGAATCCGGCGCCGTCGCGCTGAAGTGGTTCGCGGAGGCAGTGACCGAACGGTCGAAGGGCGAGTTGGTCGTCGAGTTCCATGGCGGCACCCTTATGACCAAGGAAATCGATATTCTCAACGGCGTGAAGTCCGGGAATATCTTCATGGGCACCCCGTCCGGCGCCGCCGCGACCATCTTCCCGGAGATGGGTGTGTTCCTGGTGCCCTACCTTATTCAATCCTACGAGCAGTCGTACAAGCTGATGAACGGCGCCGTGGGGGATAGACTGGACAAGGTGTTCCAGGAAAAATACGGCGTGAAGGTCTGCTACTTCTTCGATTACGGGTTCCGGCATTTCTGGAATTCCAAGCATGCCATCAACGAGCCGCGCGACCTGCGCGGGCTGAAAATCCGCACCCAGCCGTCCAAGGTCTTCACTGACACCGTCAACGGCCTGGGCGCGGTCGCAGTGCCGCTGGGCTGGGCCGAGGTCATCACCGCCGCGCAGCAGGGTGTGATCGACGGCGCCGATCTGCCGGTCGTGAATATGGTGCCGCTGAAGGCTTACGAGGTGTCGAAATACTATTCGATGACCGGGCACAATTACGGCTCCACCGTCGTTGCGATGAACCTTGGTATGTTCAACGGCCTGACGCCGGCGCAACAGAAACTGGTGCTGGATGTCGGGCGGGAAGCGCAGGGGAAGGTGCGCGGCATTACCGAGAGCATCGACTCCGAAAAGAGCGCCAAAGCGGTGCTGGAACCGCTGGGCATGACCGTGAACGTGCCGGCACGCGAACCCTTCGTGGCAAAGGCAAAGGAGAAAATCTGGCCAGCATACCAGGCGCAGTACAGCGAGCTGTGGCAGTTGATTACCGAAATCAAGGTCTGATCCAATGACCTGGTCCGGTCTAGTTCGGGGCCTGGAAATGGTCCCGAAAATCCTTGTGGGCGGCCTGGTGCTGGGCGCGATTGGCACGATGCTGTTCGGCGTCCTCGCACGCTACGTCTTGCTGCCCATCACCAACTGGATGGACGTGGACCCCGTCAACTTCTTCTGGGTGGAGGAGGTGGGCGAAACCGCGCTCGCCTGGATCACCCTGATCGGCGCCGCCATCGGGGTCGCGGAGCGGAGCCATTTCTCGCTGGCGATCCTGGTGCACAAGTTCCCGCCGCGCCTGCGCATGGCCGTGCATTATTTCAATCACGCTGTGATCTGCTCGTTCGCCCTGCTGGTGGCATGGCTTGGGTATAAATTGGCGATTTTGAATGCTGGCCTGACCTCACCCGGCCTGGAATTCAGCCTTGCCTGGATCTACGCGCCGGCCGCAGTCGGCGGGTTGTTGATGGCGATCTACGCGGTGAAATCCGCCTGCGACCCATCCGAACACACCATCGACGACGTGAGGGAATAGTCCGTGGTTCTGACCGTTACCGTTCTGGTCTTTATCGGCTTCCTGCTGCTGTCGATGCCCATCGTTTTTTGCCTGGGCGCCGCCGCTGTGTCCGGCCTGCTGGTCGGCGGCTACCCGCTGCAACAGCTCGGCTCCACCATGATCGCGTCCTCGCAAAGTTGGGTGTTGCTCGCGATCCCGTCCTTTGTTTTCGCCGGATCGTTGATGGAGCGGGCCGGCATGTCCAACTCCCTGGTCGAACTGGCACGCGCGATGGTCGGCTGGGTCCGTGGCGGTCTGGGGATGTCGGTGATCGTGGTGTCGTATTTCTTCTCCGACATCTGCGGGTCCAAAATGGCGGAGGTTTCCGCTTTAGGCTCCGCTTTGGTGCCGCCGCTGAAGCGCGCGGGCTACCGAGCGGAGGACGCGGCGTCGTTGATTTGCGCGGGGACGGCGATGGGAATGCTGGTGCCGCCGGCGATCTTCATGATCGTCATCGCGGCGGTGACCAACCAGTCGGCCGTGGCGCTGTTCCTGGCCGGGTTCATTCCGGCGGCGGTGATCGGGGCGTGCCTGTGCGTGCTGGTGATGATCCAGGCCCACATCCTGGGCTGGCCCAAGGACACCCGCACCAGCTTCGCCCGCCTGTTGAAGGCATCGAAGGACGCGGCGGTGCCGATGGTCATCCCCATCGTGATCCTCGGCGGCTTCTATTTGGGTGCGTTTACCGCGACCGAGGCCGGGGCGATCGTCGCGCTGTATTCATTGCTGGCGTCGAAATTCTACTATCGAAATGTCACCTGGATGGAGATCCTGGTATTGGCCTACGAGGCCGGGGTGCTGACAGGCGTGGTGGTGTTCCTGTTGGCTGTCGCCACCATCTTCCAATATTTGATGGGCCTGTCGGGTGCGCCAGCGTTCCTGGGCTGGGCGCTGGAACCCCTGACCGGGCACCAGTGGCTGTTTCTGACCGGCGTGGCACTGATGACCCTGTTGTTCGGCATGCTGTTGGAGGGGCTGCCGGCCGCCGTCGTGCTGATCCCCGTGGTGTTCCCGATCGCCATGAAAATGGGCGTGCATCCCGTGCATTTCGACATCGTGCAGACGGCGGCTGTGGGCATTGGGCTGTTTACGCCCCCGCTGGGCGTAGGTTTATTGATGGCCCTGCGATTCGCTGACGTTACGGTATGGCAGCATGCTCGGCTTTACTGGCCGTACTTGATTGCGCTGCTGGTGGGGCTGATGCTGATTATCTGCATTCCGGAGCTGTCGTTGATGCTGCCGCGGAGTGCGGGGTTGATAAAGTAGGTCGATATGTGTATTAGTAAGGCGCTGTAATACACACACGGGTATGCCATGCGCACGAACATCGAGATCGACGACGATCTGCTCGCCGCTGCCATGAAGGCGACCGGTCAGTCCACCAAGAAAGCGACGGTCGAGGAGGCGCTGCGGCGCGTGGTTCTCCGCCACCGCCGACTGAGTGCCTTGGACGACATAGCCGGTTTGGGCTGGGACGGCGACCTTGCTTCTATGCGGGAGGGACGGTTCCCCGATCCGTCTGCGTGATTGTCGTCGATAGCAGCATTTGGATCGCCCATTTGCGCGGGCTGGACAGCCCAGGTGCGCGCCGCCTGCGCCAGCTGATCGGCGAGGACGACGATCGCATACTCGTTGGCGACGTGGTTCTGCTTGAGGTTCTACAGGGCGTGCGTGACGAGGCGAGCGCGGTTCGGATCGAACGGGCGCTGCGAGCCTATCGTGTCGTGCCGATGCTCGACGAGCGCCTCGCACCGATGGCGGCCGAATTTTATCGGCGCTTACGCCGACAAGGGATTACGGTTCGTAAGACCATGGATATGATTATCGGCACATTTTGTATCGACGGCGGTCATGAACTGCTGCACGACGACAGAGATTTCGCGCCGATGGCTGAGCATTTGGGTTTGCGGGTCCTGGCGTAGCTTGGGCCGCCACACCAGGACCGCAAGTCTCACTCTGGCAGCTTCGTCGACTGCCAGGTCACCATCCGCCACGTCCCGCCCTGGTTCTGGTAGACATCTGTAAACCGCACGCCGAACGAGTTCGGCTTGCCGCCCGACATCACCGAAATCCGCGCCACGCCCGTCAGCACGACGGCCTCGCCGAGGTCCTGCGCCACCACGTCGGACGGCACCACCGACGTATAAACCGTCGAGCCGTTCTCCATGTTGGCGATTAAACTGGCCTTGGTGTCCATCCGAGCGGAGGAATGGGTGTAGATCAGGCCTTTGCAGAGGTGTTTGGTCAAAAAGCCGATGTCTTTCTCCGCCATCGCGGTCATGCGCTGGCGGTCGAGTTCGATGATCGCTGGTCCGTTGTCGGCCATGGGTTTGCTCCCCGGGGTTAACGATGCGATAGCATAGCGCCATGATGCCAGATGTCACGATGCACCTCGCGCGGCACGTCGCCGCCGCCAAACACACCGACCTGCCGGACGCCGTCCGGAAGGAGGTCGCACGGGCTTTGCTGAACTGGGTGGGCGTGGCGATCGGTGCCTCCCGCCACGAGACGATCGAAATCGCCTTGCGCGCGATCGCGCCCTTCGCCGGCCCGCCGCAGGCAGCCGTGCTCGGGCGGCACGACCGGCTGGACATCATGAACGCGGCGATGCTGAACGGCATTTCGTCGCATGTGTTCGATTTCGACGACACCGATCTGAGCACGACCGTGCATCCGTCGGCCCCCGTGGCGCCGGCCGTTCTCGCGCTGGCGGAGCATCGGAAGATGACCGGCGCCGACTTCGTGCTGGCGATGGCATTAGGGATCGAAGCGGAGTGCCGCATCGCTCGGGCTGTGGTGCCGCCGCATCAGGCGATTGGCTGGCATCCTACCGGGACGTGCGGCGTGTTCGGGGCCGCCGTGGCGACCGGCAAGGCACTCGGCTTGGACGCGTCGCGCATGGCCCATGCGATCGGTCTGGCGGCCACCCAGCCGGTGGGCATCCGCGAGATGTTCGGTTCCATGACGAAAAGCTTTCATCCCGGACGGGCGGCGCAAAGCGGGATGCTGTCGGCATTCCTGGCGGAGCAGGGGTACACAAGCTCCGAACAGGGCATTGAAGCCAAACGCGGCTGGGCCAATATTCTCAGCACCAAGCAGGATTACGCGGCTATCACGGAAGGGCTTGGCGAAACCTACGAAATCATGCGCAACAGTTACAAACCGTATGCCTGCGGGCTGGTCGTGCACCCGGTGATCGATGGCTGCATTCGGTTGCGGGGGGCGTACGGCCTGACCCCGTCGACGATCGACCGTATCGACGTCGACATCCATCCGATCGTGATGGAGCTGACCGCCAAACGGGCCCCGTCCACGGGATTGGAGGGCAAATTCAGTGTCTACTACGCCGCCGCCATCGGTATCGTGGCCGGTGTGGCCGGGGAACCGCAGTTCAGCGATGCCGCCGTGCGGGACCCTGTGACCGTCGCGTTGCGCGACAAGGTGGCGCCCCGGATCGACGACACACTGCACCAGGATCAGGCCCGCGTGCGGATTACCCTGACGGATGGGCGCGTGCTGGAACAATTCGTCGAACACGCCGTCGGTAGCGTCTCGAATCCCATGACCGATATCCAGTTGGAGGCGAAGTTCAAGGACCTCGTCACCGGGATCGTCCCCCCCGATCGGGTGCAGCATCTGATCGACCTCTGCTGGGGTGTGGACGCGCTGGACGACGCCGGGGACATCGCGAGGGCTGCTGCGGCATAAGCAAAAGGCTGGAGTACCGTTGCGATGACAGCGGGGATCTATCCAATCAGCGCATGTCCACCGAGGAATGTCGTGTGGGACGCGAGCAGCGAGGCAGCGGTCTGACCGCCGGTCATGTTGAGCAGCACTATTCCATGCGCTGCGTCCCCACTGCTGGCGAGGGCGATCGCATGCACACCACCGACTGTGGTGTCGTAGCTATTAAGAGTACTTGAGGCACCACCGAACAGATCGATATTCATTCGGTCGGAACCAAAAACAAAATTGGATATTGTTTCGATCCCGCTAGACGCTTGCAGCGCATATTCCACAATAGACGCGCCAGACCCGAGCGTGATGGCGTAAGGTGTGCCGATGAAGGTGAGGGACGGTGCCTTCAGGCCGGCGCTCGCGGAGGCCGTGTTCGCCCCTAGATTGATGGTTGTCGCCTGTGATTGGCCGGTCAAATTGACCGTGTTGCTCGGTCCGGCAGCGGTAATCAACCGTGTCGACAACAGCCCATCCCCATTCAGGTCCTGCCGGAAACGAGGTTCGGCGTTTTCAGTGGCGAAGTCCTGGCCTGACACCACGCCCGTGGGGCTATTGAGGTAATTGCCGCCTGCGTCGGTATTCCAAACGATATACTGGTCGGCCGCGCTGCTGGCCCCGGTCACCTTCCAGGCCACCTCGTATCCGCCCGTGGTCGCTTCCGCCCCGATCGGGTTTACCGTCGCGCCGAATTGACCAGTGGTGACCGCCGCGCCGTTGTATTTCAGCAGCACACTCGTTCCACCGCCGGTGGGTAGCATCGCATAGTTGTTCCCGGCCTGGTCCAAGCTGGTCGCGCCAACGGCCTCGATGACCGCCAACGTGAGACCTATCGAACCGTCGCCGTTCAAATCCTGCTTGAAGCTGGTTTCGATATTCTCCAGCACCGGATCGGTGCGGGACACCAGACCCGTGGGGCTGTTGAGGTAATTGCCGTTCGTGTCGGTATTCCAGACGATGTACTGGTCGGCCGCACTGCTGGCCCCGCTCACTTTCCATGCCACCTCGTATCCGCCCGTGGTCGCTTCCGCGCCGATCGGGTTCACCGTCGCGCCGAATTGACCGGTGGCGACCGGGGTGCCGTTGTATTTCAGCAGCACACTCGTTCCGCCCCCGGTGGGCAGCATCGCATAGTTGTTCGCGATCAGGTCGAGGCTTGTCGCGCCGGTGGCCTCGATGACCGTGCTGGATGCGGCGATCACGGTCGTCCGATTGTCGCTGACCGTTGCGGCCGCGGTGTCGACATCTGCGATGATAAAGGTGGTGGTAACAGTGTTGGGTGCCGCTTTCTGGTGCGGCGTTGGCGTGAATACCAACGCATCGAGTGCCGCGGTCACAATCGAGGCGCTGCCGGCGACCGTATAAACGCCGGTCGAGGCGTTGTATGACCCGCCGCCCAAATTGCTCAACGTTCCATTGGCGGCGGCTGAGAGTGTAACCGTCAATGTTTCCGTCTGACCAATATTCGAATCCGTCACCGTGACCTTGGTGAAGGGCGTCAGGGCAGCCAGATCGGTGGTATTTTGGCCCGTCACCGTGCCGCCGATCGTCGGTGGCACCGCGACGGCGGTGGCGGCGGCGATGACTGTGGTCGTGTTGTCGCTGGCGGTGATGGCGGCGGTGTCGGCATCCTTGATGGCGAAAATCGTAGTGACTGTTTGGCCCGGTCCGACCTGGCGCGCGGTTGGGGTGAACACCAATCCCGCCAGCGCGGCGCTTACCGCCGCGGCGCTGGCCGTGTAGGTATAGATGCCAGTCGACGCGTTGTAGGAGCCACCGCCCAAGTTGCTCAGTGTGCCGTTGGCGGCCGCCGAAAGCGTGATCGTCACCGTTTCGGTCTGACCGAAGTTTGGGTCGGTAACGATAACCTGGGAAAATGGCCTCAGCGCCGTCGTATCGGTCGTTTTTTGACCAGCGACCGTTCCGGCGATCGTCAATCCCACGGTGCCCGCTGTAGCGATGACGGTCGTATTGCTATTGATATTGCTTGCGCCTGCCGTATTGGAATCCTTAATGGTAAAACTTGTGGCGACTGTCTGGCTCGGCGCAACCTGGTGTGCCGCAGGCGCGAAAACCAATCCGTCCAGTGCGGCGGTCACGGAAGCGGCACTGCCGGTGGCGGAGTAGACACCGGTGCTGCTGTTGTAGGACCCACCGCCCAGATTGCTCAGAACCCCGTTGGCGATCGCTGAAAGTGTAACGGTCAAACTCTCGGTCTGGCCGAAATTCAAATCCCCGATGGTGACCCCAGTGAATGGGGTAACAGTCCCCAGGTCGCTCACCGGGTGTAACTCGGTGACGCCACTAATCGTCGGCAGCACTGTGCCAGCCGTCGCGATGACGGTCGTGCGACTATCCAAGGCGCTGGCCCCCGCGGTATCGGTGTCCTCGATCGTGAAGGTGGTTGACACGGCCTGCCCCGGTGCAACCTGGTGCGCCGCCGGCGTGAAAACCAGGTTGGCGAGCGCGGCGGTCACAGCGGCGGCGCTGCCGGTGTCGGTATAGATCCCCGTGCTGCTGTTGTAGGACCCGCCACCCAGATTGCTCAGCAGCCCGTTGGCCGCCGCCGAAAGCGTGACGGTCACGGTCTCTGTCTGGCCGAAATTCGAATCGGAGATCACGACCTGGGAGAACGGTTTCAGAGTGCTGGCGTCGTTGGTTTTCTGACCGGCCAACCCGCCCAGTATCGTTGGCAGCAAAGTACCGGCGGTCGCGATGATGCTGACGATCGTGCTGGCCGCGGCAAAGCCTCCGGTATCGGTATCCGCGGCGGTCAGAACGGTCGTGACCGTTTGGCCGGGCGCCACCTGACCGGCCGTTGGCGTGAATACCAGCCCGTTCAGCGCGGCCGCCACCGCGGCGGCGCTGCCGGTGTCGATATAGATCCCCGTGCTGCTGTTATAGGACCCACCGCCCAGATTGCTCAAGATTCCGTTCGCGGGTGCGGACAACGTTACAGTCAGCGTTTCGGTCTGTCCAATGTTGGGATCGTAAATGCTGGTCCCGGTAAACGGCATAACCGGCATGGTATCGGGCGTCGTTACCGTTGGATTGACCGGCCCGATCGCAATGTCCGGCCCCGGCGTCACGTAGGCATAGCCCGTCGCTGTGTCGATGCCGTACCGATATGCGGTTGCCTTGCCGGCTGCGAACGTCACGTTGGTCAGGTTGTACGTGCCAGCTATATTGCCGGCGTTACGATAGCTCACCGACAGCGTGTTGCCGTTCACGATCGCGGCGGACGTCACCGCGATACCGTTGGAGAATTCGATCTTATCGCCCACGGCCAGACCGGAGATCGCGGTGGCCATCGCGGCGCTGGGCGCACCGAAGATCAGCGTCTGGGGCGCGCCACTGGCGAACGCGATCGTCGGGCCGGCAGCAACGTTGCCATCCAGTTGCAGAGTCCCACCCGATCCGATATTGACGGTCCCATATCCGGACAGCACGCCAGCGATCTCGGCCTTGGCGCCGGACCCCGCGACGGCGATTTGGCCGTTGTCGATGACGTCCCCGGTCAGCCGACCGCCGCTATTGAAGCCCAGCGTTGCGCCGCTGTCGATGAGTACCGCACCGGCGACCCGCGTGCCGCCGGTGCCAACCTCAACGAACGACATGGTATCGAGCGACAGACCGGATGTCCGCCAAAGCTCGAGATCTCCTGCCAGCGCGAGGATCGTGCCGCCGGCGGTGACCGACACCATTCCGATTGACGCGCTTTGTGCTAGGTTGTCGCCAAGGGAAATCGAACCAGCCGACAGCATGCCGGCTGCTGTGACGGAAACGGCGCCATTGCCACTGGACAGCGTTCCCGCAACGAGGGTCGAACCGGTGCTCGTTGTCACGTCGACACCGCCCGCGGAAAAGCTCGCGCTACTGCCCACGCGAAGATTGCCGGTGGCGGTGACGGTGCCGGCGTTGACCGTCATGGCACCATTGGTGCCGTTGCGGCCGACGCGCAGATCTTGCTGGACCGTTACATATGCCGCACTGCCAGGTTTCCCGACGGTTACCTCGGTGGCGGCGGAAAGCGTGGTACCTGGCGTCAGTGTCCACGTTCCGCCGTTGGAGAAAGAAAATTGGAAGGCCGTACCGGCGCCGCCGATCGTCCCGCCGGCGTTCGTGGTGAACGAAGCGAAATCGGCGGAATCCGGCACCGTCCCGAGGTTCCAGTTCGCCGCTGTGGCGATGCTCGAGCCGGTCCCGCCGATCCAGGTTTCGAACAGGGTCGGCATGAAAAATGGGTTGTTGGTCGCTGGATCGCTGCCGACCGCGTACGTCGTGGGCGTGCCGGCGGCGAAGGTGACGTTGGTCAGGTCGTACGTGCCGGTATTGCCGACGGAATCGTGGTAGGTAACAGCCAGCGTGTTACCATTCAACACGCTGACAGCGTCAGGCGTGGTCCCATTGGCAAATTCGATTTTATCGCCCTTCGCAAATCCGGCGATCGCGTTCGACATCGTTCCGGTGGGCAACCCCAGGATCAACGTACCCGGCGCACCCGCACTGAATGCGACGATCTGCGCTGGCGACAATGCTCCGGCGATGGTGAGCGTTCCGCCGGCGGGGACGGTCGATAGGACGCCGCTTCCCGCCGCGAGCACGGTTGTCGTGGTTTCCAAGGCGCTGACGCCGGCGGTGTCCGAGTCCTGAATGGTGAAACCGGTCGTGACGGTCTGTCCGATCGCGACCTGGTACGGTGTCGGCGTGAACACCAGTCCCTGTAAGTCGGTGGTGATGACGGCCGCGGATCCCGTGTCGGTATAAACACCGCTCGCGATGTTGAAGCTACCGCTGCCAAGATTGCTGAGCGTTCCATTAGCGGTGGATGATAATGTTACGGTAACCGTCTCTGTTTGACCGATGTTCGGGTCGCTGACGGTCACTCCGGCGAATGGATGGACCTGAGACGTATCGAGTATGGTCTGGTTGGCGACGGCGCCAGCGATGGTGAGTGGCTGCAACGGCGCGCGGGTGTTAAAGCCGCTGTTGGTCAGTTCGAACACGGCACCCGCATTGTTCGCGCCCCCGAGCGCGGCGGTCCCGAACAGATTGCCGCTGGTATCTGCGAGCAGCGCGGCCATGGGGCTGGAACCGTTCGTGCCGGTGAAATTGAGTAGCACGATGGGTGTACTCGCATAGCCGGTCGCGGTCTTCACGAGTTCGAACAGCGTGCCGCCGTTGAGCGTGCCGCCACTGGATGTCGTACCGAACAAGTTGCCGGTGGCGTCGGCGATCAAACTGCCGGACGGATTGGCCCCGTTGCTGAAATTAAAACCGAATAGCGTGATTGGGGCTGAGGCATAGGAACCCCCGGTTTTGACGATTTCGAAGACCGAACCGTAATCGCCCGGCGTGCCGCCGCCGAACGACGTGCCGAACAGATCGCCATTGGCGTCGGCGATCAGGTCTCCCCGTGGGTTGTTGACGGGGGAATATGTGAAACTTACCAGCGTGATCGGGGTGCTGGCATAGCCCGATCCGGTATTCGCGATTTCGAACACCGAACCGTTGCCGAATGCGCCGCCCTGGGTGGTTGTGCCGAACAGGTTCCCGCTGGCGTCGGCGATCAGGCCGCCAACCGGGTTGGCGCCGTTGCTGCCATTGAAACCGGCTAGAACGATAGGGGCGTTGGCGTAGGTGTTTCCGGTTTTGACGATCTCGAACACCGAACCGAACCCGGACGCACCGAGCGAGGTTGTGCCGAACAAATTGCCATTGGCGTCGGCCAACAAGCTGCCCTTGGGCGCGTAGGCTTCGGGGAAAGCGAAGTTGAACAGCGTCGTCGGTGTACTGGCGTAAGAATTGCCGGACTTGGCGATCTCGAACACCGAACCATCGCCGTTCGTGCCGCCGCTACTTGTTGTGCCGAACAGATTGCCGTCGGCGTCGGCGATCAGGCTGCCGAGCGGATTGGACCCGTTCGTGGATGTAAAGCTGACCAATGTCACCGGCGTGTTGGCGTAGGTGGAACCGGTCTTCACAATTTCGAATACAGAACCGTACCCGAACACCCCGCCCTGATTTGTCGTTCCGAAAAGATTGCGGTTGGCATCGGCGATCAGGGAACCGTATGGCTGCCGTCCATTGGTGCCGTTGAAGCTTGCCACCAGGTTTTCCACCGGTGCTCCGGCCGCGACATAGGCATTGCCGCTCGCGGGATCCGTTCCGGTGGTCAATGCCAGGGACGTATTTGGACCGAAACTAACATGTGTGAAATTGTAGGTACCAACGGTGTTGATCGCACTATGATACATCACCGCGAGCGTATCGCCGTTCAGGACGGACGCGGCATCGACGGTGATTCCGTTGGTGAACGCAATCTTGTCGCCACCACTGAAGCCTGTGATTTGTACGGCGTTCGTGCTGGTCGGTGCGCCAAGAATTAAGGTCTGCGGCGAACCGGCGCCGAATGCAATGGTCTGGCTGGACGAAATCGAACCATCGATTTGCAATGTTGCGCCCGAGGCGATGGCCAACACACCCGACCCCGCCACCGGTCCGGTAATTTCCAGTTTTCCACCAGTGGAATTCGGTGCGTAGTAATAGTTGCTTGCTAACACCGTACCATTATTGACGACCGATCCAGCGATCAGCCCATCGCCCACCAAGGATGCAAGGTTTTCGATCAGCACCGCACCCGCGATGTAAGCACCGCTCGGGCCGATGTCCACACCGGACGTGGCATCGACCGTCAGCGTCGATCCGCCCCAGATATAGAATCTGTCGACCTCAAGGCTTCCGCCGTTGCTGACCGTTACGGTACCTTGCGCGCCCGCGACCGGTGCGTCCGACGATCCGCCCAGCGATGCGACCCCGAAAATTTGCAGCACACCGCCGTCCGAGATCGTAGCGACCCCGGTTCCCAATAACCCCATCGTGAGGTCGCCCGACTGAAGGATCGAGCCGGTGCCCGACACCACCACGGTGCCGCTGGACGCGGCGCTGACGCCCACTGTCAGAACGCCACCGATATCGGCGAAGCCGCCATTCAGAATAATCAGGGCGTTGCCTTGACTGACCCGGCCGAGGTTCATGCCATCGTTGTCGGTCAATTGCGACCCTAGGCCACTGACCTCAATCGTTCCGGATGCCCCCGCCGTATAGCCGACACCGATGCCATAGCCGACGATGCTCGAACCGTTGCTGAGGAATGTGCCGAGCGCTTCGATCGCTCCGACATTCACAGTGCCGCCGTTGGTCACCGATAGCGTCGCCTGACCGCCGACCGATACATTCAAATATCCGCCGGTGACCGCGCCGATATTCCAGGTTCCTCCGGTTGTCACCGCGACCGATCCGCTGGTATCGAGAGAGTTACCGATGGACGCTCTTGAATCGGTCAGCGTGGCACCGTTCAGGATAGATAACAATGCGGTGCCCGCCAGCGGCGCCTGTGCGACTCCGGTTGGGGTCGTAGGGCCGAAGCCGTTGGACCCGACAATCATGTAGCCGCGGCTGTTCAGCGCGTCGTGCGGATCGACCGCATCGGTCCAGTTGGTGGCCGATCCCGTCAGGGTCAGGATACCGTATGAGGCGGCGTCCGCGCCGATGATGGTGAAGGTATCGGCGACGGTGCCGCCGTTCGCCACGGTAACCTGGGCAGGCGCGCCGGGATACCCGTATCCGATATAAAACGACCCGCCGGCGGCATTCAACGTGCCGCCGTCGACCGAAACGGTCCCGGCGATGCGCGCGGCCTGGGTGCCGCCGTTGTTGATCGCGGTGACGCCGTTGTTGGGTATGGACGTCGTGAGCGCGCCGAGGATGTTGAACACCGAACCTGGGTCCAGCAACAGCACAGCGCCGGTCGAATACTGCACGTAATTCAAGCTGGTCAGCGTGTTGCCGGCGGTAACCTCGACCGTGCCGCCGAGTTGCGCGATGCCGTCGGGCGTCAGCGTGCCCGTACCGCTGTTGACCGCCAGAGACGTGGTGCTGGTAATCCGCACCAGCGCATTCGGATCCCAGACCGTAAAGCCTGCCGTCGTGAGGGCGGACGCACCGGTCGTGAGCGTGAACGCGGCGGTGCTGTTCTGCCCGATATCCGTCGTGGTGCCGGTGCCGGGCACCACGCCCAAAGACCAACCGGCCGCCGTTTGCCAGGTCCCGGTCGTATTGGTCCATGCGTCGGATGCTGCGTTGGTCGTGAGCAAGGTGTCGCCGTTCGCGCCCGTGCTGAAGACGAAACCGTCGGCCGTGCCGCCAACCAATGCGTAGGTGCCATAGTTATGGACACCGGCGACCGCGAGGGAGGCGATGACCGAACTGCTGTTATTTTCCAGCGACAACACAATGCTCGTGCCGAGCGCCGAACCGTATACGATGGTGCCGATCGACAATGCGGCACCGAGGTCGATGGTGTCGCCAGGCCGAAACCCGCGGATCGAGCCGGCGAAATGTTGGATATTGTCGATCTTAAGCGTGTCGCCCGACACATCGTCGGCGAAGGCGTACAAGGCCGAAAAATAGGCGGTGCTCGGCGAAACCGACACATTGGTTTCGAACGTGCCGCCATTCTCAATCAACGCGATGCCGTCAGCGCCGGCATATCCGGCATACAGCGCATCGGTCGCCACATTGATGAAGACCGATCCGCCGTTGGCGATTATCGTCCCGGTGTTGAACAGCACCGCGGTGCCGGCGATGTTCACCGTCAGGGTGTTGCCGGCGTTGGCTGCGATTATGCCGTCATTGACGAAATACCCAGGTGCCAGCGCCGCGGCGGTGCCGTTGCCGTCCGGCTGGATGTTGAGCGTGAACGTACTCCCGGTTGGGCCATTCGCCAGGATCGTTCCCTGGTTCAGGAAATCCCCGTTGGTCGTCAGTACGGTCGTGCCGGCGCTATTTTGTCCCGGCACCGCGCTTTGAACCACGCTGGCCGGGCCGATGCTTGGCAGGCTGAGGCCGATGGCGGCGTCGCCGGTGAACGACAATCCGGCCGCCCCCGCTGTGCCCGCCAGGTCGATGGTGCTGGCGTTCAAAGTCTGGTCCAGCGCCAGAGACACCGTTCCCGAGGTCACGATCGTTGTACTGCCACTCAACGCACGCGCTCCCGCTGGTCGCCGCCTGGAATTCGGCGCTGGAGGCTAGGCTGATTGCCACCTCTCCGGCCTTATGGTGGCGTCATGTACACCATCTATGCGGGAATATAAATATAAAACACTACCTACGATTGTATTTATGACGTCTATGCTGGCGCTGAAATGCCCCTTTTTTGTTCTGATCTGGGATTGGCGGACGGGGTGTCCGCCATTCATGAACCCACACTAATCTACATACGCACTAAAGACCTACGATATCTGCCTTATCCTATCTATCACAATTCTATCCACGTCTATCAGAACCCTATTGCGTCCACAACAGTCATGGGGGTAGAAGTGGGGGTAGAAACTTTGGGGGTAGGCATGGGCAAGCTCTCGGCAATGATGGTCAAGGCGGTGCGCTTTCCCGGCGGCAAGACCCGCCCGGTGCGATTCGGCGATGGGGACGGCTTGTATTTGCAGGTCGCACCCGGTGACACCAAATCGTGGTTGCTCCGCTACACCCTGGCCGGCAAGGCGAGGGAAATGGGCTTGGGGCCGGCCGGGGAGCCGCCGCATGGCGTCACACTCGCGAAGGCGCGCATCCTGTCCGGCGAATCACGCGCCAAGCTGCGCCAAGGCATTGACCCGATCGACAACCGCCAAGCCGAACGGGAAGCCAAGGCGCGGGCGGAGATGGATGCGAAGGAACACACCTTCAAGGCCGCGACCGCTGCCCTGATGGACGGCAAGCGCGCGGGCTGGCGTAACGCGAAGCACGCCGCCCAATGGCAGGCAACCCTGGAGGTGCATGCGTTCCCGCTGATCGGCGACCTGCCGGTGGCCAGCATTGGCACCAACGAGGTGTTGCAAGTGCTGCGCCCAATATGGGACCGGATACCCGAGACCGCGTCCCGGCTCCGCCAACGTATTGAGGCAGTGCTGGATGCCGCGCGCGTCAAGGGATGGTGCACCGGGGATAATCCGGCCCGTTGGAAGGGGCACCTTGCCGGAGCGTTGCCCCAAGCAAGCCGGGTCAAGCGAATCCAGCATCGGCCCGCGCTGCCCTGGCAGGAAGCCAACGCGTTCATGGCCGAGCTTTCGACCCGTGAGGGGGTATCGGCGTTGGCGTTGCGTTTCACCATCCTGACCGCATCCCGCACCGGGGAGGTGCGCGGCATGCGCTGGCGGGAGGTGGACACGGGCAGCAACGTTTGGGTGATCCCCGGCGACCGCATGAAGGCAGGCAAGACCCACCGTGTGCCCCTCTCCGCGGCCGCGCGCGCCGTGCTGCATGAGGTGCGCCCGCTGATGAACAAGCCCGACGATCTAGTGTTCCCGAGCCTGCGCAAGAACGTGGCGCTGTCAGATATGGCGCTGTCGGAGGTGGTGCGCCGCATGAACGAAGGCACCGCAAAGGATGCCCCACCCCGGTGGCACGATGCCGAGGGCCGCGCGATTGTCCCGCACGGGTTCCGTAGCACGTTCCGCGATTGGGCGGGCGAAACCCGACCGGAAGGGCGGGAGGTGGTGGAACAGGCGCTGGCGCACTCAATCAAGGACAAGGCGGAAGCTGCGTATGCTCGCTCCGATCTGTTGGAGAAGCGCCGGCC
>JANXTL010000099.1 GCA_025352375.1 Acetobacteraceae bacterium | reverse complement strand
CGCCAGTTGCCTGTCGAGGTCGTGCAACCCGGCCAGTGCCATTTCCAGCCCTTGTTCCGCCGGTTTCCGCGACAGCGCGGGGTCGGTCGGTCCGGTGTGCGGCCCGTCCTTGCGGTCCTCGATCCTCAGAATATTGGCCGCCCGGCGGTAGGCGGTGAGCAGGTTGGTGCCGTCCTCGGTGCCAAGCAATTCGGCCACAGCGCCCGCGCGCGTCAGCAGGCGTACAATGTCGCCGTCGCCGAGATGATCGTTGTCGGCTATGTGTCTGCTTCCAGGATAGCACTTCAGGACTGCGGTAAGCACGTCGTGTCGCACTCCCTCGGAGCGGAGCTGGACACGCAGCCGTCCGGTGAGAAATTCCAGGATATCGATAGCATAAAGGTCGACCTTACCAAGGTCGGGCACATCTTGCTCAGCAAACGTGTCGAATTCGCCGGACGCTTGCCGTGCCTCGCGAACCGCACCATCGATCAGCGGCAGCAAATTCAGGCGCAGTCCATTTTCGCGGACAATGCGAATGATGCCGAGGGCGGCACGCCGAAGAGCATAAGGATCCCCTGAGCCGGTTGGCCTTTCGTCAATCGCGAAGAATCCAGCCAGCTGGTCCAGCTTGTCCGCCAGGGCCACCGCGATGGACACCGGCGCGCTTGGCGCTGCTTCGTTCGGGCCGCGGGGTGCGTAGTGCTCGCGGATGGCGTTGGCGACCTCGGCCGGCTCGCCGTCATGCAGCGCATAGTAGCTGCCCATGACGCCTTGCAATTCCGGAAACTCCCCGACCATGCCGGACACGAGGTCTGCTTTCGCCAGTTCCGCCGCCCGCTCGGCCATCGCCTGCGGCGCACCGACATGCGGAGCAATAATGTTGGCCAGGCGCTTCAGCCGAATGACCCGGTCCCCCTGCGTGCCGAGTTTAGCCTGGAAGGTGACGTGCGCCAGCGAGGGCACCCGACTTTCCAGCCGCGCCTTGCGGTCCAGGTCCCAGAAATGCCGCGCATCGGAAAACCGTGCCCGCAGCACCCGTTCGTTGCCGGCGACGATGGTGGCGCCACCGTCCTCGGCCGCGATGTTGGACACGAAGGCGAACCAGGGGGCGGCTTTGCCATCGGCCGTGCGCAGCGCGAAGTAGCGCTGGTTGACGCGCATGGACATCTGCATGACCTCCGGCGGCAGGTCCATGTGTTCGGCGGCGATGCGCCCGAGCAGGGGAACGGGGCGTTCCACGAGGCCGGCAACTTCGTCGAGCAGGCCGGGGTCGTCCACGACCGAGCAGTTCTGGGCGGCGGCCAGTTCGGCGATGCCGGCCGCGATGACGCGCTTGCGGTCGGCGGCGTCCACCAGGACATGGTGAGCGGCCAGTTTGGTTTGCCAGTCTTCGACGGACGAAACTTCGAAGGCGCCGGGGGCGTGGAAGCGGTGGCCCTCGGTCAGATTGCCGCTGGCCAGGCCGTGGCCGTCATCGGCGCCGTCGGCGAGGGAGAACGGCACGATCGCGCCATCGAGCAGGCACACGATGCGGCGCAGCGGACGCACCCAGGTGAAGGTGCTCGATCCGCCCCAGCGCATGGATTTCGGCCAGGGGAAGCGGCGCAACACGGACGGCACGGCGTGAACGATCAGGGTGTCGGCGGAGACTGCCTCGGCCCGTTTCTCGAGGACCCAGAAGTCGCCCTCCTGCCGGAGTTGTTCTTTTGTCGCGCCGTGCTTGCGAAGGAACCCGGCCAACGCCTGCTCCGGCGCGTTGGCGCGCGGGCCGCGTTCGGTGGTGCTGACGGCGGCGACGCCGGGAGATACATCCGCGGCGAGGGCGATACGACGGGGGCCATAGAACGTCCGGATGTTGGCTGGCGAAAGCGCGGCAAGCGCCTCCGTCAGCAGCCGCGCGAGATCGTCGGCCCCGCGAGCTTGCATGCGCGCCGGGATTTCCTCGCTGAACAATTCCAGGAAAAACGCGGGCATGCTTAGTCCTTCAGCGCGGGTAGGATGTCGGTTTGCGAGAAGTCGTTGCCTTTGAACAGCAACGGCTCCTTGGACTGCTTTGCCAAAGCATAGGCAAAGC
>JANXTL010000098.1 GCA_025352375.1 Acetobacteraceae bacterium | reverse complement strand
CTGCAAACCGCGCGGTTCCAGGCGGATACGTTGTGGGCGCTGGCGGCGGGGGTGTTGGCGGCCGGGTTGGTGGCCGCGGCGGGACAGGCGGTTCGGGCGGGCGGGCGGCAGCGGGCTTTCGTTCAGGTGGCGGGGGTTCATGCGGCCGGGGCGGTGGGGGCTTTGTGCATCGGGGCGGCGGTGGTTTTGCACGGGCATTGGATCACGTTGGCGGTGGCGTTGTTCCTGCCGCCGTTGGCGTGGATCGAGGCGCGGGCGGATTTGGCGCCGCTGCGGCGGGTGGCGTTGGCGGTGGCGGGGCTGGTCCTGGTGCGGCTGTTGTTGAATTGGTACGTGCTGGACTATCCGTTCGGGGCCACGCCGGTGGTGAATGGGTTGTGGCTGGCCTATGCGGTGCCCGCCGGGTGTTTCTGGCTGGCGGCGCGGATGTTCCTGCGGCGGGGCGATGACCTGACGGTGGCGGTGCTGGAGGCGGGGGCGGTGTTGTTCGCCGCGGTGTTCGTGGCGTTGCAGATCCGGCATTGGAGCGGGCATGGCCGGATGGCCGGCGATCCCAGCTTCCTGGAGGCCGGGTTGCATGTGTCGGCGATGGCGGTGCAGGCGGTGGCCGGGCTGTTCCTTTCGCGGCGGATGGGGCGGCGTGTGCTGGACTTCGCCTGGCGCATCCAGGGGGTGTTGGCGCTGGCGGGTGGGGTCTTGCTGTTGGTGGTCAATCCGGAGCTGTTCCCCTTCCGAGTGACGCATGTTGGGTTGGCTTTCGCCTATCTGGTGCCGGCGGTGTTGGCGGGCGTGGCGGCGATGCAGCGGGAGTTGCGGTCGGTGCTGAAGCTGCTGGGGCTGTATGCGCTGGTGGCGGGGTTCGTGTGGCTCAGCCTGGAGGTTCGGCTGTTGTTCCATCCCGGCGCGCGGCTGGGCGGGGCGAATGTGCTGGATGCCGAGATGTGGGCGTTCTCGGGCGTTTGGTTGGCGTATGGCGCGGCGTTGATGGCCGCCGGCATCTGGTTTGGGGCGCGTCGCGTGCGGTTGGCGGCGCTGGCGGTGATCGCGGTGGTGATCGGCAAGGTGTTCCTGTGGGACATGTCGGAGCTGGACGGGCTGTGGCGGGTGTTGTCGTTCCTTGGGTTGGGGTTGAGCCTGATTGGCTTGGGGGCGGTGTTCCGGCGGTTTGTGGTGATGGCTAAACCCGCGCCAGAAACGCCAGCAGCGCCGCCGTGACGGCTTGCGGCTGTTCCTGTTGGACCCAGTGGCCGGCGCCGTCGATCAGGATGGGGGCGGGCATGTCGGTGAAGGCGTGGCTGCGCATGCGGGCCAGGGCGCCGGGGGATTGCTCGATGCCCCAGTCCTGGCGGCCGGCGATGAAGAGGGCGGGGATGTCGATGGTGCGGCCGGCGTAGAGTTGCTGTTCCGCCGTGAAGCGGGGTTCGAAGCGACAGCGGTACCAGTTCAGCGCGCCCTGGAAGCCGCGGGCGAATTCGCTGGCGTAAATTGCGAGTTCGGGATCGGTGAGCCAGCGGTTGGCGGCGATTTCGGCGGGTGAGGGCATTTCGGCGGCGACGGTTTCGGCCATGTCCTGGGCGTGGTCCATGACGTAGTAGGTCGGCATCTTGGCCAGTTCTTCGGCGGTCCAGCCAGATAGCGGGAAAGGTTGGTTCCCCGGCCAGTCGGCGGATTTGTGGTGGTAGTAGGCGCGCAAGAAGGCGGGCAGGCCCTGGGGGGCGTTGAGCATGTCGGTGTTGGCCGGGCGGGTGGAATAGTAGCGCTGGTAGTGTTTTCGGGGCCGGGCCAGGGCGGCGAGGGCGGGGTCGATGTCGGTGGGCGGTGGCCCGGGGAGGGCCGGGGGGCCGGTGAAGGGGGCGCTCATCAGGACCACGGATCGGTAGATGTCCGGGCGGATCAGGGCGGACCAGGCGGCGACCGAGGCGCCGAAATCATGGCCGACGACGCAGGCGGCTTCGCTGTAGCCGAGGGCGCGGACCAGGCCGAAGGCGTCGCGGGCGAGGTTGGCCATGCGGTAGGGCGCGAGGTCGTCGTCGTATTCGGCGGCCCAACCCGTGGTGCGGCCGTAGCCGCGCTGGTCCGGGGCGACGGCGTGGTAGCCGGCGCGGGCCAGGGCGGGCAGGATCTTGCGCCAGGACCAGGCGAGTTCGGGGAACCCGTGCAGCAGCAGCACACACTCCCGCCCCGGCGTTTCGAATCCGGCCTCCAGCACGTGCATGGTCAGACCGTTGATATTCGGGATGAAACGGGCGCGCACGCCGGCGGGCAGGATGGATGCGTCGAGTGGGGTCATCGCGGTGGTCTCCGTCGTTCGATGTGGCGTAGCCTGTCCGCATGACCCAATACAAATCCGTGCTGATCACGGGCGCGTCCTCCGGCATTGGGGCGGCTCTGGCCGTCGCCGTCGCCGCCCCCGGCACGACGCTGCATATCTGCGCCCGTGACGTTGGCCGGCTGGAGGCGACCACCGCCGCCTGCCTGGCGCGGGGTGCGGCCGTGCATCCTCGCGCGATGGATGTGCGCGACGCCGCCGCGATGGAAGCCTGGATCGCCGAAGCATCCCCCCTCGATCTGGTCGTCGCCAATGCCGGCATCTCCGCCGGGGGGGCCAAGAACCAGGATCGCGACATTTTCGGCGTGAACCTTGGCGGCGCGCTGAACACTATTTTGCCCGCGATGGGCGCGATGCGGGGGCAGCCTGCCGGGCCCGACGGCATCAAGGGGCGGATCGCGGTCGTTGCCTCCATCGTTGCTTTCGTGGCGATTCCGGACTCCGCCGCCTACTGCGCCTCCAAGGCCGCGATCGATATTTGGACGGTCGCCAGCGCCCGATCCGCGCGCAAGGCGGGCATCCAGCTCACCAGCGTCTGCCCCGGCTTCATCCGCACCGCGATGACCGCCGGCAACACCGCCTTCATGCCGGGTTTGATGGACCCAGACCGAGCGGCGGAGATCATCCTGCGCGGAATCGCCCGCGGGCGGGTCAGGCTGGCCTTCCCCTGGTGGTTGGGCGCGCTGGCCCGCATTGTTGGCTTGCTGCCGCCCCGCCTCCTGGGCAAATTGGTGCCGGCAACCGCCGGAGAAAACCCGTGACCCAGACCCCTCGCCCGTCGCATCAGGCCCCCGGCATTCACCATAAGGCGGTGGGCGACATCCTGGTCACCGCCCTGAACGACGGCATGTTCGATGCGTCGTTCGCATTTTTGGCTGGGGTGGACATCCCTACCGCCGAACAGATGCACCGCGGTGCCTTCCGCGGCATCCCGCCGAAGGTCGCCGTCAACAGCTTCGTGATCCGCCAAGCGGACAAGATCATCTTGATCGATAGCGGCTGCGGCACCAATTTCGGCGCCGGCTTGGGCATCCTGGAAGCCAATTTGGCAACGCTGGGGATTAAACCGAGCGACGTCGATACAGTGCTGTGCACCCATTTGCACCCCGATCATATCGGCGGGCTGGTGGACAGCGCGGGCAAGGCGCTGTTCCCTAAAGCCGAGCTTGTGGTGCATGCCACGGATCACGCCTTCTGGGGCGACGATGCCACCTTGGCAGGCGCCACGTCGGATATGGACAAGGGTTTCGTCGCCCTCGCGCGCAGCACCATTGCCGCGTACGCCAATCGCACGCGGCTGCTGACGAGCGGGGAGGCGTTTCCCGGCATCTCGATCGTGCCGGAACCCGGGCATACGCCGGGCCACTCCGGCTGGATGATCGCGTCGGGTGGCGAATCGCTGCTGATTTGGGGGGACATCGTTCACATGCCGGGCATCCAGTTCCGCCGACCGGACGCCGGGATGGTGTTCGACGTGGACGGGGCACAGGCCATCGTCACCCGTAAACGGGTTATGGACATGGTAGCCACCGATCGGTTGATGGTCGCCGGCATGCACTTGGATTTCCCCAGCTTCGGGTATGTGCAGAAGGCCAAAGAAGGCTACGCGTTCATCCCCGACATCTGGACACCCAGCCTTTGATTATGCGCGGCGTTTATCCCGTCGTTCCCTCGATCTTCCACGAGGACGGCAGCCTGGACCTGGACGGGCAGCGCCGGGCGTTGGATTTCATGATCGGCGCGGGGTCGGAGGGGTTGTGCATCCTGGCCAACTTCTCCGAACAATTCGTGCTGTCCGATGCGGAGCGCGAGGTGCTGATGGACGTCATGCTTCGGCATGTCGCGGGGCGGGTGCCGACGATCGTGACCACCACGCATTTCAGCAGCCTTGTGTGTGCAGAGCGGAGCCGCCGCGCGCAGGATGCCGGGGCGGCGATGGTCATGGTCATGCCGCCCTACCACGGCGCGACGATCCGGGTCGGCGAGCCCGGCATTTTCGACTTTTACCGCACCGTGTCGGACGCGATCGACATCCCGATCATGATCCAGGACGCCCCGGTCGCCGGCACCCCGCTGTCGGCGCCGTTCCTCGCGCAGATGGCTCGGGAGATCGAGCATGTCAGCTACTTCAAGATCGAAACCCCGCAGGCCGCCGCCAAGTTGCGCGATCTCCTGGCGTTGGGCGGGGATTCGATTGTCGGCCCCTGGGATGGGGAGGAGGCGATTACTTTACTCGCCGATCTGGAAGCCGGGGCGACCGGCGCGATGACCGGCGGGGGGTATCCGGATGGGATTCGTCAGATCACCGATGCCTGGTTCGCCGGCAGGCGGGACGAGGCCACGGCGGCCTACGAACGCTGGCTGCCGCTGATCAATTACGAAAACCGGCAATGCGGGTTGGCAGCGGCGAAGGCGTTGATGAAGGAGGGCGGGGTGATCGCCTCCGACGCCCTGCGCCACCCCATCCCGCCGTTACGGCCGGAGGCGCGCGCCGGGCTGATCGCGATCGCTCGGCGATTGGACGCGGCGGTGCTGCGCTGGGGTAAGTGAGCGTAGCGCCGCCGCGCCGGCCATGGCACAACGGCCCGCGATGACCGAGCCCACCCCAAAAATCCGCCTGCGCGGCCTGCGCAAAAGCTTCGGCCCTAAGGTCGTGCTCGACGGCATCGACCTCGACGTCATGCCGGGCACGTCGCTGGTGGTGATCGGCGGGTCCGGTTCGGGCAAGTCGGTGCTGCTGAAATGCATCCTCGGGCTGATTGAGCCGGATTCCGGCACGATCGAGATCGACGGGCAGAACATCGGCACCCTGCCGTTTCGAGATCGGATGGAAATGCGATCCCGCATCGGCATGCTGTTCCAGGCCGGCGCCCTGTTCGACAGCCTGCCGGTCTGGGAGAACGTGGTGTTCGGGCTGCTGGCCCAACGCAAGATCGACCGCGAACACGGGCGTGAGCGGGCCGCGGAATTTCTGGCGCAGGTTGGTCTGGCAGACACGGTCGGCGATTTGTCCCCGGCGGAGCTATCCGGCGGCATGCAAAAGCGCGTCGCCCTCGCCCGCGCCATCGCCGCTCGGCCGGACATCCTGTTTTTCGATGAACCGACCACCGGGTTGGACCCGATCATGGGCGCGGTGATCGACGGGCTGATCGTCGATTGTGTGAAGCGCCTCGGCAGCACGGCCGTCGCGATCACCCATGATATGGCGAGCGCTCGGCGCATTGGCGATACGGCCGCTATGATTCACAAGGGTAGGATCGTATGGAACGGTCTGGCGGCTCAGCTGATGGAAAGCGGCAATGCCGAGGTCGACCAATTTACCCACGGGCGGCGCGAAGGTCCGATCCAGATGGAGTTGAGGCGGTAGTGGGTGTTCGCAAAAAAGGGCAGCTCCCCCTTTCCTTCAAGGGGATGGGGGGATATTTTTCGCTGTTCCTCGCTCTCCTTCTCGTAATCCCAGCCCACGCGACCGAACCCAAAACCCAGGACCAGCTCGCTGGGCTGTTCATCCAGGGTTGCCTCCCCTTCGCCGGGAACGCATCTGCCCTGCGCGCCTGGGCAGCAACCAACAAGCTTCCCACCCTGCCTCAGCCCGCCACCAAGGCCTTTCTGCTTGGGGCACCGGGGTTAGCGTTCGACGCATCGGCGCCGGGGGCAAAGCTGGCGCTGGCGTCCTCGGACGACGGGCTCTGTTCCGCGATCACCGACAAGGCCATCTCGGGCGACGTCAACAAGGCGCTGGAAGCGGGGCTCAAACAAGCAGGCATCGCCTTCCGGCTGGTCATCGACCGGGACGATCCCAAGGCCAAGGACCTCCATTTCCGGGAATATTTGGCCACTCGCACCGGCCGGTCCTGGCGAATCCTGGCCGCAACTGTGAATGATACTCCAGGGACCGTCGGCGGAGGGCAGGCGATGCTAACCGCCGCCCCCGAATAGGACTGTTCCCATTGGCCAAACCCGTCACCCGCTTTGTTTGCCAGTCCTGCGGCGCCGTCACCATGAAGTGGGCGGGCAAGTGCGAGACCTGCGGCGAATGGAACACCATCGAGGAAGAAGTTCTCGCGGGTCGCCCCGGTCCTGCCGGAAAAGCCAGCGCCGGAAAGCGCGTTTCATTCGTGGGCCTTGCCGGCACCGCCGAACCGCCGCCGCGCGCGCCGGTAGGCATTCCCGAACTGGACCGCGTCCTTGGCGGCGGACTCGTGCCGTCCTCGGTCGTGCTGGTCGGCGGCGATCCTGGGATCGGTAAGTCCACGCTCTTATTGCAGGCCGCCGCGCAGCTCGCCCGCACTGGCAAGCGCGTGCTGTATGTCTCAGGCGAAGAATCCATTGAGCAGGTGCGCCTGCGCGCGCGCCGGCTAGGGGTGTCCGACACCTCCATCGAACTCGCCGCCGCCATCAACGTGCGCGATATCATTGCTAGCCTGGAGCAGACCAAGGACGCCGCGCTGGTGGTGATCGATTCCATCCAGACCATGTGGCTGGACTCGATCGAAAGCGCGCCCGGCACGGTGGCGCAGGTGCGGGCGTGTTCGTTCGAGCTTATACGGCTCGCGAAAACCGGCAGTTTCAGCCTGGTGCTGGTGGGCCATGTCACCAAGGACGGGTCGCTCGCCGGTCCGCGCGTGCTGGAGCACATGGTCGATGCCGTCCTGTATTTCGAAGGCGACCGCGGCCATCAGTTCCGCATCCTGCGCGCGGTGAAAAACCGCTTCGGCGCCACCGATGAGATCGGCGTGTTCGAGATGACCGAACGCGGGTTGGCCGAGGTTCCCAACCCCTCCGCTCTGTTCCTCGCCGAACGGCGCGGTAATATCGCCGGCAGCGCGGTTTTTGCTGGGCTGGAGGGCACACGGCCGGTCCTGGTCGAGGTCCAGGCCCTGCTGGCGCCGAACCCCAGCGGCTCCCCGCGGCGATCCGTCATTGGCTGGGACGGCGGGCGGCTGGGCATGCTGCTCGCGGTGCTGGAAACCCGAGCGGGGGTGCGGATGAACCAGACCGACGTTTATTTGAACATTGCTGGCGGCTTGCGGGTGAACGAACCGGCGGCCGACCTCGCCATCGCCGCCGCCATCGCGTCCGCCGCCTTCGACAAGCCGACCAGCCCCGGCATGGTTTATTTCGGCGAAATCGGCCTGTCCGGAGAGGTCCGCCAGGTTGCCCAGGCCGAGGCTCGATTGAAGGAAGCCGCCAAGTTGGGCTTCGACTCGGCCGCCCTGCCCCGCCGGCTGGCGCACGGCAACCGCAAACTCGCGGCGCCCGAGGGCCTGAGATTGGAGGAAATCGGTCACATCACCGATCTCGTCGCACGGTTTGCCCCAGAATCGACCAAGAACGGGTAGACTGGGCTTGGCGTGCGAGCCAAGCAGGACGATAACCCGCCCTGGCGGAGTATGGCGGTCGCATGACATGGGTTGATTTCGCAGTGCTGGGCGTGATGGCGCTCTCGGGTTTGCTCGCATGCATGCGCGGGTTCGTGCGGGAGGTCTTGAGCATTGGCGCCTGGATCGGCGCCTTCCTCATCGCAGCGAACGCGCAGGCCTATGGCAAGCAGTTCGCCTCGCAATGGATCTCCGATCCGCAGATCGCCGGGACCGCCAGCTTCGTGGTGATCCTGCTGGTGGCGCTGATTATTCTCAAGATCGTCGCACGCTCGATCAGCAAGCTCGTCAGCGGCATCGGCCTGGGCAGCATCGACCGCACACTTGGGCTGGTATTCGGGCTCGGGCGCGGTGCATTGCTGGCGATCGTCGCCTATATATTGGCGGGCATGACGACATCGATCGATCATTGGCCGGACGCGGCAAAGGACGCGCGGTGCCTGCCGTTCATCTACACGGGCGCCGTCTGGGTGCAGCAAAACGCCCTGCCCCCGGAATATCGGCCCCGGCTCTATGCACCCCCATCCGGGCAGAACCCTAGCGCCGCCTCTCTGCTACAAGCCAGTCCGCAAGGCCGACCAGCGACTGGCAAATAGCGGAAACCAGGAGACATCAGGCATGGCTTTCGCCGCAAGACGCATCGACGACGACGACTCGCTGCATGAAGAATGCGGCGTGTTCGGCATCTGGAATGTACCTGACGCATCCAAGGTCACCGCGCTGGCGCTGCACTCCCTGCAGCACCGCGGCCAGGAGGCTACGGGCATCGTGAGCTACGACAACGGCAAGTTCCGCTCCCATCGCGCGCTGGGTCTGGTCGGGGACGCTTACAGCGATCCGCGTATCATGGCTGGGCTACCGGGCCGCAACGCCGTCGGGCACAACCGCTACGCCACGACCGGCGAAACCATCCTTCGCAATGTGCAGCCGCTCTATGCCGATTTCGAATTCGGCGGCTTCGCGGTGGCGCATAACGGCAACCTGACCAACGCGCATGTGCTGCACAAGCAACTGGTGCGGCGCGGCTGCCTGTTCCAGTCGACCACGGATTCCGAGGTGTTCGTCCACCTGATTGCCATCAGCCTCTATTCCACCGTCGAAGACCGGCTAATTGACGCCTTGAAGCAGGCGATCGGTGCTTATTCGCTGGTCGCGCTGTCGAACAACGCGCTGTTCGGCGTGCGCGACCCAATGGGCGTGCGGACGCTGATCCTCGGCCGCATTCCGGGACATGAGGCTGGCGGCTGGGTTCTCGCGTCCGAAACCTGCGCGCTGGACATCGTCGGCGCCGAGTTCGTCCGCGATATCGGGCCGGGGGAGATCGTGGTGATCGACAACAACGGCGTTCGCAGCATCAAACCCTTCAAAGCCGAACGCGAGCGGTTTTGTGTATTCGAATACATCTACTTCGCGCGCCCGGACTCGGTGATGGACGGTGTGGGCGTTTACAACGCCCGCAAGGCCATCGGCGCCGAACTCGCCCGCGAAGCAGCCGTACCAGCCGATGTCGTTGTGCCGGTGCCTGATTCAGGCGTCCCCGCCGCGATGGGTTACGCGGTCCAGAGTGGCATTCCGTTTGAGTTGGGCATCATCCGTAACCACTATGTCGGTCGCACGTTCATTGAGCCGACCGACCATATCCGCAACCTCGGCGTGAAGCTGAAACATTCCGCCAACCGGCCGGTGTTGGAGGGTAAGCGGGTCATCCTGGTGGACGATTCCATCGTCCGCGGCACCACCAGCAGAAAGATCGTGGAGATGGTGCGCGCCGCCGGCGCCAAGGAGGTGCATATGCGCATTTCCTCCCCTCCGACCACGCATTCGTGTTTCTACGGCATCGATACGCCGGAAAAAGAGCAACTGATGGCGCATCGGCTTAGCGTGGAGCAAATGGCGCGGGAGATCGGGGTCGACAGCCTCGCGTTCATCTCCATCGATGGGTTGTATCGGGCACTTGGCAAACCGGGCCGCGATGCCGCGGCGCCGCACTACTGCGACGCGTGCTTTTCCGGCGATTACCCGATCGCGTTGCCGGATCAGGGCATCGACACGGATCGGCAGCTCAGCCTGCTCGCCGTGAATTGACTGTGGGTCCGTTAGAAGGGTCGGTGGCACTGGTGACAGGCGCCAGCCGGGGTATTGGCGCCGCGACCGCCGTCGCGTTGGCGGGGCTGGGGGCGCATCTGGTGATAACCGCCCGCACGCAAGGCGGGTTGGAGGAAACCGACGACGCCATCCGCTCCGTTGGCGGTACGGCGACGCTGCTGCCGCTGGATCTGCGGGAGGGCGAGAAGATCGATGTCCTCGGCCCCAGCATCTATCAGCGTTTTGGACGGCTGGATGTGCTGGTGCATTGTGCCGGCGCGCTGGGGCAACTGACCCCGGCGGGTCATATTTCTCCCCGCGATTGGGCCGATGTCGTGGCCGTGAACCTTTCGGCGGCGTGGCGGCTGATCCGGTGCTGCGATCCAATCCTGCGCCAGGCCCCGGCGGGACGGGCGGTGTTCGTGACCGACGCGGTTGCCCGGACACCCACGGCCTATTGGGGCGCCCTGGGCGCCACCAAGGCGGGGATGGAGAATCTGGTTCGCACCTGGGCGGCGGAAACCGCGACAACGAATGTGCGCGTCAACCTGTTCGATCCGGGTGCGGTGCGGTCCAAAATGCGCGGCGCGGCGTTTCCGGGCGAAAACCCCGCCTCGCTGCCGGGTCCCGAAATGATCGCCAGCGCGCTTGCGACGATTTGCCTGCCCGATGAAACGCGGCATGGCGCATTGGTATCTATAACAGAATAAAATTAATTTGCACAGCGCGGTTGCGGAAAGTATTTTTACGCAGATGCAAGAAGATTCACGAGAATGCACGCAGATGGTTTTTATTTCGGCACGATCCGAGCGCATGATTCGAACTATCTGCGTGCATTCGCGTGAATCTACGTAAAAATACTTTCGTCCAACCAAACAATAGCCACCCCGATCCGGCGACAGAGCCAAAAGATTGCCCCGAAGTACCGCATATGCCATCCCCTTTCCGGCCAAGATTGGAGGAACAAACCCATGGCCCGCGTGCCCTATCTCGAACCCGCCGACCTCGCCGATGAGGACAAGGACCTGCTGAAGCGGCCGATCTGGCTGGCCAAGGCGCTGGTCAACTCGCCCAAAGCGGCGCGCGCCTTCTTCGGCCTCGGCGGCTATATCCGGCACGGCAGCAAGCTCGATCCGCGGCTGCGCGAACTGGCGATCCTGCAGGTCGGCTGGCTCGCTCAATCGCCCTACGAATGGTCGCACCACGTCAAGCTCGGGCACGATTTCGGGGTCAGCTACGAAGACGTGCAGGCGCTGATCGACGACACCGACGGCAAGCCGACGACGCTGGATGCGACGACCAAGCTGGTGCTGAAGGCCGCGCGGGAGATCACCACCGGCGGCGAGATGACCGAGGCCACGTTCAGCGCGCTGCAAGCCTCATGGGGCAACGAGCTGGCCATCGACCTGACGCTGACGATCGCGTTCTACAACGCGGTCGTGCGGGTCCTCGGCACCCTAAAGATCGACGTCGAGCCGGAATACCAGCCGTACTTGGAAAAATTCCCGCTGCGGGGATAACCGGTCACCGATGGTGCACCATGTCGCCCTTGGCCATGGCGAGATGGTGCATGCGGTGATGGCTGCCTTGCACCATTATGCCCATGAAACCCAGCGCGCGGATTCGTTGCGTCGCGCTTGGATCGGCGGCGGTTACCGTGAGTACGACGCCATTCGGTACTGTCGCTGCCTGTACGGTCCACCGATTCGTGCCGAGTATTTCATGCGCATGTTCGGGCACCATCCGCTGGATGGCCGCCAGCGTGCGGCCGGTGCCGGTCACCTCGATGCGCAGTCCTCCCTCAACCGGTTCCTTCCGCACATCCGCGCGCAGGGTCACCTCGTCCATGTCGATCAGATGTTGACGCAGCGCGTCGATGTCGACCTTCGACCAATCGGTGCGCGGATCGCTTTGCAAGGCCGCGACGATTTCCTGGATCGCGCCGAACGCCGACTGCCCGGATTCCGCGGGGATGCCATCCGGCTGGCCGTGGTGCATCGCGGCGGGCGGTGTCGCCGGCGGCGTTCCCTGCGCCTGGGCCGCGGACGTAGCCGCCACTACAATCAAAACGAATGCACTTTTCCGAAGCAATTTCACGATCGTCTCCCACGGGGTCGGAACCGCGGCATTTCTATCGAAACCCAGCGGGGCTACGTATGATCCGGATCATATGGAACACGTCATGGTCCCTTTTCCCCCCACCAACCTGGCCGCCCGGCTGTTGTCCGCGCTACACCCATCGAAGGTGACCCGCCGGCGCATAGCATCCGGCGCATGCGTTTTCCGCCAGGGGGATGTCGCCTCGGCGGTCTTCGTGGTCGAGAGTGGACGGGTACGGTTGGCCCGCATCCTGGAGGACGGCTCATCGCTGATTCTGTTTGTCGCCGGCGCCGGGGACAGTTTCGCCGAGGCCTCGCTCTCGGCGTCCCATTACCACTGCGATGCCACGGCCGAAACCGACGCGACGGTGCTGGCACTGCCAAGAGCCGAACTATGCGCAGCCTTAACGGCCAATTCAGCCGAGTGCTTCGCGTTGGCGTTGACACTGGCCGCCCAGGTCCGAGACCTGCGTGCCCGGCTGGAACTCCGAAACATCCGTTCCGCGACGGCACGCACGCTCGCCTGGCTCCACCTGCATGCCGCCGGCGATCCACCGAACGTGCCGGTTCATCGCCCTTGGACGCTGATCGCCGACGAGCTCGGAATGACGCGTGAGGCGCTGTACCGCGCTTTGGCGACGCTGGAGCGACAGGGGCAGATCGTTCGTCACGCGGGATCGGTCGATGTGGCGGTCCCCGGCAAGAAAATTCGTCCGCGGTAATGGACGCGCTGACCGCTTTCGGCCTGTTCGCCGTCACCGCGATGCTGGTCTGCTACACGCTGGAAGATCGCAGCCGCTGGTTCATCCTGGCATTCGCGGTGTCCTGCGCCCTCGGTTCGGTCTACGGTTTTTTGCAGGGCGCCTGGCCGTTCGGGTTGGTCGAGGCGATCTGGTCGATTGTCGCGTTGCGACGGTGGTCCGGGCGCATCTGACACCCCATATCCCCTGTATCGAAACAACCATTGGGGTGCGACGTGAAAATCGGGGTGCCGAAGGAGATCAAAACCCACGAGTACCGGGTCGGGCTGACGCCGGCGGGTGCCCGCGAACTTTTCCTCCATGGCCACACAGTCCTGATGGAGCAAAACGCTGGCACCGGCATCGGATGCGGCGACGATGTCTACCGAGCGGCGGGTGCGACGATCGTGGAAACGGCCGAAGCGGTGTTCGCGCAGGCCGACATGATCGTGAAGGTCAAAGAACCCCAACCCCAGGAAATCGCCCGCCTGCGCCGCGGCCAAGTGTTGTTCACCTACCTCCACCTCGCCGCCGACAAGGCGCAGACCGAGGGGCTGATCCGCTCGGGCGCCACCTGCATTGCGTACGAGACCGTCACCGATTCCTTCGGCACGCTCCCGCTGCTGGCCCCGATGAGCGAGGTGGCCGGCCGCATGGCGGTGCAGGTCGGCGCCCACTGCCTGGAGCGCGAACAAGGCGGCGCCGGCATCCTGCTTGGCGGCGTTCCCGGGGTGCCACCCGCCAAAGTGGTGGTGTTGGGGGGCGGCGTCGCCGGCACCAACGCCGCGCGCATGGCGGTGGGGCTGGAAGCCTCGGTCACCATCATCGACCGGTCGCTGCGGCGGCTGAACGAACTGGATCTGCAATTCGGGGCACGCGCCACCACGTTGTTCGCCACAGCCGAGGCAATCGAGCACGCCGCGCTGGCGGCAGATCTCGTGATTGGGGCGGTACTGGTCCCTGGCGCGGCGGCGCCTCGGCTACTGACTCGGGCGATGGTGCGGCGGATGCGGCCGGGGTCGGTGATCGTGGATATCGCAATCGACCAGGGGGGGTGCTTCGAAACGTCCCGCCCCACCACCCACGCTGCGCCGACGTATGTCGAGGAAGGCGTGGTGCATTACTGCGTCACCAACATGCCCGGTGCGGTGGCGCGGACATCAACCTTCGCGCTGACGAACGCGACCCTGCCGTTCGTGCTGGCTCTGGCGGAGAAAGGCTATCGGCGGGCGCTATCGGACGATCCGTATCTATGTGCGGGGCTGAACATTCATGCCGGGGCGGTCACGCACGTCGCGGTCGCGCGGGCGCTGGGCCTGGAATACCGGGCGGCGCGGGATGCATTGGCGCAGGACGGCGGATAGCAGCCGCGTTTTGTCCCCCAGATACCAAAAAACCGTGGCGGGGTGCCACGGCTTTCTGAAAAAATTAGGGGAAACCGCCTTTACCGGGACGGCGGCATGATAAGCCCGACTTGACGAAGCGGCTGGCGCGGCACCTCGGCCACTTCCTCGAAGCCGCGGGAAGCTGCGGGACGCAGATCGTGTGGCGCCGGGCTCAACGCGAGAACCGTTGCCGCCCGAGGCGTGCGATTAGCCTCAACGGTTCCGCTATCCGGGCGATCGTAGATGAAGCCGTAGGTCGGGTAGACCGAACCGAAGTCGCCGCTGCTGCCGCGACCGACGCGAACGGCCGACCAATCGTTGTTTTCGGATACGTCGACCACGGGGATCGCAGCCGACACGCCGCCGCGCAAATTCGCGCCTGGCCAGTTGGCGTGATCGATCAGAAGCTCACGGGAATTCACGACCCGGGCAACGACGGCGACGTGGCCCATGCTCATGCGGCCATTGGCACGGAAGGCGAGCACGCTGCCAGCTTCGGGGGTCGCGCCACGCGCATACTGGCCCGTTGCGTTGCCCCACCACTGCCAGGCATTGCCGGATAGAACGATCCCGGATTCAGCCCGGGCAAACGGGACGCAGGACATGCCATAGGAGCGCGCAACCCGGCTGTGGCCGTATGCCCGCCCAGCGCCGCGTGTCATATGTGCAACAGTGTGCGATTTTGTCACACCATGGGCTTGCGAAGTGGCCGCAGGCCGGTGCACTGTGCGTGTGTTGGTTGAGCTCGCGTGTGCCGATGCAATGAGGAACGGGCTCGCGAGTAGCAGGGTGACCCCTGCGAAGGTGAGCTTGGTGCCGTTTTTCTGCTGCCGCATAAGTAGATTCCCCTAAGGTCGCTTCCGACCTGAGGTCCGGGTAGCAGCCGGGTCGCGAAGCTGACAACCCTCGCATTGCATGATTCACGGCAGCGAAGAGCAACTTGCACACAACCCCCGGTGGATAACGTCCGTAAAAGGGAACATCATCCTAATGCGGGCAATTGTGATCAAATTGGGGCAGTCAGTTCTCCCGACATGCGATCCGAGTCATTGAGTCGCTCTTCACAGAGTACTTCCATGCTAGGAATCCCACCGAGCAAACGGGAACAGGAGTGGGGTATGCAGCCTGAGCAGGGTTCGATTTTACGCATAGGCCCCGTGTCGGTGGCCAACCACCTGCCGTTCATGCTGATCGCCGGCCCCTGCCAGATCGAATCCCGCATGCATGCGCTGGAGATGGCGGACGCGCTGCTTGGTATCTCCCAACGCACCGGTGTGCCGGTGGTCTACAAATCCAGCTTCGACAAGGCCAACCGCACCAGCGCGACGGCCGCCCGGGGCGTTGGCATGGCCGAGGGACTCGCGATTCTCGCCGAAGTCCGTGAACGCACCGGCATGCCCGTGCTGACGGACGTACATACCGCCGAACAATGCGCCCCGGTCGCTGAGGCGGTGGACGTGCTGCAAATCCCAGCATTCCTGTGCCGGCAGACGGACCTGTTGCTGGCGGCCGGGGCGACCGGCAAGCCGATCAACGTGAAGAAGGGCCAGTTCCTTGCGCCCTGGGACATGAAGAACGTCGCCGCCAAGATCGCCAGCACCGGCAATACCAACATCATGCTGTGCGAGCGCGGCGCCAGCTTCGGGTACAATACATTGGTGAGCGACTTGCGATCGCTGCCGATCATGGCCGAGACGGGTTATCCGGTCGTTTTCGACGCCACCCACTCGGTGCAGCAACCCGGCGGCCAGGGCACGTCCAGCGGCGGGGAGCGGCGGTTCGCGCCGATCCTGGCGCGCGCGGCGTTAGCGGTTGGCGTGGCGGCGGTGTTCATCGAGACGCATCAGGACCCGGATCGCGCGCCGAGCGACGGACCGAATATGATCCCGATCGACCAGATGGAGGCGTTGGTGATCCGCCTTGCCGCCTTCGACCGCCTGTCCAAGGGGCTGGGACCGTGATGGAACGCGGTCTGGTCAAGAAACGCGCTACCCCGTTCTTACACGGCAGCGTTAGAATGGCAGCTGCATCCATGGCGTAGAAATTGGGCATGCCGCTTTGTTTACCCCTTGGCGAAGCTGGAACACGCAGCTAATCCGGCATTGCAGCAATAAGACGGAGACGACACAAATGGCCCGCACCGCCGCCTTCGGGCTGAGCATCGACGATATTCTGCTCACCTTCGTCAACGACGAGGCGCTGCCGGGCACTGGCATCTCCCCCGACGCGTTTTGGCGTGGGTATGCCGGCCTGCTGGCCAACCTGGCGCCGCGTTGCGCCGCACTGCTGGGCAAGCGGGCCGATTTGCAGGGGCAAATCGACGCCTGGCACCTGGCCAATAAAGGCAAGCCGACCGACACCGGTGCCTATCTGCGCTTCCTGCGCGATATCGGCTACCTGGTGGACGAGCCCGCCGATTTCGCTGTCAGCACTGACAACGTGGACCCGGAGATCGCTTCGTTGGCGGGGCCGCAGCTTGTGGTGCCCGTGACCAACGCCCGCTACGCCCTGAACGCCGCCAACGCGCGGTGGGGCAGCCTGTATGACGCGCTGTACGGCACCGACGCGATTTCCGAGGATAACGGCGCGGAACGCTCCGGCGGCTATAACAAGGTGCGCGGCGATCTGGTGGTCGCTCGGGCGCGCGCGTTCCTCGATGATGCCGCACCGCTGGTTGTGGGCGGGCACGCCGACGCCGCGGGATACAGCATCGTCGATGGCGCGTTGTCGGTCGCGCTAAAGGGCGGCGGCAAAACCGTGCTCAAGAATCCCGCGCAATGCGTGGGGTATCGCGGCGACGCAGCCGCGCCATCGTCGATCCTGCTGCGCCACCACGGCATCCATGCCGAGATCGTCATCGACCGCGCCCACCCGATCGGCCAGGACGACGCGGCTGGCATCGCCGATGTGGTGATGGAAGCGGCCCTGACCACCATTCAGGATTGCGAAGACTCTATTAGTGCCGTCGACGCCGAGGACAAGGTTCTTGCCTACCGCAACTGGCTTGGCCTGATGAAGGGCGATCTGGCGGACACGTTCGACAAGGGCGGGCGGCCGATGACCCGCCGGCTGAACGAGGACCGTTCTTATACGAAACCGGAAGGCGGGGTGCGCTGGCTGGGCGGCCGCAGCCTGATGCTGATCCGTAATGTCGGGCACCATATGTATACTGACGCCGTGCTGGACTCCGCGGGCGCCGAAACGCCGGAGGGGTTCCTGGACGCGGCGGTGACGTCGCTGATCGCGATGCACGATTTACGCTCGAAGGGACCGATCAAGAACAGCCGCGCCGGATCGGTCTACATCGTGAAGCCCAAGATGCACGGGCCGGAAGAAGTCGCTTTGACCAGCGACCTGTTCGCCGCGGTCGAGGGCATTTTGGGCATGGCGCCGTTTGTTCTGAAAATGGGCATCATGGATGAGGAACGCCGCACGTCGGCCAACCTCAAAGCCTGCATCCATGCCGCCGCGTCGCGCGTGGTGTTCATCAACACCGGGTTCCTGGATCGCACCGGCGATGAGATGCATACGTCCATGGAAGCGGGCCCGATGATCCGCAAGAATGAGATGCGGAACACTGCCTGGATCAAGGCCTACGAAGACCAGAACGTCGATATCGGGCTGGTTTGTGGGCTGCTCGGGCGGGCGCAAATCGGCAAGGGCATGTGGGCAGCGCCGGATCGGATGGCGGACATGCTGGCGCAGAAAATCGGCCACCCGATGGCGGGGGCAAGCACCGCCTGGGTCCCGTCCCCCACGGCCGCTGTTTTGCACGCGCTGCACTATCATATGGTGGACGTGGCGGCGCGGCAGAAAGCGCTGATGTCGCGGGCCCGCGCGCCGTTGGCCGATTTGCTGACCATCCCCGTGGCGGCCGGGGCGAACTGGTCTCCCGACGATGTGCAGCAGGAACTGGACAACAACTGCCAGGGCATCCTCGGGTATGTGGTTCGGTGGATCGACCAGGGGGTCGGGTGCTCCAAGGTGCCGGATATTCATAATGTCGGGCTGATGGAGGATCGGGCGACGCTGCGGATTTCGGCTCAGCACATCGCCAACTGGCTGCACCATGGGGTGACGGATCGGGCCCAGGTGATGGAGGCGCTGAAGCGGATGGCGTTGGTGGTGGACGGGCAGAACGCTGGGGATCCGCTATACACCCCGATGGCACCGGGGTTTGAGGGCGTGGCGTTCAAGGCGGCTTGCGACCTGGTGTTCGATGGGCGGGCGCAGGCGAACGGGTATACCGAGTTTGTTTTGCATCGGCGGAGAAGGGAAGCGAAGGCGGCGGCGTAAGCTCCGCACCTACGCGGCGACCCGCGCGGCAATACCCAGACGCTGCCGAACCTGATCGTAAAGCTCGATGACGCCAGGCATGGTCAGGGTGACAGCCAGCCCATAGGGAATCGGTTCGTCCACGGCGCCTCCCTGATCCGGATCACGCTGTACGAGCAGCCTGATTGTATCGCTCGGCCCCACTGCTGGTGATTTTGCTCCGGACCACCAGCGGGTGAAAACCGTTCCCCGCCTAGCCTGATTGTGGTCGGGTTGATCGGGACCCGCCTTGACCCCGAGCGTGCTCAGCCAGTCGGGTTCGAGCAGTTTCAGACGAACCGCCCGATAATTTTTTCGTCCGGGCGAGACAGGGGTAAACCATGCCAGAGTGGCGCCAATCGCGTGGGGCTGCGCCTTGCCGCCGATGACCGCCGGAACGGGGACTTCTATCGCAGCGATCTTGTCATGCTCCAGCGTGCCAGTGGCCCAAAATGTCGCACGATCAGCAGCACAGGTAATTGCTTCGTCGGCATCGACCAAACCGTATCCAAGGTAGCGTCGGATATTGTCCTTTTGCTGAACATGCTGCTTGTTATTGGCCGGTCCTATCGTCGTGCGGATAAGATTGGCCGTGCCTTTCGGCCAGCGGGCTGGATGGACCAACAGGGCTTTCAGAATGACCGCTCTTTGTCCGTGCGGCATCCCGGTGAACGGAGCCCCATAAACGTCCTCCAACGCGTCGTGGATGCGGTGGCAAGTTCGGGATGCGAGAGCGGCAGCACCGCTCGTGCCGCCCGAGTAGCCTTCCGTATTCTCCTGTCCGTCCCGCGGAGGCCCCGCCACTTTCAGTCCCGCGAAGCGCGTGGCTTTCATCGGCTCGACGGAGACGAATTTATCGTTGCCTACAGGTCTGAGGCGTTCGCGGCCGCCGGGCATCAGAATATCCGGTTTCACGGACAACCCGAATCCAGGTCCGAGCGCACTCGACGGATTGGACATCGACGCTTCGGGATAGACTGGCGAATGGCTCGTTCCCAACATTCGTTGATGGGATGGGACGGAATCCTGATTACAGGCGCCGACGGTAATGCCATTGACCGTTTCAGCAGGTGAAAAGACCCGTCTCTCAGCCTTCATACCGTCCACGGCACGTAGCACACCGACGGTGCGTTCTTCGGGCGAAGCTTCTTCCAAGGCAATGCTCGTTGCAAATGCTGGAATCTCGAAACGTTGCGGTAAATTACCGGCACTCACTATGAACAAAATACCGAACCGATAAGCCAGCCGATCCAACAAACGCGCCCAGGCCGAAAGCTTCCCATGAAATGGGCGCCGCACGTTGCCGAGCGACAGGTTTACGATCAACACGTCTGGTGCTGTTGGCACGTCATCGCCACGCATTCCCAATACTGCGAGATAGATCATATCGACGACCAAGCGGTCATTCGGAAAACCATCGTATGCACCCATCACAGGCACGACATGTATCCGACGGGTCAACGCAGGTTCCATCCGGTTTCGGTCGCCATGGACGATTAAGGAGGCCATGGCGGTGCCATGCACCCGATCCGATACGGGCGTACCGGCTACAAGCTCGAACACGTCGTCCACGACAACGTGCCATTCCAGAATCGGATGCTTTTCCACCGGCACTCCGTCGAGCAGCGCCAGAATCGGGTCCTTCAATATGTCGACGATTGGCGCCTCGTCCGCCTTTTCGGTGTCGGCAACATCGATACCGGTCGCGATGCTTTGCGGCCGGATGTGCATGATGGGGTCCAAGTCGGCGATACCGGCGGGCAGGGGGACGATAATCTCGCGAACCGCAACAACCGGCAAATCCACGAGCAATGCATGGTAGGCAATATCGTCGATACGGCTTCGCGACACGATCCGGCCGCCTCGTGCAACGACGTCCTGTCGAACCAACGTCTCCTCGGTGACGCCGAGGCTCTGGTTGGCCCGATAAATCAGCTCGATCTCAAGCTTGACACGGGCGGTGTCGTCGGCGCCGTCTATCGCTTCAGCCAAAAAATCGGCGTCGGCTCCATCGACACGGTCCTTCGGTCCCCAAGTGCGGAGATCGCGCAGCAACCCGAACACATCGCGCCACACTGTTTCCCCGTATGCCAACGTGCCCTGCTGCCAGCGGCGCCACAGCCCCTCAAGATCCCGCAATGCCCGGATGTCCGGCATCATCATATAGGCGACGGGTGCTTTGTCTTCGTCGGATTCCAGTTCTTCTTCATCGACCAGCTCCAGGCCATCGATCTTACGAATAGCCGCGATGAACGCACCGATCGCGCCGCGAAGCTCGAAGACAAGCAGCCGTTCAGGAGCAAGGGCCGTGGGATCGGCACGCAACGTCAGGCCTGACGGATCACGAGCCAATACTTCGGCGAGACGATTGAACTGCGGGCCAAGATGCTCGATCTGGCGGTCTTTCGGAAATGCTTTAGGTTTGGGTATCGACCTTGGTGGACCGGCGGGCCGCTCGCTGGGGTCGCGCGGTTCCAGTCTCAACAACGGTTTGCTCGGGTCGCTCGGCATGCACATTCTCCGGGCAGACCCTAAAGGACCAAAGACCGATTTCGACCGACAACGCATCGTCGACCGATACCCCTCCAAGCCCCAGAATCTGTCGCCGTCTTACATTCTGGCAAAAGTCCAATGCCTCAGCATAGCTGACTTGACCGAGTTTGCCAGCCATTTTTTGAACAGACAGAATCGGCTTGTCTCGCCATCCCGATACAATACGGTCCAAAAACACCTCAATCATCTTTCGATCCGGCGCGGGGAATGCCAGACGAAGCTCAAACCGGCGCCACACCGCACGATCGAGCAATTCGGCGTGGTTAGTCGCGGCAATCACGACCACGTAGCTGGGCAATTGATCCAGTTGCATCAACAGAAACGAAACGACGCGCTTGATCTCGCCCGTCTCATGGGTGTCGCCACGTTCTTTTCCGATGGCATCGAACTCATCGAAAAACAAAACACTCGGTTGTGTCCGCACATAGTCGAAAAGCTTGCGTAGCCTGGCGTTCGTCTCTCCGAGGTAGCTTCCGATCAAGGCATCGTAGCGGACCACGAAAAATGGCACTGAGAGCGCTTCGGCAACACCCTCCGCGAACGATGTTTTGCCGTTGCCGGGTGGCCCGGACAACAGAACGCGGTGCCTGGGCTCAATTCCATGAGCACGCAAAACATCGGCCCGCGTATGCTCTTCGACCAGTTGGCGCCCATTCTCCTGAACAGGCAAAGTGAGCAGCAGTTCATCCAATCGGCGGCGCGGTTCAACTTCGATGATGGCCTCTCGACCGGAGCCCGCCCCCACATTGGTCGACGTAATAAGAGGAGGAGGCGTTACGGAAACCGCCAAAAGTGCGCGCTGAAGGCGGTCGGCAAGAATATGATGATTCTTCGCTCGTTCGTCCGCCATGAGCGCTTCCGCGCTCGACCGCAACAGCTCTCGATCGCCGGCAGCGCCTGCGCGAACGAGAGAGACAAGGAGATCGCTGCGAGCCATGGTCATCCGTTGGTGTTATTGGTCGCGCGGCAGGGGGCCTTGGTTCCCCCTCACAATGCTTCCTAGCCGTCCATGCTCCGATTCTGAATACACGATTACGGCAATCGCAGTGACGTTAACGCCAGACGCACCGGCGCACCACCCTTGCTAAGAGACTACCGGCCCGATCGAGCGCGGAGTGGGTAGGTATCTGACGGGCAAAATATCTACCTGAGTAGATATCTGTTCGGAGCGCCCTCTCGGGCACTACGGCCTAACCAACCCATAATGCCCCCGCAGCGTCTCGCTTGCGTACTCCCCCCGGAACACCCCACGCCGCCGCAGCAACGGCACGACCTCGTCCACGAAAACCTCCAGCATCGCGGGCAGCACGGGCGGCATCAGGTTGAACCCGTCCGCCGCCCCGTCGGCGAACCAGTCCGCGATCAAATCCGCGATCTGCTCTGGCGTCCCCGCCGTCACGTAGTGCCCCCGCGCCCCGGCCAGATAGCCGAGCAGTTGGCGCAACGTGGGTTTCTCCCGGCGCACCAACCCGACGATGACCTCCGTCCGGCTGCGCGCGGCCTCCACCAGCGCCGGATCCGGGAAATCCTCGGGCGATAGCGGCTTATCCAGCGGCAAATGCGAGAAATCGTGCCCCCCGAACCGGCCGGACAGGCGCTTGCGGCCAACCTCGGGGTCGCTCAGGGCGTTCAGTTCGCGCGCGATACGGGAGGCTTCGGCCTCGGTGCCGCCGATGACAGGGCTGAGGCCTGGGAGAATAAGGATTTGGTCGGGCGACCGCCCCTCCCCGACCGCCAGGCGTTTCAGGTCGCGGTAGAAGTCGATGGCGGTGGCTTTTTCCATTTGCGCGGTGAACACCGCCTCGGCATGGCGGGCGGCGAAGGCGCGGCCGGTTTCCGAGGACCCGGCCTGCACGAACACCGGCCGACCCTGCGGGCAGCGGGGGACGTTCAGCGGACCGGTGACCTGGTAGTACCGGCCGACATGGTCGATGGGGCGGATCGAACCCTTCCGCGCGTAAATCCCGGACGCACGATCATCCACCACCGCGTCGTCGTCCCAGCTATCCCACAGGGCTTTCACCACCGACATGTATTCTTCGGCGCGCTCGTACCGTTCCGCGTGGCTCAACGGGCCGGCCCCGCCGAAATTACCCGATGCGGTGGCCAGCCATGTCGTGACGATATTCCAACCGACACGACCATTGCTCATGTGGTCCAACGACGCGAATTGTCGAGCGAGGTTGAACGGTTCGGTATAGGTCGTCGAACATGTGGCGATCAGCCCGATCCGGCTGGTCACACCTGCCAGCGCTGCCAGCGTCGTCACCGGCTCCAACCACGATCGCGGCGCCGAGGCGATATCGTCCCCCGCGGCCAGCGTATCGGCCAGAAAGACGGAGTCGAAACAACCTTTCTCCGCCGTCCGTGCCAGATCGGTGAAATAGCGAACGTCCGTCAGCGGCAGCTTGGAGGACAACGGGTGCCGCCACGCCGCCTCATGATGACCGCGGCCGTGGATGAACAGATTGAGGTGCAGCTGGCGGGCCATGGTCAGTACTGCACCGACAGGCCGATTCCGCCGTCCCGGCGGCCGCTGGTCACCAGCACGAGGGCGCCTCGCAGTTTCAGATCCATGGGTGGTCTCCTCCTGGGCGGCTTGACTTCGCCGCCGGGGTCCAGTCTTTCGCGAACAGACGCCGCCGGCAAGGCGCCGTGGGAGGCCGTCCATGCGTATGCTGATGCTTTTGACCCTGTTTCTTACCGCGCCGGCGTTCGCGCAGCAATCCGGCGGCACGTTGCGCATCATGCATCGGGATAGCCCCGCCAGCCTGTCGATCCACGAGGAAGGCACCAACTCGGTATCCACACCGATGAATTCGGTGTTCAACAACCTTGTGATCTACGACCAGCATAAGCCGCAGAATAGCATGGCCACGATCGTGCCCGATCTGGCGACGTCCTGGAGCTGGAACGAAGCGCATACCGAACTGACGTTCAAACTGCGCGAAGGCGTGCGTTGGCACGACGGCAAGCCCTTCACCGCCGCCGATGTTAAATGCACCTGGGACATGCTGTCCGGGCATTCGGAGACGAAATTCCGGGTGAATTTTCGCGAAGGTTGGTACAAGAATCTGGCAAGTGTGACGACTGAGGGCGATTTTCAGGCGACCTTCCACCTGACGCGGCCGCAGCCGGCGCTGATCGCGCTATTGGCATCGGGTTACTCCCCCGTTTACCCCTGCCATGTACCGCCCAACACCATGCGAACCAAACCGATCGGCACAGGCCCATTCAAATTGGCGGAGTTCAAAGCCAACGAGTCCATCAAGCTGGTGCGCAATCCCGACTATTGGAAAAAGGGCCTGCCTTACCTCGACGCCATCGAATTTACGATTATCCCCAACCGGGCGACCGCGATCCTGGCGTTCGGCGCCGACAAGTTCGATGTCACCTTCCCGTGGGAAATCACCATCCCCCTGGTGAAGGACGTCAAAGCCGCCGCGCCCAATGCGATCTGCGAGATCGCATCGAGCAACGTCAGCACCAATTTGTTGGTGAACAGCGCGCGCCCGCCGTTCGACAACCCCGAAATTCGACGTGCAATGGCTCTGGTGCTGGACCGCAAAACGTTCATCGACATCCTGTCGGAAGGACGCAACGATGCCGGTGGCGCCATGCTGCCCCCGCCCGAGGGAATCTGGGGCATGCCAAAGGAAATGCTGGCCAGTTTGCCGGGCTACGGTGAGGATGTGGAACGCAACCGCACCGAGGCGCAGAAGATCATGCGCGGCCTGGGCTATGGGCCGGACAACCGGCTGCCGGTGAAGGTCTCGACTCGCAATATATCGCCCTACAAGGACCCGGCGGTCATTCTGCTCGATCAGCTCAAATACGCCTATATCGAATCGGAGCTGGAGGTTGTGGAAACTGCGAACTGGTTTCCAAAAATCTTCCGCAAGGATTTCTCGATCGCGTCGAACCTGACGGGCAGTGGCGTCGACGACCCGGATCAGCAATTCTTCGAGAATTACGCCTGCGGCTCGAAGCGCAACTTCAGCAGCTACTGCAACCCCGCGGTCGACGCGTTGATCGCGCAACAATCCGCCGAGATCGACCAGGAAAAACGCAAACATCTCGTCTGGGAAATCGACCGGAAGCTGCAAGAAGACGGTGCCCGTCCCATCATTTTTCACGGACGGTCGGCTACGTGCTGGCACCCGCGCGTGAAGAACATGACGATCATGGTCAACAGCATCTACAACGGCTGGCGCTTCGAAGACACGTGGTTGGCGAAATAGGGCCAGTCAGCCTCAATGCGGCAGCGGCACATCCGGCGACGGTGCAGCTCCCCCCGCTCGGCGCGATGCCGTCATACCCCGGCAAACGGTTTCCAAAGCGAGACCAAGGTAATCGGCGACATCCATCAGCTTCATCGGCAGCGCCGACCTGCCGGTCGGCGAGGACACCATGTGGCCTTCCATCTCCCGCATGAAATAGGCGATTCGTTCGCCCGCCGTGCCGCGCCCCAGCAACACGAAGCGGAGGTGCGCTTTGCGCAATTGCGCCGTGGTAAAATGGCGCATAGCCTGGGCGAAGCCTGCATCGCGCATCGCATGTGCCTCGATCGCGGCGAGGCGGAAGCGCCGCAATGTCACATCGGACACGGCCGCGGCGGAAAAGGGGTGGCCACCGACGGTGTCGTACCCCACGATGTCGCCGGGAAACAGGAACTCTCCGATTTGTCGTCGCCCGTCTTCAAGTGCCATCGCGGTACGCACGCATCCCGTTACGATCAGAAAGCAGTAATCCGAAACTTCATCCTGTGCGACAATTTGGGAATCCCGCCTGAACCGGATGAAAACCGCGCCCGACCGGAGCGGTTCCAGCCACCGGCCTCGGCCGGCGAATGGGGCGCTTGGCGACAGATCGTCCTTGACCGCAGGGGCGGGTGACATGATTTGCTCTCTCAGACCGTTGGAGCCCGAAGTACCACAACACAAGTGTGCCCCGGACCGATACTGGTACTAATACTCACGCTTCGGTCTGCCCCTGGCAGCGTCATGACGACCGTGCCACCCTGCCCGGCGCCAAGCCCACGAGGAAAACGACCATGACCGAACCGCGCCCATACCCGCATCCGCACGTCAACGACGCCTGGCTGGCGAAGCTGCGGGAAGACGTACTGGAGCCCGACCTTTCCATCGTCGATACGCATCATCATTCGTGGGAACGTGTGTCGGGCATGTATTTGCTGGACCAGCTCAAGGCCGACCTCGACGCCGGGCACAACGCGATCGTGAATCTCGGCGGTCAGGCCATGACCATTCGTGGTTTCAACTGGAACGACAAGCCGCTGGCCGCCGGTTATTCGGCCGGCGCGAAGGCGGCGTTATTCCACGATCCCGCGGCTCGGTTCTACCGGCTCAGATAATATGACCCCAACCCTCCGTCGCCAGGGCCTGACCGTGGTCGGGACCCTGGCCGTTGCCTACATGGCCTCGCATTTTTTCCGGGCGTCGAACGTCACCATCGGGCTCGACCTGATGCGGGACCTCCATATTGGGCCGGAGGCGTTGGGCGCCCTGACCGGGGCGTTCTTCTTCGGCTTCGCGGCGATGCAGTTGCCGTGCGGGTTCTTCTTCGACCGTTACGGCCCCCGGCTGACGGTGTTCTTCATGCTGCTGCTGGCGACCATCGGCGGCGCGGTGTTCACCTTGGCCCCCAACTGGCCCGTGCTGGTAGCGGGCCGAGCACTGCTGGGTGCGGGGTTCGGGGTTATGCTGATCGGCAGCATGGTGGTGATCGCGCGGTGGTTCCCGCCGGAGTGGTTTTCCACTCTTGCCTCAGCGGTCATGTCCATCGGATTGATCGGTAACCTATTGGCGACGTCCCCGTTGGCCTGGGGGATCGACCTGGTGGGGTGGCGGACGGTGTTCGGCGGCGTGGTGGTGTTCACCGGACTGGCAGCCATCGCCGTACTGCTGATCGTGCGGGACGCCCCGCCGGGCCACCCGTTCCTGGCCCGCGAGCCGGAATCTCCACGCGAGATGCTGCGCGGACTGAAGCAGGTTTTCTTCACCCGCCACCTCCCGTTCATTCTGGTGCTGAATTTCACCAACTACGCCTGCACCTTCACGCTCCTGGGGCTGTGGGGCGGGCCGTGGCTGCGGGAGGTATTCGGCATGACTCGCATCGAAAGCGGCAATATTTTGTTCATGGCGGTAATTACGTACCAGATCGGGGTGCTGACCATCGGCCCGATGGACCGGGTGCTGAACACCCGCAAATGGATCGCCTTCACCGGCACGGCGGTTGTGGCGGCGATCATGGCCACTCTGGCGTTCTGGTCGCATCCGCCATCCTGGGTCCCGGTCGCGGCGATCCTTGTCATCGGTTTCGTGAGCGCGTGCAGCACCATGGTCATGGCACACGCGCGCGGCCTGTTCCCCGACCGCCTGATCGGCCGAGGCATGGCCACCGTCAACGCCACCGTCATGCTCGGCGTCGCCTGCATGCAGACGCTGTCGGGCGTCATTTTGGGGTGGTTCGAGCCATTGACGTCTGGGGCACGGTCGGAGGTCGCGTATCGCTCGCTGTTCGGGTTCATGGCGGTGGTGCTGGTTGTCGCGGTGGCGGTTTATGGGCGGGCGCCGGATGTGAAGCCGAGGGCTGTGGAACCACAATAAGCTGTAAAGCCAACGAACGGCCAAGCTACAACTAACACACAGTTAGGCCGGCAGCGCGCACAGAGGGAGGCAATCATGCGCAAATAAATCTCGTTTAAAACGACAGACGGCACGATCGGGCCACAAGGCGATAACGCTTATCGCTTCGACAGGCATTCCCCATCCGCCACCACCCGTGCCTTATCGGCAGCGGCGAAACAGGCGTTCGGGTAGGTTTGGTGCACGCCCGCCTTCTCCCCGCAGACGGGGGCATATTGCTGCGTGCAAACCTGCGGTGGGCGGAGATTTGTCGGGTCCTCAGCCGCTTGTGCAACCGGTATCAGCGGCACGAAGACGGCGAGGAAAAAGAACGTCTTCATGGTCGCGATTCCTTTTGCATGGAGCGCCGTTGGATGGCGATCGGTTAGCGCTCTGCGCCTGAATTGCGGCCGAACCAAGATACTTGCCGCAACCCTTGCCGGGCTTGCGATTATGCTGTTCTTGCACATCCACCCCCGCGCTGCCTGAAAGGCCCACCCTCCATGGACTTCCTCCTCGCCATGGCCGACGCTATCGGCCCCGCGAACGTGCTGACCGCGTCCGAGGATATTGCCCCCTATGCCGTGGACTGGCGGGGATCCTACCGCGGCGTGCCCGAGGCCGTTCTTCGCCCCGGCACCACGGCGCAAGTGGCGGAAATGGTAAAGTACTGCGCCGCCGATGGCCTGGCCATCGTGCCGGCCGGCGGGCGCACCGGGCTGTCTGGCGGCGCGGTGCCCCAAGCCAATGGCCCTCGGTCCGTCGTGCTGTCGCTGGAACGCATGAACCGCATCCGCGACATCGACACCCGCGATTTCTCGCTCGTGGCCGAGGCCGGCTGCGTCGTGCAAACCGTGCAACAGGCCGCCGCCGACGCGGGAAGGCTGTTCCCGATCCAGTGGGGCGCCCAGGGCACCGCCCAGATCGGCGGCATGCTGTCCACCAATGCCGGCGGTATTCGGACGCTGAAATGGGGCAATGCGCGCGAGTTGGTGCTGGGGCTGGAGGTCGTGCTGCCGGACGGGCGCATCCTCGACGACCTGCGCCGCGTGCGGAAGGATAATTCCGGGTATGCGCTGCGCCATCTGTTCATTGGGGGCGAGGGTACGCTGGGCATCATCACCGCCGCCGCGCTGCGCCTGCAACCCGCGCTGAAACGGGTCGAGACCGCCTTCGTCGCCGTCCCCAGCCCCGATGCGGCGCTGTCGCTGTTCGGCCGCGTTATGGAAAGCGGCGCCGACGTCATCGCGTTCGAGCTGTGCCAGCGCTTCTGCATGGAAATGGCCGCCAAACACGGGGTCGGGCTGCGCATGCCGCTGCCGCTGGAAAGCCCGTGGTTCGTGATGCTGGAAATGTCCGCCTCCCACGCCAGCGTGCCGTTACGCGAAATCATGGAAGACACGCTCGGCACGGCGATGGAGGCCGGGGAGGTTACCGACGCCGCCATCGCCGAAAGCGACGCCCAACGGCTGGGTATCTGGAAAATCCGCGAGGATTATCCGGAATGTTCCCGCAAGGACGGCCCGGCGATCGGCACCGATACGTCGGTTCCCGTGTCGGCGGTGCCAGAATTCCTGCGTGTTGCCGAACGCGAAATGCTGGCCCGCTGGCCAGACGCCCGCATGGCCGCCATCGGCCACGCCGGCGACGGCAACATCCACGTTTCTCTCCATGCGCCTCCCGGCATGGACCGCTCCAGCTGGCTGGAACGGGCCGGTGGCATGGAGCCGCTGGTCAACGCCATCGCGGTCGCGCTGGGCGGCAGCTTTTCGGCCGAACACGGGATCGGGCAGTCCAAGCGGCACGCGATGGCGGCGCATAAGAACCCGGTCGCGATGGACGTGATGCGGGTTCTGAAGAACGCGCTCGATCCCGATGGGCGTATGAACCCGGGGAAAGTGCTGCCTTAGAGCGTGATC
>JANXTL010000085.1 GCA_025352375.1 Acetobacteraceae bacterium | reverse complement strand
GACCCGAGACAGTCGTTCTAAGCAGCCTCCGCCCGCCGGGCCAACAAGCAAGCGCCAACGCGCCGCACCGCCCGAATCCGAGCGCGGACGTCCAGACCGTTATGGCGAGGCGGTGAGCAGCGGAGGGATCGGCGGTGTCTCGCCAAGCAGGTATCCCAAAATTTGGCGGATTGCATCCTTCGGGCGTTCCCGCCAGTCGAAGGTCCAGGTTTCCGGCAGCTTGTCCCGCTCCTTCTGGAACGCTTCCTTTCGGCTTTGCTGAACGCCGAAGACATGTTCGAACTTGCCGCCGAAGTGCGCCAGTATCTGGTATGAAATCTACCAGATACTGTCGCATTTCGGCGGCAAGTTCGAGCATGTCTTCGGCGTTCAGCAAAGCCGGAAGGAATCGTTCCAGAAGGAGCGGGACAAGCTGCCCGAAACCTGGACCTTCGACTGGCGGGACCGCCCGAAGGAGGCAATCCGCCAAATTTTGGGATACCTGCTTGGCGAGCCACCGCCGATCCCTCCGCTGCTCACCGCCTCGCCATAACGGTCTGGACGTCCGCGCTCGGATTCGGGCGGGGCGGCGCGTTGGCGCTTGCTTGTCCTGATGCCCCCACCGCCCCGAATCAAAACGCGATGACAAGCCGCCCGCGCGTGCCGCCCGCCTCCAGCCGCCGGTGCGCATCGGCGGCCTGCTCCGGCGTGTATGCCGCGGCGACGCGCAAGGTGAGTGCGCCGGCCTCCACCAGCTGCCGCAGCCGATCGAGTTTCTCCCACGCCCCATCGTACGACCTGACAAAGGTGGTCGTGAACCGGACTCCGCGCTGGGGTTCGCCGACGAAGCCCCGCACCGAGGTGAAGGCCCCGCCATCGCGCACCGCGGGAACAGCAAGGTCGCTCAGCACGGCGCCATCGGCCAGCCCATCGACACCGTTGGGAAAATGGTCCCGAATCCGCGCGGCCACGTCTTTGCCTCGGGCAACGACGATGTCGGCCCCAAGCGACAACACCAGCGCGCGATCGGCCTCGGACGCATCGGCGATGACGGTCAGGCCTTCCGTCTTGGCGAGTTGCACGATGTATCCCCCATACGCGCCGGCCGCCCCGGTGACGGCGAGTACTTGCCCCGGCGATAATCCGAGTAGGTCGAGGGACTGCCGCGCGGTCAGCCCGTTCATGGGCAGGGTGCAAGCCTCGACCAATGTGGCGCCGGCGGGAATGGGGACCACGGCGCGTTCGCTCAGAACGATCTGCTCGCGGTATCCGCCGTGGCGCCCGTTCGGGACGACCATGGCCATGACCGCATCGCCGATCCGAACGCCGGTGGACACGCCCTGCCCCACCTCATCGACGATCCCGGCCACATCCATCCCCGGCACGTAGGGCGGCGGATCGACCTTCTGCTGCTCGGCGCGCGACCCATTCCGAGCCATCGTATCGGTGGGGTTCACGCAGGCGGCGTGGACCCGGATGCGAATTTGTCCGGGCCCGGCATGAACCTCCGGGACGTCGACGACCTGCAACACATCCGGACCGCCGTGAAGCATGATACCGACCGCACGCATGTTGTGTTCCTTGTTCTGAACCAGAAAGCCCTAAACCGCGTTCGCTTGGTTAACCAACGCCCGAGGGCTGTCGGGCGAGGCGGGTGTTCCGCGACGCTCAGGCCGCGCCCATTTTCTGTGCGATAAACGGAAGAATAGAATGCCCGCCAAGCTTCGGCCCATGCGCGTGCAGGTGACAGGCGGCGGTGCCGCCGCCCTCGACCGGCACCGAGGGCGGCGCTTCTGTCGCACAAATCGCCATCGCGAAGGGGCATCGCGTGCGAAACCGGCAGCCGCTCGGCGGATTCAACGGGCTGGGCAAATCGCCCCGCAGAATGATCCGGGTCGCGTTGCGTTGCCGTTCCGGGTCAGGAAACGGTATGGCGGAAATCAGGGCGGCGCTGTAGGGGTGCGCGGGCGCGTCGTACACCCGGCCGCTTGGGCCAGCCTCCACGATCTCCCCCAAATACATCACCGCGACATTGGGGCTCATGAGGCGCACCACCGCCAGATCGTGCGCCACCAGCAGAAATGCGGTGCCCGATTTGGCCTGAATCGCCTTGAGCAGATTGAGGATTTGGCTCTGTGTCGAAACGTCCAGTGCGCTGACCGGCTCATCCAGCACGACCAACTCCGGGTGCAGGATCATGGCTCGGGCAATGGCGATGCGCTGACGCTGCCCGCCGGAGAATTCGTGCGGATAGCGCACCGCATAACCGGCGTGCAGGCCGACGGATTCCAGCATTTCGCCGATCATTTTCATCCGCTCCGCCTTGGGCAGATCGCGGTGGATGATCAGGGGTTCCTCCAACAATTGGGAAACCGTCATGGACGGATTCAGCGAGGAATACGGGTCCTGAAACACCATCTGCATGCGTCGCCGCAACGTGCGAACGTCCTTTCGGCTGACGCCCGTCACATCGGTGCCGCCGAGCGTTACCTTGCCCGACCACGGCTCGATCAGGCGCATGATGGACAGGCCGATGGTGGATTTGCCGCTGCCGGACTCCCCCACCAGGCCCATGGTCTCACCCGGCGCGATCTCGAACGACGCGCCGTTCACCGCGTGCAGCCGCTTCCGGCGCGCGAACCCGGAGGACCCGAGATCGTACATTACATGCAGGTCGCTGACCCGCAAACAGGGTTCGGTCATGCCCGTCGCTCCAAACCGAGCCGAAGTTCGCCAGCCAGGGCGCAACGCACCAGTCCCTGCCCGTCCGCTATGAGTTCGATGGGCTGGGTCGTGCAAGGCCCGTCCTGGCGATGCACGCAGCGCGGGTTGAAGCGGCAGCCTTTCGGCCACGCATGCGCCTGCGCAACGGTGCCGGGGATGGCGATCGGATCGTGCCCCCGCTCCAGCGCGACCTGCGGCATCGCTTCCAACAATCCCGCCGTGTAGGGGTGCCTGGGCGCCGCGAACAACTGGTCGGACGGGGCAAATTCCACCACCTGCGCGCCGTACATCACCACGACGCTGCGGGCGATATCGGCCACCACGCCCAGATCGTGGGTAATGAACAGCACGGACATGCCGAGTTCCTGCTGCAATTCCTTCAGCACCTCCAGAATGCGGGCCTGGATGGTGACGTCCAGTGCGGTTGTCGGCTCATCGGCGATCAGCAATTTGGGTTTGCAGGCGATGGCCATCGCGATCATCACCCGCTGGCGCATCCCGCCCGAGAATTGGTGCGGGTAGGCATGCGCCCGGGTCGCCGCGGACGCGATATGCACCCGGTCCAGGGCTGCCACCGCCTGTTTCCAGGCGTCGGCACGGGACGCACCGCGATGCCGGCGCACCACCTCGGCGATTTGCTCGCCCACGGTGTAGGCGGGGTTCAGGCTGGACATCGGCTCCTGGAAAATGAATCCGATGGCATCGCCGCGGATGCGGTTCAAGGTGCGGTTCGACGCGCCGATTAGCTCCTGCCCGTCGAACATGACGCTGCCGGCGGTGACCCGGCCGCCTTTCGGCTGCACCAGCCCGACGGCCGCCTGGGTGGTCACGCTTTTGCCCGATCCGGACTCGCCCACGACGCAGACGATATCGTTGCGCCCGACGCTGAACGAGACATTGTCGACGACGGTCAGCCAGCCGGACGGCGAGGGGAATTGGACGGTCAGGCCTTTGATGTCCAACAGGGGTTGTGCGTTGTTCATGCGCTCAATCCCCCGAGCGGCGCATGCGGCCGACGGAATCGCGGATACCATCGCCGATCAGGTTGAAGCACAGCACGGTCACCGAAATGACCATCCCGGCGGCGATGGTCGGCACCGGCGCGTCCGCCATGTACGGGAAGGCCGTCCCCAACATCGCCCCCCAACTGGCCTGTGGCGGCTGCACGCCCAGGCCGAGGAAGCTCAACCCCGCCTCCGCCAACAATGCCTGGCCCATCAACACGGTGGCCTGAACCACCAGCGGGCCGGTGACGTTGGGCAGCACATGCCGTGCAATAATCCGCGCGTCGCTGCATCCCGTTGCTCGGGCCGCGGTGATGTAAACCTCCTCCCGCACCGACAGCGTGCTGCCGCGCACCACCCGCATGATGCGGGGGGCATAGACCAGCCCGATCGCCGTCATGGCGTTCGTCAGGCTGGGACCAAGCATGCCGACGATCACGACGGCCAGGATCAGTGCCGGAAAACTCATGAGCGCGTCGTTCAGGCGCATGATGACGGTGTCCACCCAGCCGCGCACGTAACCGCTGATCAGCCCCAGCGGCAGCCCGATAACCAGTGCGATCGCCACCGCCTGCACGCTGGCAATCAACGACAGGCGTGAGGCGAAAATCAGCCGGCTGAGGACGTCCCGCCCCAGATCGTCAGTTCCCAACGGATAGAGCCAGGTCGGCGGCTTCAGGATGTAGCGCAGCGACGATTTCGCCGGATTGTGCGGCGCCAGATAGGGCGCGAACACCGCGATTACGATGATCGCCAGCAGAATAATCGCCGACACCATCGCCGTCCGGTTGCGGCAAAACCGCCCGAAAAACGTGCTGCTCGGCGGCAGCGCGACCGGCACGGCGGACAGGATAGAGGCGCTCATGCGGTCCTCACTTTGGGATCGAAGTAGCCGTAGGACATGTCCACGAGCAGGTTGACGAACAGCACCACGATCGCCGTGGTCAGTGCAACGCCGAGCAGAACGGGAAGGTCGCGGAGGAAGACCGCCCGCACCGCGAGGGAGCCCACGCCGTTCATGGCGAAGATCTGCTCCACGATCACCGCCCCGCCCAGCAGGCGGCGGATTTGCAGGCCCAGCACCGTGACCACCGGGATGGCGGCGTTTTTCAACCCGTGCTTGACGATGATCGATAGCGTCGAGAGGCCCTTTGCGCGCGCCGTTTGGATGTAATCGCGTGACAGCACGTCGATCATCGCCCCCCGCACCTGCCGCGCCAATTCGGCCGCGACGCCCAGACCGAGGGTCAGCGACGGCAGCGCCAAGCGGCGAAAATACTCGACCGGGTCCTCGCTGAACGGAATGTAACCCGTGGCCGGCAGCCAACCCCAGTTCAGCGCCACGATCAGCACCAGCAGCAAGCCGATAAAGAACTCGGGCGCGGCGATACCCAGCGAGGTGCCGAAGATGGTGATCCGGTCGAGGTAGGACCCGCGCTTGATCGCCGCGAACACCCCCAGCGGCACCGCCAGCCCGACGCCGATCAGCGTCGATCCGGCGGTCAGCGACAAGGTGATGGGCATGCGGTCGAAAATCAGCTCCGTCACCGGCCGACCGCTGGTGAAGGACGTGCCCAGATCGCCGACCGATACCGCCCGCAGCCAGTGCCAGAACTGCACCAGGAATGGCTGGTCGAGACCCAGACGGTGCCGGGCGGCCTCGATCGCCTCCAACGACGCGTTCTCGCCGGCGACAACAGCGGCTGGATCGCCAGGTGTCAGATGAATGAGCAAAAAAGTGATCAGCCCGACCAGGATCAGGATCGGAATGGCCGCCAGTATCCGGCGAATAAGGTACAGCAGCGTGTTCATTTGCAGCCCGTGCTGACTTGGGTGTCGTTGATGCGGTCGTTGCCGGTTGGCAAATAGGGCGGCAGGTTGACAATACAGCCCGGCTTAAACGCATAGACGTTCGATCGGGTCATCAGCATCACGTATGCTACTTGTTCGGTCGCAACTCGGGCCAACCGCTGGACGACGTCTTTTCGCCGGGGGTCGGAGGGTACCATACCGCGCGCCTGCCGGATAAGCTCGTCGATCTCCGGCACCACCGCGCCCCACGGAACGGCATTGCTGCCAGCGGCTTCCTGGAACGTTTGCAGCGGGTCGGGCCGCCCGCCCCAGCGCACCATCATCACATCGCCCCGCCCCGGTGATGGGCGGCGGAACAGCGTGTATTGCGACACGTCCACCACATCGAATTTAACCCGAATGCCGACCTCGCCCAGCATCGACTGCATGGCTTCGGCCACAAGCTTGTATTCGTTGGTGTTCAGCAGCAACCAGTTGATGTCCACCCCGTTGGGGTAGCCGGCCTCCTTCACCAATTGTCTGGCCTTGGCGGGATCGTAGGGGAACAGCGTTTCCAGTTCCGGCTGATACCAAGGGGACGTCGAGGCAAAAAACTGCACAGATGGCTTGCTGGCGCCGAAACCCAGGGCGTCCGACAACGCCTGCCGGTCGGTCGCGTACATAATGGCCTGGCGCAGTTTCAGTTTACCCATCGTCTCGTGGCTGGTGTTCACGCCAATTTGCCAGGTGCTGTTTTTCTCGTTCACGAGCACCTCGAAGCCGGCCGCTTTGGCTTCGGCGATCTGCCGAGGCTCGATCAGTGCGACGTTCGCCTGACCGGAGCGCACGGCGTTTAGCCGGGCGCGCGCGTCGGCGGCGAAATGGTGTTCGAAGGCGGCGGGGCGGTTGGGTTTTTTGTCCCAATAGGCGTCGAAGCGCACGGTCAGCGTCTGGACGTTGGATTCGAAGCTGCGGACTTTGTAGGGGCCGGCGCCGACCGGCTTCAGGGCGCCGCCAAACGCGTTGTCCGCCAATGATGTCGGGGCAATCATCATGCCGGCCTGGCCGCCCAGCAAGTACGGCATCTGCCCGCTGGGGGCTTTGAGTTTGATGCGCACCTTGTCGTTGCCGATGCCTTCGATGGCGGCGATCTGGCTCATAGTCTCAGTGACCGCGCCACCGGTGCGGGGTCCGAAGGCAATGGCACGCTCGAAGTTCAGGATCACGGCGGCGGCGTCGAATTTGCTGCCGTCGTGGAATGTCACGCCCTGCCGCAGGGTCAGGGTGAATTCGGTCAGGTCGGCGTTGTATTCCCAGGCTGTGGCGAGGCCGGGCGTCGGTTCGCCGGACGCATCGAGGCGGATCAGCGAATCGTAGATCGCCATCAAAGCCCCCTGGGCAAAGCTGCTGTTATTCTGCGGCTCTCGCGGGTCGAGGGTCTGGTTCGGCACCGCGTCGAAATAGATCAGCGTCGCATTCGGGTCGGCGGGGCGGCCGGCTGCGAAGGCGGTTGGGGCGAAGGCGGTTGGGGCGAAGGCGGTTGGGGCGAAGGCGGGGGCGGCAAGCAGGAGCGCCGCGAGGCGTGTGCGACGCATTACTTGCACCCCACGGCGATTGTCACGTCGTTGATGCGATCGTTGCCGGTCGGCAGATAGGCCGGAATGCCGCCGATGCAGCCGGGTTTGTAGGCATAAACGTTCGACCGGGTCATGATCCCGAAATGCGACACCTGTTCCGTCGTAAGCCGGGCCAATTGTCTCAGCACCGCCATGCGCGCCGGATCGGCTGGGTCCAGACGGCGGGCCTTGTCGATCAGTGCATCGATCTCGGGCACCGCAGCATCGCCGGCATTCACCGAACCGCCGGTTCCCGTCACTTCCTGGAAGGACTGCAACGGGTCGGGACGCCCGCCCCATCGTGCCATCATGATGTCACCGCGCGTCGGGGGGCGGCGGAACGTCACATATTGCGAGATATCGACGACATCGAATTTGATGCGAATCCCGACCTCCCCCAGCATGGCCTGAATCGCTTCGGCGAGTTGCTTGTATTCCGTGGTGTTCAGCAGCACCCAGGTGACGTCGACGCCGTTGGGATACCCGGCCTCGGACAACAGTTTCTTCGCCTTGACGGGATCGTAGGGGTACATCTCGTCCAGTGCCTTGTCGTACAGGGGTGAGGATTGGGCGAATAATTGCGCCGTCGGTTTGCTGGCACCGTAGCCCAGCGCATCGGAAATCGCCTGCCGGTCCAGTGCGTGCATGAAGGCCTGCCGCAGTTTCAGCCGGCCAATATTGTCGCGCTTGACATTGATGTAGATGTCCCAGGTCGAGTTTTTCTCATTCACCCGCACTTCGAAACCGGCGGCCTTGGCTTCGGCGATCAGGCGGGGATCGATCAGCGCCAGATTGGCCTGCCCGGATCGCACCGCGTTCAGACGGGCGCGGCCATCTGGAACGAATTGGTGCTCGATCGTCGCGGGTCGGCCGGCGGTGCCGCCCCAGTAGCCGTCGTAACGGTCCATGATTGTTTTGACGTTGGATTCAAACGACCGCACTTTGAACGGGCCCGCACCGACCGGTTTTAGCGCCGATCCGAACGCATCGGTTTCCAGCGATGCGGGGCTAATCATCATCCCGCCCTGGCTGCCGAGCAGATAGGGCATTTGGCCGTTGGGGGTTTTCAGTTTCAGGCGGACGGTGCGGTCGTCAGGGGTTTCCATTCCGGCAATTTGACTGACCGTTTCCAGGGCGGCGAAACCGGCGCGTTGGCCCAATTCGGTCGTACGTTGGAAGTTGCGCACGACGGCGGCGGCATTGAACGGGGTGCCATCGTGAAAGGTGACGTTTTTCCGCAAGGTTAGCGTGATCTCGGTCAGGTCGGCGTTGTATTTCCACGACTCCGCCAACCCCGGCGTCGGATCGCCGGCAGCGTTCAGCGCGATCAGGGAGTCGTAGATCGCCATCAGGGGACCCTGCGCGAAGCTGCTGTTATTCTGCGGCTCCCGCGGGTCGAGCGTCTGATTGCTGACGGCGTCGAAATAGATGACAACGCCGGCAGGATTGGGTTCGGCGGCCAGTGCCGGCGAGGCGAACGCCAGCGCCGCAATTAGCAGACGTTTCATCATTTGCATTTCGCCCCGATTTGAACGTCGTTGAAGCGGTCGTCGCCGATCGGCAGATACGGCGGCAGGTTCAGAATGCAGCCGGTCTTGTAAGCGTAGACGTTCGACCGCGTCATCAGCGGCATGTTGGCGACATTCTCCACCACCACACGGGCGATCTGCCGCAACAGGGGCAGGCGCGCGGGATCGTCCGGCAACAGGCCGCGGGCCTTTTCGATGAGCGTATCGATCTCCGGGCTGGCGACACCGACTGGGTTATAGGTCGCACCAGTCGCGATCAGCTCCTGGAACACCTGCAACGGATCTGCGCGCCCGCCCCAGCGCGCCATCAGATAGTCGCCCCGATAGGGTGGACGGCGGAACACATTGAACTGCGAAGCGTCCACCACATCGAATTTAATCCGAATGCCGGATTCCGCGAGCATCGCTTGCAACGCTTCCCCCAGTTGCTTGTACTCCGTCGTGTTCAGCAGCAACTGCGTGAGTTCGATGCCGTCCTTGAAGCCCGCCTCGGCCAGCAGGGCTTTCGCCTTGCCGGGATCGTACGGATAGATTTTTTCCAGCGCCGGATCGTACGCCGGGGAGGTTTCGGCGAAAAACTGCACAGTCGGCATGGAACTGCCGAAGCTCAATGCGTCCGCCAAGGCTTGCCGATCGACCGCGTGCATGAAGGCCTGGCGCACTTTCAGATTGTTCAGCGGCGCACGGCCCAGGTTCACGTAGATATCCCAAACACCATTCTTCTGGTTGATCTGCACTGCCAGACCGGCGCCCTTTGCCTCCGGGATTTGCCGGGGATCGATCAGCGCGACGGTCGCCTGCCCAGACCGCACCGCGTTCAATCGGGCGCGTCCGTCAGGAACGTAATGGTGCTCGAACCCGGCGGGGCGTCCCGCGATGCCACCCCAGTATTCCTCATTCCGAGTCATGATGGTTTTGACGTTCGATTCGAAAGACTTCAGCCGGTATGGGCCGGAACCGATGGGCTTGAACGAGACACCGAATTCGTCGCCGGTGACGGATGCCTCACTTGCCACCATGCCCGCGATGCCGCCCATGATGAACAGAATCTGTCCGCTTGGCGCTTTCAGCAGCAATTTGAATTCGTGCGTGCCGGTCACCTCCACCGATCCGAATGCTTTGATGGAATCGACCATCGCACCGCTGGCGCGTGAGCCCAGCGCCATGTTGCGGTCGATATTGCGTTTCACCACCGCGGCGGTGACTTCGGTGCCGTCGTGGAATTTTACGCCCTTGCGCAACACGAAGGTGTAGGACATCAGATCGGGCGCGGCCTTCCAGGACTCCGCCAATCCCGGCGTCGGGGTACCGGCGGGATCCAGCCGCACCAGAGTGTCGTAAAGCGCCAGCAATACCTCCTGCGAGAAGCTGCTGCCGCTTTGCGGTTCCGCCGGATCCAGGGTTTCGTTGCCGACCGCGTCGTAATAGATCAGCGTCGCGGTCGTGTTCACATCGGCAGCGCCCGCCCGCGACACCAGCGTCAAGGCCAAAGCGGCCGCTAAAATCCATCGCATTACTTGCACCCCGCGGAAATACGCACGTCATTGAACCGGTCGTCGCCCGACGGTAAATATGGCTGCAAATTGAGGATGCAGCCCGGTCGGGTCGCGTAAACGTTCGCACGCGTGATAATCGGCAGCGTTGCCGCGGTTTCCGAAATCTCCCGCGCCAGCTTCTTCATTACCTCGATGCGCCGAGGGTCGGATGCCGCCAAGGCCCGCGCCTGGTTCAGCAAATTGTCGATTTCCGGGCTGGCCGAACCGCCAGGGGCATAGGATCCGCCAGTGCCCACCAATTCAAAGACGGTCTGAATCGGATCGCTGCGCCCCCCGTAGCGCGCCATCAGAATGTCCCCCCGCGGCGGTGGCTTGAAGAACAGCGGGAATTGCGACACATCGACCACGTCGAATTTTATCCGGATGCCGACCTCGGCGAGGTTAGCCTGCAACGCTTCGGCGACCTGGCGATATTCGCTGTTGTTCAGCAGAAGCTGCGTGAGTTCGAACCCGTCTTTGTAGCCGGCCTCGGCCATCAGCGCCCGCGCCTTGGCTTGATCGAACGGATACCGGTTCTCCAGTTCGGGCACGTAGAACGGCGATTGGTTGGACCAAAGCTGCTGCGTTGCGTGGGCACTGCCGAAGGTCAGCGCGTCCGCGATCGCCTCCCGATCAATGGCGTGCATGATCGCTCGGCGGATGCGGATATCCCCCAGCGGGCCTTTTTTCAGGTTGGGATAGATGTCCCAAAGGGCATTTTTTTCCACCACCTGAACCGCGAGCCCCGCGGCTTTCGCCTCGGGTATCTGCCGCGCGTCGATCAGCGCGATATTCGCCTGACCGGAGCGAAGGGCGTTGAGCCGAGCACGCCCATCGGGAACATAGTGGTGCTCGAATCCCGCCGGGCGATCCTTGGTGCCGCCCCAGTAGGCGTCGTTGCGGACCATCGATGTGATGACGTTGGCGTCGAAACGCTTCAGTTTATAGGGGCCGGCACCGATCGCGGTCAGGGTACCGCCGAACGCGTCGTCCTTCAGCGCTGCGGGGGCGATCATCATGCCGGCGGTGCCACCCAGCCAATATTCGATCTGGCCGTTGGGCGCTTTTAGCACGATCTTGATCGTGTCGGTCCCCTGCACCTCATAGGACGATATCAGGGCAAAGGTTTCCGCCACGGTGCCGCCGGCGCGTTTGCCCAGTGCCGCGCTACGCTCAAAATTGCGGCGCACGGCCTCCGCGTTGACCGGCGTACCGTCGTGAAACACCGCACCGGGGCGAAGATGCAGGGTCAACTCGGTCAGCTCGGCGTTGCGGGTCCAGGAATCGGCCAAGCCGGGGCCGGGCACGCCGGCGTCGTCGAGCCGGATCAAAGGCTCGAATATCGCGAGCAACGCTTCGTGGGAGTAGGTGCTGTTATTCTGCGGCTCCGCCGGGTCCAGGGTCGCGTTTCCCGCCATGTCGTAATAGACGACCGTCGCCTCGGTATTCGTCGCGGGCGCCGTGGTCTGCGCACGGGCCGGCAAGGCGGCACAAAGGCAGCCGGCGAACATGACTGCCCAACCCCAGATACGCATGCAGCTTCCCCCATGGCCCCAACGCCGGACGAGCGGGCCGGTTTTCTTGCCGCCTAACATGCCGTGTGTAACAGGGGGTTACAAGCACCTCGCCCACGACCGCCCATCGTCATCGCCCCGGTGACAGCCATCGCCGGTGTGTCATTCCTGGCGCCGTGGTGGCAGAATGGCGCCAGCACCGATCAACGGAGGAACCGTCATGGCAATGCGCATTCTCTGGCCGAACCTACCGGCTCAGTTCGTCCCGATCGCGACCGAAGCGGTCGGCCCAGGGTTCGAGACGGAATTCTGCGCGAAGTTCGAGGATGTGACGGACGATCAATGGGCAAACGCCGACGCCATCGTCGGCGGCTGCCCGCCGCAATACATCGACAAGCTGCGCAAGTGCCGCATCTTCGTGAAATACGGCGTCGGCTATGACGACGTGGACATCGAGCGCTTCGGTAAGTTGGGCATAGCGGTCTGCAATGTGCCGGACTACGGCACGCGGGAGGTCGCCGACCACGCGATCGCCCTGATGATGACCCTGGCAAAGAGCATTTCCTATCATGACTCGGAATTGCGCGACGAGCTGAAGGGCAACTGGCGGCCCGCGCACAATCCGTTCGGACGCCGCCTGTCCGTGTGCACCTACGGCGTCGTCGGCGCGGGACGCATCGGCACCGCCGCCATGCGCCGAGCCAAGGCCTTCGACATGGACGTGGTGTTCTACGACCCCTATCAGCCGAACGGGTATCAGTTTGCGATCGGCGTCCGCCGAGCCGATACGCTTGCCGAACTGATGGGGCAGTGCGACTTCGTCAGCATCCATACGCCCCTGACAGCCGAAACGCGCAGCATGATCGGGGCCGCGGCGTTCGCCGCCGCGAAGAAGGGCATGATCCTGATCAACACCGCGCGCGGCCCGGTCGTCGATATCGATGCGTTGTACGACGCGATGAAGGATGGCACGGTCTTGGCTGCCGGACTGGACGTGCTGCCGGAGGAACCGGCGAACCCGCAACGGCGCCTGATCGCAGCGTGGCAAAAGAACGAGGACTGGATCCGTCACCGCCTGCTGCTGACACCGCACTCCGCGTTTTATACGCCGGAGAGCATCCGCGATAACCGGGGGTTCGCTGCGCGCACGGCGGCTCGCTTCCTGCGCGACGGGCGGCTGGAGAACTGCGTCAACAAGCAATTCCTGGTAGCGATTGGCTGAGGTCGGGCGGCGGTAACTCCGAGGGAGATTGGCATGCAATTCGGATGGCTCACGCTGGCACTTTCGCCGTCACCCGACCAGGACCGGGTCCGGATCGAGCAGCAAATGCAGCAGGTTGTCCTGGCCGAGGCGCTGGGGTTTTCGGATGTCTGGCTGACGGAACATTATTTTACCGGTGAGAGTGTCTACAATGACGCGTTGCTGTTCGCCGCCGCGGTCGCGATGAGGACAGAACGAATTCGGATCGGTTTCGCCGTGCTACAGATGCCGTTCCACCATCCGGTGCGACTCGCGGTGCAGTTGTGCCTGCTCGACAATCTGTCGAACGGACGCATCGATGTCGGTATCGGCAAAGGCAGCGTTTACAACGAATACGAATTCGCCGGCCACGGCATGCGCAGCGGCGACAGCCGCGAGCGCCTGGAGGAAGCGCAAGATATTCTGTTCCGGATATTTAAGGAGACACCGCTGACCTACAAGGGCCGCTACTTCGATCTGCATGTGCCGGAACTGCGCCCGCGCCCCGTCCAGCAGCCAGGCCCGCCGCTGTGGCGCAGCGTCATTTCGCCCGCTTCTTTCACGGATTGCGGCCGCCGCGGCATTCCGATTCTGACATCGCGCCTGCCCGTCGACCGCATTGGGGAGCGTTGGAAACTCTATCAGGCCGGGCTGGAGGCCGGCGGGCACGACGCGGCGACCCGCGCGCGTCTGCTGGAACAAAGCGCGTTATGGCGCAACGTGTATGTCGCGGAAACCGATGCGCAGGCCGAGGATGAGGTATCGTCCCTGTTGCTCGATACACGCCACCACATGATGCATGTGCGCAAGACGCTCAATCCGGCTGACTTCGTCATCGATCCGGTGAACCTGAACCTGTGGACCGACCCCACGGTCAGCGACGCCGACGCGCTGCCGTTCATGCTTTCAACTGGAACAATCCACGGCTCGGCCCGGCGCGTGCGGGATCGGGTGGCGGAGCTGCGCGACCTGGGCGTGCGCCATTTGCTGTGTCAGACCGGATTCGGCGATCAGAGCCACGAGAGCAACGTCGCTTCCATGCGCCGCTTCGGGGAACAGGTGATGCCTGCCTTTGCCACGTGATCGGAAACATGTGTTAATTACGTGCAGCCCATCCGGTCCTGGATCACGGACCAGCGGCGTCAGCCGATGACCACGCCGACGCGATCCGATCGGTATCCGTGACCCAAACCGCGTTGCCACGCGACAGGATATGCCGCAAGGCAAGCCGCAGCGGACGCAGGCGGAAGGGTTGCCCGGAGACGTGGGCGTGCAGCGCTACCCCAAGCACGAGCGGCTGAAGGCCGCCATGCTCCAACATCTCATCGCACTGATCGACGATCATGTCCGCGAACTCGCGCCCGGAGGCGCGCCTCAGCACGACGGCATTCGCGTCGTTCAGTTCCTGCGGATACGGAACGGACAGAATCCGCCCCGCGCGCGTCTTCAGCCATACCGGCTGGTCGTCCATCGCCCAGTCCAGGACATACTCGAACCCGGCTTCGCACAATAAGTCGGGTGTTTGTTCGGTTTCCGAAATCCACGGCCCTAACCAGCCACGGGGCGGCGCGCCCGCGTGCCGGGCGATCGTAGCGCAGGCTTCGCCGATCAACGCGGCTTCTGCCGCTTCATCCAGCCCGGCCTGGGATTCGGCGTTGGTACGGCCGTGTGCCACGATGGCACAGCCCAAAGTGCGAAATGACTCAATTAATCCTGGAGCGGTTTCGTACAGAGCGGTATTGACCAGAAGGCCAGGAGCGAACCCCAACTCCCGAAACATCTCCAACAATCGCCAGGCGCCGACACGGTTTCCCCAATCGCGCCAGGAGTAATTCATCACATCCGGTTGGCCAAGGGGCGGAACTAGATCTTCCACCAAACCGTGGCCGAAGGAGTACTGCTCCAGATTAAGCGCGACGTAGAAAGCGAGGCGCGCGCCGCTTGGCCAGACGCCCTCCGGGCGTGAGGGAAGAGCGCTGAATTCATAACGGCCGTGGCTGCGAAGTTTCATGGGACTCACCGTCAAGCGAACGTCGGTTGGACGAGGGTGGCAGTTTCTTCCAATCGGCTAATGGCCCTTGCCTCGGCAAAAAGAGCCAACAGCCAGGAAGTCCATGAACCTGACCGACGAGTCGGTGAAAGGGGAGTATCCAGAGGCATCCGGCGTTTGAAAGCATTCGCCGCAGCCCCGAAACAGCGATCTATCGCGGTCTCGACGTCCAATATATTCTCCGTCGGCTGAGGGGAGAACACTCAATGGCAATGCAGCAACATGACGATTGCGACCGCCCGGTCACCGATCGCCGGTTCGGATGAAAACGCTGATTCGCGGCGCGCGGGTGCTCACATTGGACACGGCCGACACCGAATACGCGAGGGCCGATATCCTGATCGATGGCACCCGGATCGAGTCGGTCGGGCCCAACCTGATGCCGCCCGATGCCAATATCATCGACGCCGCCGGCCTCATCGCGATGCCCGGACTGATCAATGGCCATTTCCACTCGCAGGCCAATCTGATGGCCGGTTCCGTGGCCAGCCGGCCGCTGGAACTGTTCATGCTCTACGAGGTCCCGCCCCTGGGCGATCGTCCGGCGGACCCTCGGCTAATCTATCTACAAACCATGCTCGGCGCGGTGGAGATGTTACGAAATGGCACAACCGCCGTGCACGACGACGCATTCCACAACCCCTGGCCGACACGTTCCGCGATCGACGCCGTCATGGCTGCTTATCGCGATAGCGGTCTGCGGGCCACGGTGTCTATCAATCGTCAGAACCGCCCCGAACTCGAAAAACTACCGTTCCTGGCGGACATCCTTCCGCCCGACATCCGTGCCGAAGTGGAAGCGATCCGTATCGCCCCGCTGGACGAACTGACCGGTCTCTACCGGTGGTTTTACGAAACCTGGCATGGCGCCGCCGATGGCCGGCTGCGGATCGCGGTATCCAATTCAGCACCACAACGTGTTACCGAGGAGTATTTTGCTTTCCTGTCGGATTTCAGTCGCGCACACGACCTGCCGTTCAATATCCACATCCTCGAGACGAAAACCCAGCGCGTATTGGGCATCGA
>JANXTL010000080.1 GCA_025352375.1 Acetobacteraceae bacterium | reverse complement strand
CGCATCGACGGAAAACCGGGGCGGGAAGGCATTGGCTGCGTGCTGGTCGAACCCGATACAAAAGGCTTCGCCGTCACCGGCACCTACCACACCATGGGCGGGGAAAACCTGCACGAAATCCAGTTCGACGATTGCGAACTGCCGCTGGAGAACCTGGTCATCCGCGATGACGGATTCCGAAAACTGCTCAGTGCGTTCAACACCCAGCGCTGCCTGAACCCCGCCATCTCGCTCGGTTTGGCCGAGGGTGCGTTCGATGAGGCGGTGAACTACGTGCGGGAGCGCACGATTTTCGGCAAACCGATCTCCGATTTCCAGGGAATGCGCTGGAAACTAGCAGACATGTTCAAGGATATCGAGGCCGGGCGCGGTTTACTGTATCGCGCGTGTCTGTCGGCGAACCCGTTCCCCGACCCGTTCCTGGCGGCGGCGGCGAAGGTTTTCAATAATGAAATGTCGCTGCGTGTGACGACCGAGGCCGTGCAGGTGCACGGCGGCTTCGGCTTCACCGACGAATTCCCGGTGTCCCGCTTCTATCGCGGGGCGCGGTATGGTTCGATCGGCGGTGGCGCGTCGGAGACGTTGCGCGATCTGATCGGCAAGAAAATCGTCAGCGATTTCGACCCGGCCGATGGTATCATGGGATTTGGGATGTTCTGACACGATGCCGATCGGAGGCGGAGGGGCGGTGTTGTCAACCGCCGGGTTCCGTGAGAATACATCCATGGAATTTCGGCGGTGGGATTGAGAGCGGGCCATGGCAAGCGCGACAGCAACCAACGACGAAGCGAATGTGACTGCTGTCGAAGTCGCGGGATTCAAGTCGGCGAATCTGCCGGTTCGGGTCAATTTTCGCGATATCACGGTGCTGGCGGGGGCGAACAGCGCTGGAAAAAGCACGGTCATGCAGCCGCTGCTGTTAATGAAGCAGACGATTGAAAAACCGTTCGATCCCGGCGGTTTGGCAATCGATGGGCCACTTGTGCGATTTACCCATGCCGACCAATTTTTTTCCCACCAGAAGCATAAAGAACCCGAATCCGGTGTTCGATGTATCCATCGAACAGGGGAATCAAAAAATTGCGTTGAGGTATGGTCGCTCGGATGCCGGCAGCGTGGCAATCATGCGCATGTCATTTGGAAATAACAATAAGAAATATATCTGGACCGACAACCAGTCACTTGAGCCTGCCGATAACTCGTTGTCGGCGGACGGCGGTTATTTCAGCATGCCGCGTAAGATGCTGACAGACTTATCCAAAGATTATCGTATTCAGGTTTCACGTGATCGCGTTGCCTTGGTGGCGAACCTAGTGCTACGGGATGACAGGATAAGACCCTTCTTTCGTGGGGCGCCATTGATAGTCGCACAGCCCGCGGGTACATCGGCGAATTTAATCCGGAAAATGATTTATCTTCCCGGTTTCCGGGGTAACCCAGAACGGCAATACGTCATTAGTGCTGCTGGCCCGGACTATCCCGGCCGCTTTGACGACTACGTCGCCAGTATTATCCACCACTGGGGGACGATCAAGAACGACAAATTGGGTTCCCTTGAAGGCAATCTGAAGGCACTCGGCCTGACGTCGCGTGTAGCGACGCGGACGGTCGATGACACGCGTGTGGAGGTACATGTGGGGCGGTTGCCTGCCGCCGCGCGGGGCGGCGCGAAAGATACCGTCAACATTGCCGATGTCGGATTTGGTGTGTCGCAAATCTTGCCGGTTCTCGTCGCATTGCTTGTCGCGAACCGTGGGCAGATAGTGTTTGTCGAACAGCCGGAACTGCATCTGCATCCCAGGGCACAAATCGCTTTGGCGGACATCGTCCTTCAGGCGGCGGATCGCGGCGCGCGGGTCGTGGTCGAAACCCATAGCAGTCTGTTCATCCTGGGACTGCAGGCAGCCGTAGCGGAGGGGCGACTTGCGCCGGGCCGGATATCCATGAATTGGTTCACCCGTGACAATACCGGCCAAACCCAGGTCGCGGAAGCCCAACTTGCGGAGGATGGCAGTTACGGCGATTGGCCAGTCGATTTCGATACAGTCGAGCTGAAGTTGCAAGACCGCTACATGACACTGGTGGATCGTCGGCGTGCCCAGGTCTGACCGGCGTAAGAAAGCGCCCGCGTCGAAGCTGCTGGTCGTGGATGCCTCGGTGCTGCGCGCGTCGGGGTCGAAAGAAGCTATCCATCCCGTTGCAGCGAATTGCCGGGATATTCTTATGATCATCCTTGATGTCTGTCATAGGACTGCCGTTACCGCAGCCATTCTTGAAGAGTGGAACCGCCACCAATCGGGCTTCGCCCGAATATGGCGGAGATCCATGTACGCGCGTGGCAAGGTGGTGAGCGTCCCGACCGCGGAGTGTTCGGACGTACATACGGCTCTGAAACAGTCTCAGGATTTGTCGGCGAACCAGGTTTCCGCCGCCGAGAAAGACCTACACCTTGTCGCTGCCGCCCGCTCCGCCGATCGAACCATCATTTCGCTCGACAACGCCGCGCTTGCCGTTTTCTGCAAACTGACGCCGGTTACCGGTGCGATTGCGGACTTATTCTGGATCGACCCCGTCGCGGACCTTGACCGTCTTCGATTGTGGCTTGAGACGGACGGTTCGCCTGGGCCGCATTGGCGTATTGGGTCTGCCGGCAAGACAGAGGAAAGACTACCCCGACACGGTGGCGCTCGTCGATGACGGCGATCCGATCGTTATCGCGTCACCATATAATTCGGTATACGTTATTAGACCATGATCGTTTGAGGTTGCACGCGATCTCGGCGTTCGATCATGGTCTAAGCCTTTGTTTGAGAGGGTGATTCACGCCCGAGGTTGAAGTCAACCTCAGGCGATCACGCTCTAAACCCCAATCCCCTTCACGAACTTCGCTCGGCTCACACAAGCCGACATCAGGAACGCCAGATCCGTGCCGGTGGACACATACCGAGCACCCATTTGCACGAATTGCGCCATCAGATCGTCGCGGCCGGCCAGCCCACCGATGCCCACGTGCTTCCCAACCTTCTTCGCCGCCGCGATGGTGCGTTCGAACGCGGCTTTCAGCAGCGGGTGGTCGTACTGGCCGTTGATGCCCAGCTCCCCGCACAGATCGTTGCTGCCGATCAGCAGCATGTCGACGCCCTCGACGGCGATGATTTCCTCGACGTTCTCTAGCGCGTCCTTGGTTTCCATCATCAGCACCAGCGACGTCGCATCGTTCATCGCGGCCTGAGTCTCCACCATCGGGAAGCTGCGGTAATGGTATTGCGACAATGCGCCACCGGCCGACCGATGCCCAATTGGCGGGAACTTCACCAAATTCACCATTTCACGAGCCTCGGCGGCAGAGCGGACATGCGGCGTGATCACCCCCATCGCGCCGCCATCCAGGACCCGGCAGATATATTCGGGAGTATTGGCGGGCACGCGTACCAGCGGGGTGATGCCGATCTGCTGCGCCGATTGGCAAATCTGGCAAACCGCGTCGATGGACAGCGTGTTATGTTCCATATCGACATAGATCGTATCGAAACCGGCGGTTTGCGCGATGCGGGCGATTTCGATAGTGCGAGACAGCCGCACCGTCATAGATGCCACGACCTCATCGCGTGCCAATTTTTCCTTCATGTGATTGCGAAGGATCGACTTCAGTGCGGACATTTCGAAACTCCCCTATCTTATGCGCGGCATCGCGCCGCCCTCGGCGCCGAGCGCGTTACGGAGTCGTGACAAAATCGCAACGATAGAGGGCACGGCCCTCGGCGATGGCCGGTCGGGCGTCTTTAAAAACCAGCGCACTGTCCGGTCGCCGGTGGTCAGCGTAAACAGACCCGCCGCCGTTACCACCGAAACGCCATCGTCATCAACGACGACCTTCCCTTCCACACCCCACAAACGCAGACAATCCCGCAGCAGATCCCGCTGCTCGGCCAGCGTCAAAGCTGCGGGCCGTTGAACATCTCAGCGGCGACTTTGCGGTGCTGCCACTTGCCATCGTTCAGGCTGCCTTTGAACACGCCGCCCTCGACGACGACCTTGCCCCGCAGCATTGTCAGGCATGGCCATGCTTCCATTTTGTGGCCTTCCCACGGGGTGTAGTCGGCCTCATGCAATTCCGAAGCCGTGATCACCCGCTTGTCGTTGGGGTCCAGCACGACGATATCGGCATCCGCGCCCGCCATCAGCGCGCCCTTGCGCGGATACAGCCCCATGATCCTGGCGGCGTTGGACGACACCAAATCGACGTATCGGTTCAGCGAATACCCGCGTTTGCCCACCATTTCGGTGTACATCAGTGCGACCCGGGGCTCCACGCCCGCATTGCCGCCCGTCGTATCGTCGATGCGCGCGCCTTGCAGTTTCTTCGCCAGGGTGCAGCAAATCTCGTCGGTGGCGACGCAATTGATCGCGCCGTCCAGCGTGCCGGCCCACAACGCGGCCTGATCCTCGGGCGATTTCAGCGACGGGTAGGTGTGATAAATCTGTCCATTCTTCGTCGCATAATCCGCTGAGGTCTTCAGCATGTACTGATGCAGGCTCTCTCCGTAGATCGGCACGCCCCGCGCCCGCGCTTCCCTGATTGCCGAGACCCCCGTCCCGGCAGACACATGCATCATATAAAGTGCCGTGCCCGGCACTTTCTCCGCCAGGCGCATGACGCGGCGGAATGAGATGTCCTCGGACAACGTGTTATGCACCTCGGCCATGTTTTCGAAGCCGGTTCGCCCCTCGCGGATCAGTTTGCCGTACATGTGCATCACGATGTCGTTGTCCTCGGAGTGGATGACGCCCATCCCCTGGTTCGCGGCCAACACCTGGAAGATCTCCCAAATGTCCCCGAAATCGACCATCCTTCCCTTGCGGCTAGGCGTAATGTCGGTGGTGAAGATTTTGACAGTTGGAAAACCTGCCTGGATCGCCTCCGCCACCTGTCCGGGCAAATGCACCGGCAGGGCACCTTCGACCATCAGATGCTGGGCGTAGTCGCAGGCGGTGTGTCCCTTCCAGTCTTCCTCGCGCTTTTCGATCGCATCCCGGACGTTCGCACCCTGCGACGCTCTGGTGAAATCGATCATGGTGGTGGTGCCGCCATGCACGGCGGCCTTGCTGACCACGTCGGGCGGTTCGGTCAGTCCAGCGGTGCCGTCGGGGTTGGGCAGATGCCACTTGCAATGCACGTGCGGATCGATGCCGCCGGGCATCACGATCTTGCCGGAAGCATCGATCAGCCGAGCACCCTCGGGCACTGGAAGGCTGCCTTTGGCCGCGATAGCGACGATCTTTTCGCCGGAAATCAGAATGTCATAGGCGCCCACGCCTTCCGGCGTCACAACCGTGTCGCCACGCACCACCAAATCGACCATCATACCCTCCCAAAACGAACCCTCGCATCGTTCCCTGTTCGGACGCTCACGGCAAGAGGCAGACCATGGATTTCGACATTATTATCATCGGTGCCGGCATCGCGGGGGCCACCGCCGCCGCCCATCTGTCGCCGCACCGGCGCGTCGCGCTGATCGAGGCCGAGGAATCCGCTGGCTATCACACCACCGGCCGGTCCGCGGCGCTTTGGGTGCAGAACTACGGCCCGCCGGACGTGCGGGAACTCAGCCGCCTGTCGCGCGCGTTCTTCGAAAACCCGCCACAAGGCTTCACCGCGACGCCATTGATGCGCCGCCGGGCAGTGCTGTTGGTCGCGACAGAAGCGCAGCTTCCCGATCTTGACGCTGCGCTCGCCGAGGGGATTGGCCTTCGCCGTGTCACAGCGGCCGAGGCCAAACAGATGCTGCCCGCGATCCGTCCCGGCGCGATCGCGGCCGGCGCGGTGGAGGATGACGCGTTCGATATGGACGTGGCTGCCATCCACCAAGGCTTCCTGCGCCAGCTTCGGGAAAACGGCGGCATCCTCGCGCTCCGGCACCGCGCCGGCAAAATCGAACGGCGGGGTGTCCAATGGCAGGTCGAAACCACGACCGGGGAAACCGTCAGCGCGCCTGTCGTGGTGAATGCTTCCGGGGCCTGGGGTGATGAAATCGCTGCCCTGGCCGGCGTCGCCCCGCTTGGTTTAACACCTAAACGCCGCACCGCCGCGATCGTCGACCCCGCCCCGCACGATCCGGAAAACTGGCCGATGGTCTGCGACGTCAAGGAAAAATGGTACGCTCGCCCGGAAGCCCGCACACGCCTGATGGTCTCCCCCGCCGACCAAACCCCATCCTACCCGCACGACGTCCGGCCGGAGGAATACGACGTTGCGCTCGGCATTGACCGGATGCAGCAGGTCCTGGACATCGAAGTCCGCCGGGTCGAGCACCAATGGGCCGGCCTGCGCACTTTCTCGCCCGATGGCAGTCTGGCGTTCGGCTGGGACGCGCGGGCAGAAAATTTTTTCTGGAGCGTCGGGCAGGGCGGTTACGGTATCCAAACCTCCCCCGCTGCGGGGCAGTTGGTCGCCGATCTGGTGCTGGGTCGCGACCCTGGAGAGGCCGCCAGCATAACCGGCGCGGTCGACCCGCGCCGGTTCGCCAAGTCTACGCCTTGATGCCGAGCACCTGGGCGGCGTTCTGGCCGAGGATGGCGAGCTTTTGCGCGTCGGTCAGTGTCTTCGTCGCGAAGATGTGGTCCACCGGATGCAGCTCCCACGGGTAGGGATAGTCGCTGCCCAGCATCAGCTGGCTGGTGCCCACTTGCGCCGCGAGATGGCGCAGAGCCTCCGGCGTGAAGACCAGCGTGTCGAAGAATAACTGGTTCAAATACTCCGTCGGTTTCTTTTTCAGCTTAATGTTGGGATCGCAGCCGGGCGGTGAGACGAAGCAAGCGTGGTCGGACCGGTCGGCGTAGGACGGCAGGAACCCGCCGCCATGCGCCGAAATGATTTTCAGTTTCGGGAATTTGTCCAGCGTGCCTTCGAAGATCAGGTGCGACAGCGCGATGGTGGTGCCCAGCGGGTTGCCGATGGTGTTGCCCAGCCAGCCGTTGCCTTTTAGGCGGGCAGCGACTTCCGGCACGCCTTGCGGATGAATGAACAGGCTGACGCCCAGTTCCTCGGCCTTTGCCCAGACGGGGTGCAGCGCGGGGTTGGAGAATTCCCAGTCGTTGACCCGGTCGCCGATGGCGGCGCCGCGCAGGCCCTGCTTCTTCACCGCCATTTCCAGCTGCTGCACCGCGAGTTGCGGGTCTTGCAGGGTCAGCGATGCGAAAGCCGCGAACCGGTCGGGCTTGGAGGCCACGAGTTCCGCCAGCTTCTCGTTGTTGATTTTGACGATCTGGGCGCCGAGATCGCGGTCCTTGCCGTACCAGAATGGGTTGACCGATAAGACCTCCATGTCAATCGCCTGATCGTCCATCGCCTTCAGGCGTTGTTCGATGGCGATGAAGCCCTCGGCCGCACCTTTGACGGTGGGGTTCATGATCGTGGCATCGCCGCCCACCAGGGCCGCGGCTTCGTGGAAGATGCAGTGGGAATGCACGTCGATGGTTTTGACGGTCTTGCCGCCCACCTTGACCGGCCGGCGGGCCGGCGTCGCGGCATGCGCGGATCCGGGCAGGCCGCAGCCGCAGAACATGATGCCGGCTGCCGCGGTGGCACCGGCGAGGAAGCCTCGTCGTGTTGTCATTGTCGTCTCCTACCCGTCGTTTGCCTCTATTGGGCCGGGGAGACGTACCACGGCGTCGAGCCGATCGCCAAACGCGGGAAAAATGGAGGTCCGGGCCGGAATCGAACCGGCATTGACGGATTTGCAGTCCGCTACATCACCACTCTGTCACCGGACCCCCGGTACCAAGGGCCGGTATATCGGGCCACTGCCCGCGCGGGTCAAGTGTGTTGTCGGGCCCCGCTTTGCGCCGGATGGCCCGTCCCTGTATAAGAACTGCGCAACGCACGAGACGAATACGCGATGACCGACGCTCCTGTACACCACGCCCTCGATAGCCACGCAGACGCGCGAAAGCGCATGGTGGACAGCCAGATTCGTCCGAACAAGGTCACCAACCCGCGCATTTTGGCCGCGATGCGCCACTTGCCGCGCGAACGGTTCCTGCCGGATGGTCTCGATGCCCTCGCCTATGCCGATGAGGACGTGCCGCTGGGCAAAGGGCGCTTCCTGATGGAGCCGATGGTCCTCGCGCGCCTGTTGCAGATTGCCGAACCGCGGGAGGGTGAGCGCGCTTTGGTCGTCGCCGCCGGCACCGGCTACGGCGCCGCGGTGCTGTCGCAATGCGGCCCACGGGTCACCGCCGTTGAAGAAGACCCGGGTTTGCTTGCTTTGGCCCGCGACGTGCTGGGCGCCGAGGCCCCCGGGGTCAGCTTGGTCACAGGTCCGCTCGCGGCGGGTTGGCCGTCCGGTGCGCCCTACGACATCATTCTGATCGAGGGCGCGGTGCGAGAAATCCCCGCCGCCATCGCCAAGCAACTCAAAGCCGAGGGCGGGCGGTTGGTCGCTGTCATCGCCGGCCCCGGTCGCACCAATCAAGCGGTGCTGGCGGAAGCGACGCAATTCGGCCTGCGCGCCCAGCCGGTCTTCGATTGCGGCACGCCCGCGCTGCCGTCCTTGTTGCCGGCGCCGGAATTCGTCTTCTGATACGATGACCCCCCACTGCCGTGTTGTCACGTCAAATTCTGGCGTGACGGCGCGGCCTGTGGCAAAGGATGTACCGCCGGGTGCGACACCCGGAACGCGGCTGCTTGGGAAGTGGGGTTACGGCATGATTTGGCGTCACGGTATGCTCCCCGGTTTGGTGTTGGCCAGCCTTGGTCTTGCGGTACCCGGTCTGCCGGTCGCGGCCCAAACGGCCGCCCAAACCACCCCGCCTCGCAAGCCAGCGCCAGCGGTTCGTACGAACCAAGCCCAAGCGCCGCGCGGCGCTGGCCCCCGCACGCTGACAGACGCTCTGGCCATGACCTATTCCACCCAACCGGCTTTGCTGGCGGAGCGAGCGAAGCTGCGCGCAACCGACGAAAACGTGCCGCAAGCCCTGGCCGGCTGGAAACCCACGGTTGTGCTGGGCGGAACGCTGGGGTATGGCGACGGCGTCTCGCGGGTCCTTACGGCGCCCAACGCATCAGGTGTCAGGTCGACCATTACCTCGGTGACCGCCCGCGATTTCGCGACCGCCCAGGCGACCGTGACGCAAAACCTTTACACCAGCGGCAAAGTGCAAGGGAACGTTAACCGCTCCAGAAACCAGGTGATGGCCGAACGGGCGACCCTGATTGCGCAGGAGCAGACCAGCTTCCTCGCGGCGGTCACCGCCTACGTCGGCGTGATCCAGGCACGGCAATTGCTGGAGCTCCAGCGAAACAACGAGGGAGTGTTGGCGAAGCAGTTGCAAGCAACCAATGACCGGTTCCGGGTTGGTGAAATCACTCGCACCGATCTCGCCCAGGCGGAAGCCGCGCTGGCCGGCGCGCGTGCCCAGCGCGAAACCGCCGAGGCCAACCTCGCGACCGCGCGCGGCACCTTCCGCCAGATCGTTGGCGTACCACCGCCGGAAGACATGACCGAACCGCAGCCTTTGGCGCTGCCGGTGAAAACCGAGGCGGAGGCATCGGCCATCGCCAGCAATAACAATCCCGTGGTGATCGCGGCGTTGTTCAACGACGCGGCGGCGAAGGATGCGGTGGACGTGGCGCTGTCGGCCCTGGGTCCGCAGATCGGTTTGCAGGGGCAAACATTCTTTCAGGAAAACCCCTCCGCGCGCGGATCCGAGGCGAGCGGCTATGCGGTCACCCTGCAGATGCAGGTACCGCTGTATCAGGGCGGCGCGGAATACGCGGCAGTGCGAGCGGCCCGTCAGACGCAGCAACAAACGACACAGCAAATCGACGATGCCAAACGCACCGCCGTCCAGAACGCGGTGCAGGCCTTGTCGACCTATCTCGGTGCCCGTGCCGCCGCCGACAGCACGCGCGCGCAAATTCGGTCGAACGAAATCGCGCTCGAAGGCGTCACGCGGGAGGCGATTGTCGGTAGCCGCACCACGCTGGATGTGCTGAATGCACAACAGCTGCTGCTACAGTCCCGCACCTCCCTGGTGCAGAACCTGTCGCAGCTCGTGACCGCGTCCTATCAGGTGGCGCAGGCCATCGGGCGTCTCACCGCGCGGGATTTGCGTTTGCCGGTCCCGCTGTATGACGAAACTGCCTATCATAACGCCGTTCGAGACCGTTGGATCGGTCTCGGCGACTACGCCACCAATCAGCCGGCGCGCTGAGCAACCGGGGGAGGCTGACATGAGCGGCACTTCCGCCCCGGGCGCGGCACCCGCCGGCGATCCGTCGATGGAGGATATTCTTGCCTCTATCCGGCGTATTCTGAGCGACGATGAGCCTAAAGCACATGAGCCGCATCCCGCCCCGGCCGCTCCGGCTCCGGCTCCGGCCGATCTGGGGCCGGCAGACGACGACGTGTTGATGCTCGACGCGTCGATGCTGGTTCAGCAGGAGTATGCGGTGACCGAAGAACCACCCCCGCCGGCGATGGAGCCGATCATGCCGACACTGGTGGCGCCCGAGGCAGCCGCCGCCGCCGCATCCAGTGTCGACACCCTGATGCGGACCCTGCACACCGAACATTCGATGCGGGTCACCAGCCTGGGACCGACCATCGAGGACATCGTCCGGCAAGAAATCCGCCCGCTGCTGAAGGGCTGGCTGGACGTGCATTTGCCTCCGCTCGTCGAGCGCCTGGTACGGACCGAAATCGAACGCGTCGTAGGCCGCGTTCAGACCTGATTTTTTGCCATTGGCGGCCTCCCGCGGTTCTACCCCCGAGGCCGCGGGAGAGACCGAGATGCTCGACAAAACCTTCGCCCCCGCCGAGACCGAAGCCCGCCTGTATGAGGGCTGGGAGAAAGCCAACGCGTTCGCGTGCGACCCCAATTCGAACGCCGAACCCTTCACCATCATGATCCCGCCGCCGAACGTTACCGGCAGCCTGCATATGGGCCACGCTTTGACGTTCACCGTGCAGGACACGTTGATCCGTTGGCGCCGCATGACCGGGCGGGACACGTTGTGGCAGCCGGGTACCGACCACGCCGGCATCGCGACCCAGATGGTGGTGGAACGACTATTGGCCGCCGAGGGCATCGACCGCCGCCAAATGGGCCGCGAGAAGTTTGTCGAACGGGTGTGGCAGTGGAAGGCCGAATCCGGCGGCACCATCACCCGCCAACTACGCCGCCTGGGCGCGTCGCTGGACTGGCCGCGCGAACGCTTCACCATGGACGACGGGTTGTCGTCGTCGGTACGCGAGGTGTTCGTGACGCTCTATCGCCAGGGCCTGATCTACCGCGACCGGCGGCTGGTGAACTGGGACCCGAAGCTGCAAACCGCGATCTCCGACCTTGAAGTGGAAAACAGGGAGATCAAGGGATCGCTCTGGTACCTGAATTATCCGATCGAGGGCGAGCCCGGGCAGTTCATCACCGTCGCGACCACCCGGCCGGAAACGATGCTGGGCGATACGGCCGTCGCGGTGAACCCGGCGCATCCCACGCTGGCAGGCCTGATCGGCAAGTTCGTTATTCTCCCGTTGGTCGGGCGCCGCATCCCGATCGTTGGCGACGACTACGCCGATCCGGATAAAGGCACCGGCGCGGTGAAAATCACCCCGGCGCACGATTTCAACGATTTCGAGGTTGGCAAGCGGCATGGCCTGCCCATGCCGTCTGTGCTCGACAAGCAGGCGCGCGTCACGCTGGCAGAAATCGCCGACGATCTGGTGGACGGCGATTTCGTGCACACGCTGGAAGGCATGGATCGCTTCGCCGCCCGCAAGGCCATCGTCGCCGAACTCGAACGGCTGGAACTGCTGGTCAAGATCGAACCGCATACCAACCAAATCCCGCACGGCGACCGCGGCGGCGTGCCGGTGGAACCGCTGCTGACAACGCAATGGTATTGCAACGCCGGCGTGCTGGCGAAGCCTGCCATCGAGGCAGTGGAGACCGGCAAAACCGTGTTCGTGCCTAAACAATGGGAAAACACTTTCTTCGCCTGGATGCGCGACATTCAGCCCTGGTGCATTTCCCGCCAGCTTTGGTGGGGGCACCGCATCCCCGCCTGGTACGGCCCGGATGGCGAAATTTTCGTTGCCAGGACCGCCGACGAAGCCGCCGCTTTGGCGCGCGCGCATTATGGCGACGATACCGCCGTAACGCAGGATGAGGACGTACTGGACACCTGGTTCAGCTCCGCTTTGTGGCCGTTCTCCACCCTCGGCTGGCCTGAGAAAACGCCGGAGGTCGCGCGCTATTACCCCGGCGATGTGCTGGTCACCGGATTCGACATCATCTTCTTCTGGGTCGCCCGCATGATGATGATGGGTATACATTTCATGGGCGATGTCCCGTTCAAGACCGTCTACATCCACGGCTTGGTGCGCGACGAAAAAGGCCAGAAAATGTCGAAATCGAAGGGGAATAGCATCGACCCCCTCGAGCTGATCGACAATTTCGGCACCGATGCGCTGCGCTTCACCATCTGCTCGCTGACCGGTCCCGGCCGGGACGTGAAACTCGGCGCCAACCGGGTACAAGATTATCGCAGTTTCATCACCAAACTATGGAATGCCGCGCGATTCTGCGAAATGAATGGCGTCGCCATCGACCCGTCCTTCGACCCAGCCGCCGCTAAGTTGCCGCTGACCCGCTGGCTGCTCGATGCCGCGAACGCCGCGGTTGCCGATGCGACCGCCGCGCTGGAAGCCTACCGCTTCGACGAATACGCTGCGGCCGGCTACCGTTTCGTCTGGAACACGTATTGCGATTGGTTCCTGGAATTCGCTAAGCCGGCTTTAGCTGAGGGCGCCGATCCCGTCGCGGCAGCGGAGGTGCGCGCCACCGCCGCGCATGTGCTGGGGATTATCCTGCGGATGCTGCATCCCGCGATCCCCTATGTGACCGAGGAATTGTGGGACCGTTTCGGCTACGGCGCCGAATGCAGCCTGATCGCCGAATCCTGGCCGACCGCGATATCGGTGTCCGGCGCTGCCGAGGCGCGCACCGAACTTGATTGGGTGGTGCGGTTGATCGGGTTGATTCGCTCTGTCAGAAACGAAATGAACGTGCCGCCGAGCGTGCCGGGTGCGGTGTTGTTGAAGGATGCGTCGGCGGAGACGCTGGCGCGCGCCGAACGCTGGATCGACCCGATCCGGCGGATGGCCCGTGCCTCGGACGTCCGCGCGGTGGACGGCGAAGTGCCGAAGGGTTCGGCGCAGGCGGTGCTGGATGAGGCGACGGTGGTGTTGCCGCTCGATGGAATTATCGACATCGGCGCGGAACAGGTCCGCCTGGGCAAAGAACGCGACAAGGCCGCGGCCGAGGCAAAGAAGTTCCAACAGAAACTGGCGAACGCCGATTTCGTCAAGCGCGCACCGGAAGAGATCGTTGAGGAAAATCGTGCTCGGGTTACGGCGTATTTGGCGGAGGTCGACCGGCTGGAGGCGGCGATGGCACGGATTGAATAAGGAGCGGCGGAACGCGCTTTGCTTGTCGGCCGTACGGCACCGGCACCCGCGTAGGGCGGAAAAGCGAAGCGCCTTCCGCCCCATTCCTTAGATCACGCTCTAATAAGGCTTACCGCCCGCCACCGTCACCCGGAACCCCGACCGCGTGTTCGGCCAGTAATCCCACATCGCCCGATGCTGCACGCAGCGGTTATCCCAGAACGCAACGGAGTTCTCCGCCCAGCGGAACCGGCACTGGAACAGCGGATTTTCCGAATGTGCGTAAAGATAACTCAGGATCGCGTAGCTCTCGTCGCGCGGTACGCCGAGCAAACGACGGGTGAAGCCGCGGTTTACGTAGAGGGCTTTTTTGCCGGTCACCGGATGCGTGCGCACGACCGGATGTTCCGCTTTCGGGTAGACCGCTTTATCGTCGACGCCGAAATTCTTATAGGTGCCGCGGTAGTTTTCCTCCCCATCATGCTCGGCGACCATGCTGTCGAGGTAGGTTTTCATCCGATCCGACAGCGCCTCATATGCGGCGTACATGCTCGCGAACAGCGTGTCGCCGCCCTTTGGCGGGCAGGTTTTGACATACAAGATGGAGCCCATTGGCGGTTCCGGGTCGCACGACACATCGCTGTGCCAGCCTTCGCCGTTCGCCCGTGGGCTGTCCTTGTCGGCATGGATGACCATCAATTCATCCATGCCCGGCGCATGGGGTGCCGCCGGATGGATGTGCAATTCGCCAAAATTGCGCCCGAATGCAAGATGCTGTTCCGGCGTCATCTGCTGATCGCGGAAGAAAATAACCGAGTTCTCCGCCAACGCCCGATGGATTTCGTCCATCTGGCGGTTGGAGATCGATCCGGCCAAATTCACGCCCGCGATTTCCGCGCCGATAATCGGCGTGAGCTTATCGACGGCGATGGTCTCGTACGGCGCGGACTCGTCCACGACGTGGCGGTAGCGGGGGCCATTATTGCCGCGCATCGCGTCCATCATTTGTAATGTCCTCCTGTTGGTTTAGCTGCGCTGAACGTTGGCGCTACGCACGGGCATGCCGGTCTCCTCATAGCACACCTGAGCAAACGCCGCGACGCCGTCCTGGATCGTCTTCTTGTCCGGCATCGCGAAGCACAGGCGCAGATGCGAAGTGGAGTTGTCCGGACTGACCGCCCAGGCCGGTCCCTCGTTAAACACGATGCCGCGCGCCGCCGCCGGTTTCAGCAGTTTGCGGGTGTCGATGCCATCCGGCAGCTTGATCCATAGAAAGATGCCGCCCTTCGGCGCCCAGCACTCGGCCGAGGTCCCGAATTCCTTGTGCACCGCTTCGACCATGCATTTCAGCTTGTCGTGCAGCACCCCGTTGAGGTGCCCCAAATGCTTGACGAAGTTCTTCGAGAAATACTCCGCGACCACCATCTGATCCAGCGCCCCGGTGCCGCTATCGCCCTTCATGGGCAGCAGGCGGCGCATGATTTCCCATTCGGCGACGATGTAGCCAAGCCGCAGGGCAGGGGCCAACGACTTGGAGAACGACCCGAGGTGAATGACGCAGCCGGGATCCAGCGCATACAGGGCCGGCGGCGCCTGGACGCCGTCCCAGATCAGATCGGCGTAACACTCGTCCTCGAAAATCGCGACGTTGTATTGGCGGGCCAGCGAGATCAGCGCGTGGCGCCGGTCCAACGGCAGGATCGATGCCGTCGGGTTCTGGATTGTCGGGATCGTATAAATAAATTTCGGCGTTATGCCGCGCGCCTTCAGGCCCGCGAGCTGTGCCGCCAACGCCTCAATGACGATGCCGTCGTCGTCGAGCTTCATGCCCTCGACCTTGGCGCCGATCTTCCGAAAACGGTTGATCGCGCCTTGGTAACAATATTCCTCGCACAGCACGGTATCGCCGGGGTTCACCAGCAGCTTGCTGATCATGTCCAGGCCCTGACCGGAGCCTGTGACGATCGCGATGTCGTCGATGCCGATGTTGAACCCGCGATGGCTGTTGGCCTTGTCGGCGACGAACTGGCGCAGTCCGGGATAGCCCTGCGGCCCCATCCCAAGATTGTAAATCGCCAGCTTCGACCCTTCCCGGCGCAGGACGGACGCCGCGGCTTCGATCAGCCCTTCGATCGGGATTTCCTCAGGGTCGTTATTGCCGCCGACGAAATAATAGGGCGGGAACGGCGCCCATTTGGCCACGGGATCGGGCAGCCCATCGCTGAAAAGCTTACCGTAGTCGAAATTCACCGCGTCCATGTCCGGTTCCCTCAGGCTTGATTGGGACGGAGGTTAGCAAGTTCGGCAGCATCCGGTAAGGGTGCCGCTATTGAAGATGGCACAGCCGACCGGATAACATCACACCGGCCGAGGATTGAGAGCATGTTATTCAATGACGTGAACCGAAACGTGGTACTGGATACTTGGCGCGCCGATAGCGCGCCGTGTGAACGCGCGAAGGCCGACAATATCTATTTTGAGGAACGGGTCAGCCCGGCCCGCCTGCGGCATTTCGAGGCTCTCGCGCCGGATACCCCATCCCCGGCGTCCTTGGAAACCTGGCAGACGGAGTACTGCACCACCTACGTCCAGACGGACGAGCCGGACACATTCCGGGGGAACCTCGACCCGTCACCTCTGGTTCCCGGATTACTGGACCTGGACCAGCGGATCGCACGGCTTGAAAGAGTCCCGGCCACCCTGCTGGCCGAGGTGGAGCTGACGTTCGAGCAACTGATCCGTGGATTCAATGAAGATAACCACGCGGTGCTCGACGTCTTCCTTCAGCGTTGGAACGCACGGCGGGATGGGAGGCCGGCCTTCGCCGCCTGGAAGGACGAACTGACCGACGATCTGCGCCTCCCCGACTGGGCCGACCGGATCCGGGACCGCCTCGGGCTGGCCCACCACGATCCGGGTCCGTTGGGACCCGTTCCCGTGATGTTGATGGAGTACGACGTGGCCAGTGTCCTGCGGGCCGCCGCCAACCATGGCTTCCGGAACGCCTTCGTTAGCCCGACGGTTATCGATAGCCTGCCCTCGCCGTGGTTCTTCCCGTCGCCCACCGGATTGGCCTATGGTCGGACGATGAACCTGGGATCAGGCACACCACTACTCTTGGCGGAGCTTCTGCACGTTAGAATGACCTACACACGCAACCATATCGGGCGACTCGGGGAGATCGAACGGAAGGTCGGTCCAGTGGACATGCGCGGCCTGCGGAACCACCATCTCGCGGCCTTGCGACATGCAGCCCGCCGCCCGGACTTTGGCGAGGATATGGGTTAGATGCCAGATGGAGGCAACTATACGGTCATGCGGAATGCGACGTACGCGTCTTTCGACGCATCCTCGGCATCGCACCGCGTCGCACGCCGGTTCACACCGATGCCCCCACTCGACCCGGATGCCCCGCCGCGCCATCCCTGGCTCGCGACGTTCGAGCGGGCGCCTGAGGCGGCCTTCGGTGATCTCGTCGCCGGCCACGCTGAAATTGCGCCACTCAATCGGCTCGACGCGGCGGAGGCTGCGAACGTGCTTTTCGGGCCGCTGCCGGCCGACGACCCCGCGCGCCTCTCTCTCGGTTGGGCCGTTCTCAGCTGGCTGGACAAGCGCCGGCAGGAGCCACCTCCCGCGGACGATCCGAATCGGCAGCGCTGGATTCGGGAAGTGCGCGATGCCTTCGACATCGTTGCCCTGCTCCAGGTCGCGGAGCCAGCGATCGCGCTGCGGGGCGGCTTTGCCTCCTGGAACGCCTGGGTCACGGACCTGGTGCTGGCGCCGTCGCGGGACGCGCGGGCCGGCTATTGGTCGATGCTGGCCCGGACGCAGTCGTTGACGCCAGCGCTGGACCCGTTTGGCCTAGCCTCGCATTGGTTGTGGATATGCGAGAGTGCGGGCGCGACATTGCCGGATCATTATCTTGGGATCGGTCTGCTCGGCCTGCGCCGCCTGCCGGATACCAGGTTCGGCAGCGAGCTGCCCTGGCTGACCGGGTTGGCATGGTGGGCTGACGCGCGGAGGCCGTCGTCAGATGCGTTCCGGACCCAATGGCTCGCCCTGAAATTCCTCTACCCACGCACGCCTGAGCGCTGGCGCGCTTTGGTCATCAGGGTGCTGTCGGCGCCCCGTTTCCAGGGGCAAGGGGTCGTGGCCCCCGCGTGGTGGGACATCGACCCGGACTTCCAGTGACGAATATTTTGCCAGACGCAGCGACGTGGATGCCTCGGCCGCGGCCAGTTCGGTTGCCGTACGCGTCGCTGGGCACATTGTTCAAGGGCCGAGCGGCGGTGCTGTCCCAAATCCACGACGCGGTGCGCCGTGGTGGCCGGTATGGCGCGTCGTTGACCGCTCAGGCGATCGAAGGCCCGGGCGGCGTCGGCAAGACCCGAGCGGCGGTGGAATATGCCTGGGTACACCGGGACGATTATACCGCCTTGCTGTTCGTAACCGCCGAGACGCCGGACGCGATGACCCACGACCTCGCCGCGCTCACCGATGTCGTGGGCCTGAGCCACCTGGACAACCAGCCCGATGAGGACCGGCGGTCGGCGGTGATGGCCTGGCTGAATGCAAATCCTGGCTGGCTGCTGATCCTGGACAACGTCGATACGGAAGCGGCGGCGACTGCGGCGGGCGCTCTGCTCGACCGACTGACGGGCGGCCACGTACTCCTGACCAGCCGCCTGCACGGGTTCGCGCATGGCGTCGAGGCGATCTCGCTGGATGTCCTCGATCGCACTGACGCAGCCGCGTTGCTGTTGGAGGGGGCGGAGGGAAGTCGCTTTGCTACCCCGACCGATCCGGCGGACTCGATTTCCCTGGCGGAGGCGCTTGGGGGGCTTCCACTGGCACTGGAGATGGCGGCCGCAACGATCCGCGCGAGGCACTGGTCTCTGGCCGACTATCGCCGCCTTTGGAGCGAGAGCCGGGATGCGCTTACGGGCCAGAATGAACCTGCAATCTCCCATTACCATCGCCGCGTTGAAACGACGCTGCTCGGCGCGGTCGAGATGCTTTCGGCAGACGCGCGTGCGCTATTGGAACGCTTGGCATTCTTCGCACCCGATCCAGTGCCGGAATCTTTGCTGGATGTTGCCACCCCGAACAGCGCCACCGTCGAGGCGACGCGGGCGGCTCTGATCGACCTCGCCGCTCACTCTTTGGTGAACCGTGCACCGGATGCCGCTGCCTTCGCGGTTCCCCCCTGGGTCCAGGACGCGACACGCAGAAGCCTGGACGCCACGACGGCGTCACGGCGCCTTATTGAGGCATTGGGTTGGATCGACGCCGCGTTCGCCGGCGACCCGCAGAACGTGCGGAGCTGGACGGCGCTCGACCCGCTGGCCCCGCATGCCGAGGC
>JANXTL010000053.1 GCA_025352375.1 Acetobacteraceae bacterium | reverse complement strand
CCACAACGCATCTGCCCGGACACTAGAGCGTGATCGCTTGAGGTTGACTTCAACCTCGGGCGTGAATCACCCTCTCAAACAAAGGCTTAGACCATGATCCAACGCCGAGATCGCGTGCGACCTCAAACGATCATGGTCTAGGACCCTCGCCAACCGCGCCAATCACGGGATGTTGGCGCCGTACCACGTCCTTGAAACCCGCCCAGTCGTCCCGCAGATCGGTCTGGCCGGTCAACAACCCGCCTTCTTCGTTCTCACTATTCTGGCGGATGCGGGGGAGCCGGTCACCTATTCGGTGCGCGTGACCGTTGCCATGGCGACGAATCACCCGGACCGTGGCACAGGATGCCGCAACCTCTGAGTCACGTCGAGAATTGCGTGAGAACCCTTAGAAATCCTTTGCTTGGGGAATCAGCGACACGTCGCTAAGCTGGGTCGACGCGTCGACCTGGGGGTGATTCGCATGTCTGACAAGAAAACCGACACGTCGAAGCGGCGACCGGAAACTGGCGCGTCGCAGATCATCGGTTTCCGCTTGCCGGTGTCCGTGGCGAAGGCGATCAAGGTCGAGGCTGCGCGGCGACAAATGCCACTGAACAGCCTGCTTGCCGAGATGTGGCAACTCTACCGCGAGAACAAGCGTGCCAGTTAATCTCAACAAACCTGAACATTGGAAGGCGGACATCGCTCTGTCCATCGATATGTATAATGACTGGTTCATGAAATTCGCGCCCGTCGCCTTCCGCGAGACGCGGATCAAGGTCACCAAGGATGTTGAAACGACACTCCATCGCACGGCCAATCTGAGCGACGTAACCCCGGCGCTGTTGCGGGAACATCCGGAGGTGCTGCCGACGCTGCGCATGTCGACGTGCCCGCCAATCGCGGTCGACCGTCTGGTCGGCCTTGCGGGGGTATCGAAGAATTTCGTTAGAAACATGGAAAAGGGGAAGATCGCGCCTCGCATGGTTGAGACCGCGTTGCAGGCCGATCTTGAAAAGATCGGCTCCATCATCGAGCGCATGGCCGATCCTGATATCTTCGTCTGGCTGGAATCGAACCGCGCGCCAACAGACGTGGAAGTGCATCGTGCCGCAACCATCGTCGCGGATCGGCTGACCAACGCCGACGCCAATCCGATCATTCGCAATGCGCAAGAGAAGCGGCAGCTCGCCGCCATCGGCGCGTGGCTCGAAGGGCGCGGTTACAAACGTCTCCCCGAGGGAATCAAATATAACGTGATGCCAGCGGGCACCTACAGCTTCCGCCTCAACGTGCCGGTGAAGGCCGAAGGCGGCACGTCGACCGTCAACATCCCGGTCGACACCGCCGTGATGCCGCTCTCGGCAAAGGCCGGTGAGTTGCCCCTCATGATCGAAGCGAAGTCGGCCGGAGATTTCACCAACACGAACAAGCGCCGCAAGGAAGAGGCACAAAAAGTCAACCAACTCCGTCGCACACACGGAGTTGGTGTGCGCTTCATGCTGTTCCTCTGCGGGTATTTCGATAGCGGCTATCTCGGCTACGAAGCAGCCGAAGGCATTGATTGGGTTTGGGAGCATCGCATTGATGATCTCGCCCAATTTGGGATCTAGCTCATGGATGCCGTAACCCCGATCGAGGATCGCCGCCTTGCTCTGCAAACGGCGCTTGATGCGGCGAAGACCCAGGCCGAGCGGAACAGGCTGGGTCAGTTCGCCACACCGACAGGGCTTGCGTCCGACGTGCTCGCCTATGCACGTCGCCTGTTGACAGCCGATGCACCGATCCGGTTCCTTGATCCGGCGATCGGCACCGGTTCCTTCTATGCTGCGCTCCGCCGTGAGTTTCCGGCCGAGCGCATTGATGCCGCGCAAGGCTTCGAGATTGATCCGCACTATGGCGAGCCTGCGCGCGAGTTATGGCACGATCATCCGCTCAAACTTGCCTTAGGTGATTTCACGACGACAAAGCCGCCGGGAGAGGGCAGGGGGTTCAACCTTGTCATCTGCAATCCGCCCTATGTGCGGCATCACCACATGGATAAGACGGCCAAGGCGCGGCTGCTCGCCGCGACGGAGGCAGCCTCAGGTATCCGGATGGCCGGGCTGGCGGGCCTCTACTGCTATTTCCTGGGCCTCTCTCACGCATGGATGGAACTTGATGGCATCGCCGGTTGGCTGATCCCGAGCGAATTCATGGACGTGAATTACGGCGTGCCGGTGAAACGGTATCTGCTTAACCAAGTCGAGCTGATCCGTATTCACCGTTTCGACCCGAACGAGTTGCAGTTCGGGGATGCGCTCGTATCCTCGGCCGTCGTCTGGTTCCGCAAGCGCAAACCAACCACCGGACATCAAGTGGAATTCTCCTTTGGTGGCACGCTCGCGGCCCCCAAGGTCTCGCGCCAAGTGCCTGCGGCATCGCTGCAAAGTGCCGCGAAGTGGACAAGCCTCGCGGCGGACGGCGTGCGCGTAGTCAGTGACGGCCGCAGGCTCGCCGATTTCTTCCAGATCAAGCGGGGCCTCGCCACCGGCGACAACAGTTTCTTCATGATGACGCGCGATGAAATCGCCGCGCGCAATTTGCCCGAGAAATTTTTCACGCCGATCCTGCCGGGGCCGCGCCACCTCGAAACCGATATCATCGAAGCGAACGCGGACGGCACGCCAATGCTCGCACGGCAACTGTTCATGCTGGATTGCCGATTGCCGGAGAGCGAAGTCAAAGAGCGCTATCCGGTGCTCTGGGCCTATCTACAGACCGGCAAGCCGAAGGTGGCGGAGACATACCTCTGTAGCCGCCGCAACCCCTGGTATGCGCAAGAGAACCGACCTGCGCCACCCTTCATCTGCACATACATGGGCCGCAACATGGCGAAGCGGGACAAGCCATTCCGCTTCATCCTGAACCGGTCGCAAGCCACGGCCGCGAATGTCTATCTGCTGCTCTACCCGAAACCCGCGCTCGCCGCCGCCCTTGCCCACAACCCGGAGCTTGATCGCCGGGTCTGGGAATTTCTCAACGGCATCGACGCTGCGACGTTGCTCGGCGAGGGGCGGGTCTATGGCGGCGGCCTCTACAAGATGGAGCCGAAGGAACTTGCGAACGTGCCCGCCGAACCGCTCGCGGCCATGTTGCCCATCGTCGCAGACCGGCCAGCATCGCAAGGTGACATGTTCAACAGCCGCGCAGCCTGACACAAACCCGGTGCGTGACAGCATGCGAGGGACCTTGCCCCTCTCCCGCTCCCCGCAGGATCTTCGACAAGGAAATGTCTTTCGACTCGCGGGCGGCCGGTGATAAACTGCACGCACCTTGAGGGAGGGGGACAGTTTTGCGATTTCACGTCAGTCCCAGATAGGATTTCCGCACGCGGTCGTCGGCGAGCAGTGTTTCATACGGACCGTCCAGCACCACATGCCCGGTTTCGAGTACATAGCCATGGTCGGACAGTTCCAGCGCCTCCGCCACCCGCTGCTCGACCAGCAGGATGGTGACGCCGTCTTCCTTGTGGATCTGCGAGATACGCTCGAAAATCGTGTCCGTTACAGCCGGTGCCAAGCCCATCGAGGGCTCATCCAGCATCAGCAAGCGTGGGGCGCAGGCCAGGCCGCGGCCGATGGCGACCATCTGCTGCTCTCCGCCCGATAGGGTGCCGGCCAGTTGCTGTGCGCGTTCGGCGAGGATGGGGAACAGCGTGTGGATGCGGTCGATCGTGTGCGTCCACTTGGCGCGCCCGGTTTCGGGGTAGGCGCCCATCTCCAGGTTTTCCCGCACGGTCAGAGTCTTGAACACCTGGCGCCCCTCCGGCACATGCGCGATGCCCAGATGCGCCCGCTGCGCCGCCGAGATCGTCGCGAGGTCCGTGCCCATGAAGACTATCTTGCCGCCGGTCGGCTTCACCACGCCGGAGATCGTCTTGAACAGCGTGGTTTTCCCCGCGCCATTGGGACCGACCACGGTGACGAACTGCCCCTCGGCCACACTGAGGGAAACATCCGTCAACGCCCGCAGGCCGCCGTAGGACACGGACAGGTTCGAGACCTCAAGCATTGAGTTTCGCCAGGAATTTCTTGCCGAGATAGGCTTCGATCACGCTGCGGTCCTCCATCACGACGCGCGGGGGGCCGGAGGCAAGCACCGCGCCGTGATCCAGCACAACGAAGCGGTCGGCGATGCGCAGCATGGCGTGCATGGTGTGTTCGATGATGCCGATGGTCATGCCCTCGTCACGCAGGCGTTTCAAAACGTCGAGGATGTCGTCGCATTCCTCCCGCCCCAGCCCGGCCAGGGTTTCATCCAGCAGCAGCAAACGGGGGCGGCCCGCCAGCGCGCGCGCCAGCTCCATCAGGCGCAGCTGCTTGTTGGTCAGGCTGCCGGCTTCGACCCCCGCGAGTTCGGTGAGGCCGGTGCGGTGCAGCGCGTGGATGGCGGCGTCGGCAGCGTCCTGGTCTGACACGCCGCCTGCGCCGTATGCCCCGACCATCACGTTATCGATCAGTGGCAACCGCGGAAAACTGCGAACCACCTGGAAGGTGCGGCCTACGCCCATGTGGCAGACCTGGTGCACCTTCTTGCCGAGCATGGACACGCCGCCGAGGGTCGCGGTGCCGGAGGACGGGGGAAGGACGCCATTCAGCAGGTTGAACAGGGTGGTCTTGCCGGCGCCGTTGGGGCCGATGATGCCCAGGATTTCGCCCTCGGCGATTTCGAAGCTGACGTTGCTGACAGCGCGCAGCCCGCCGAAGTTCTTGGACAGCCCTTCGACCTTCATCAAAGCGGTGCCGGCGGTGACGCTGGCGTTGACCAGACGGTCGGGTTTGGATGGGGGGGCGATCGGTGCCGGCGCTTTTTGTTTGAAAAATCTATCCCGCAGCGTCCAATACAGCCCGTCCGGCGCCAACAGGATGATGGCGATCACCGCCGCGCCGTAGACCACGCCCTGAATGCCGGGCAGGTAGGAACCCACGGTCGCATCGAGACCCTTCGACAGCGGTACCAGGAACGCCGCGCCGATCACTGGCCCCCACAGGGACGCGACGCCGCCGAACAATGTGAGCACCACCGGCTGCGCGGACACCAGTAAGCCGAACACCGAATCTGGGGTCACGACCAGCTGCACGCAGGCGTAGAGCCCTCCGGCACCGGCGGCGATCATGCCGGACACGATCAGCGCCCGCATTTTCCAGGTTTTGGAGTCGATGCCGGCCGCCTCGGCCGCCAGTTCGTTCTGCCGCACGGCCAGCAGCGCGAGGCCGAAGCGGGAATTTTCCACCAGCATGCAGGTAAACACCGACGCCGCCAGCAGCCCCACGGCAACCAGCGTGTAGTAGCGGGGATCGGAGAATTCCAGGTAGGCGCCAGGGTTTTCCCGGTGCATCGGCAGCGACATCTCCTGGAAGCCGAAATATTGCAGGAAATACAGGATCGCCAGCGGGTAGGCGAGCATGGACAGCGCGAAGTAATGCCCCCTCAGGCGGAAGGTTGGCGTGCCGATCGCCACCGCGGCGATTCCACCAACGATCATGCCGAGCGGGATTCCCAGCCACGGCGTCAGGTTCCAGTACACCAGCGCCAGCGTCATCGTGTAACCGCCGATGCCGAAGAAGCTGGCATGCCCGAAACTAAGCTGCCCGGCGTATCCGGAGAGAATATTCCACGACACCCCGAAGGCGGCCCAGATGGGCACCAGGGTGAGAATAAGCTGGTAGTAGCTGTTGCTGACGAACCAGGAGCCGGTTGTGTAAACGACCGAGAGAATAACCAGTATTGTCAAGTCGCGGCGGAATTTGGCGGCGGTGCCGTTCCTCATGTCAAGCGCGCTCCGCCGAGCGGCCGAACAGGCCTTGAGGTCGCAACAGCACAATCAGCAGGAAGACGATGAAGATCATCGCGTTCTGCAACTGCGGCGGCAGCAACAGGGCAGAAAACTGCTGCACGAATCCCACCGTCAGCCCGCCCCAGAACGCACCCATGATGGAGCCGATGCCACCCAGCACTACCCCGGAATACATAATAATGACGTAGTCGAACCCGACGAACGGCCCAAACGACAGGTAGGTCGCCATCAGCCCCCCGGCGATGGCAGTGATGCCGCAGCCCATGCCGAATGCCATGCGGTAATATTTATCCACATCGATACCCATATAAGTCGCCGCCGTGGGATTGTCGGCAGCGGCCCTCAGGGCCTTGCCGATGCGGGTGAACTCCATGGTCAGGTACAGCGCGATGGCGACCGCGATGGCCACCGCACATGCGATCAGCTTCGCCTTATTCAGGAACACCGTGGCGTCGCCGTAGCCGACCGCGACCTCGATCGCGGACGACGACAGCGGCGTCTGCACCGTGAACGGGGTGGAGCCGAACACGATCATGCCGCCATTTTGGAGAATGAGGCTGATGCCGAGGGTAACGATCAACTGCCCGAAATGCCCGTCATCGATCGATCCGGCAGTCTTCAGGCCGGACACCCGCGAAATCAGGAATTTATGGAGCAGCGCGCCGACCACGAACACAATCGGCCCAGCCAGGATGGCGCCGACGAACGGCCCGATATTGGGGCCGAGAAACGCCAGAATGCCGCCGCCAGTCACCAGATACAGGCTGGCGAACATGCCGAGCATCAACAACTCGCCCTGAGCAAAGTTGACGACCTTCATGATGCCGAAAATCAGCCCAAGGCCGATGCACATCAGCCCATAAATGCAGCCGATGGTAACCCCCGCGGTGAGCGCGTTGAGCACATTTTCGATTAGGCTTTCGGTGTCCACGTTGGGTTTGCTTCCTGCCGGTTTGTGGCGGGGTCTTAGCTGGAGGGGGGTGATCGGGCAACCCTGACTGGGGTATGCTGTTCGCCAGAGGTACCCCCCATGACCCAGAAACCGCGCGGCCGCCAGTTTTTCGCCAACCCCGGCCCGACCAACATTCCCGACAGCGTGCTGCGGGCGTTGGACCGGCCGAGCATCGACTTCCAGGACCCGGAGTTCGTGGCGGTCTACGATGAGGCATTCGCGGGCGTGAAGCGCGTGCTGCGCACGGCGCAGTCCTTGTTCATGTACAACGCCTCGGGCCATGGCGCGTGGGAAGCGAGCCTGACCAATCTGTTCTCCCCCGGGGAGAAGATACTGGTATTGGAAACCGGCTTCTTTTCCGACGACTGGGCGGCGATGGGGCGCGGATTCGGGCTGGAGGTCGAGGTCCTGGCTGCCGACCGGCGTCGCGGCGTCGATATCGCCGCACTGCGGGCGGTGCTGGCGGCGGATACCGGACATGCGATCGCGGGCGTCTGCGTGGTGCACAATGAGACCGCGACGGGGCTGATGATTCCTCTGCCCGAGGTGCGGGCAGCCATTGACGCCTGCGCCCATCCGGCGCTGTTTCTGGTCGATACTATTTCGTCGCTCGGGTCGCTGGAATTCCGGATGGACGATTGGGGCGTGGACTGCGTGGTTGGCGGTTCCCAGAAAGGGCTCATGCTACCGACGGGTATGAGTTTCACCGGCGTGTCCGAAAAGGGGATGCAGGCGCACCGTGTTGCTGGGCTGAAGCGGTATTATTTCGACTGGACGCTGATGGAAAAGCGGGCGCAAAAAAGTTTCATCGGGACGCTGCCGGTGAATATGTTCTACGGGCTGCGTGAGTCCGTTCGGTTGCTGGAAGAAGAAGGCCTGGACAATGTCGTTTCCCGCCACCACCGGTTGGCCGAGGCAACGCGTCGTGCTGTCAAGGTCTGGTCGGGGAATAACGGGCCGCAATTGTTTTGTGTGTCCCCGGATCGGTATTCCGACTCCGTAACGGCGATTCTGATGCCCGAAGGATACGATGCCGAGGCCGTCCGCCGCTGCTGTCGCTGGAAGTTCAACGTTTCGCTAGGCGGTGGCCTGGGCGCGCTAGGCGGCAAGGTTTTCCGCATTGGGCACCTGGGGGATTTGAACGAGCCCATGCTGCTCGGCGCACTGGCCGCGGTAGAGATGGCGCTGCGAATCGAAGGGATTCCGCATGGGCGAGGCGGGGTGGATGCAGCTATGGATTATTTGGCTGAATAAAGCAGACCTCCGCGCGACGCGGTCGGACACTGGCGGCGGTCAAGCTCTGCTGCCACTCCTAAACCGTCAGCGCCGTAAACCGCTGGGTCGGAGCAACAAACTCATCCTGCGCGGCCACCATCGCGATTTCGCGCGATCCGGCCTCGGCCGTCTGGCGCAGCAGTCCATGCACCGACGATCCCGCTGCCTCCAGCGCCGCGACCGCGGACCCGCCCCGCAGCCGGTGGAACAGAAACAAAGCCGCGATCGCATCTCCCGCCCCATTCACCGATACAGGCAGGCGCGGCGTGCGCAACAACCAGAACGACCCGCCCTCCGCCGCTAGCATGTCGATATGGTCGCCGGGGGTTGTTTCAGTTTCCAAACTGGTCAGCAGCACGCAGCGCAACCCGTCCGGCCGCATCATGCCCTGCAACCGTTCCGCGGCCCGTTTCACCGACGCCATGGTGGTGGAGCAGTCCACGCCCGTCAGCCGTTCCAGTTCGAACCGGTTGGGAGTCGCGATATCGGCCTGGGGCAGGGCGCTTTCCCGGATGAAATCCTCGATCCCCGGCCGCACGTACACGCCGGTATCGAAATCTCCGATGACCGGGTCGCAGCAGTAAATGGCAGCGGGGTTCGCCGCCCGCACCGCCTCGACCGCGTGCAGGATGGCCGAGCCGATCCCGGCGTCGCCCATATATCCCGACAGCACGGCGTCGCAGCGGGACAGCGCGCCTCGTGCGCCGATGCCGTCGATCAGGTCTCGCACCATGCCTCCGGTGTAGACCTGCCCGGTCCAATGGCCGTAGCCCGTGTGGTTGGAGAACTGGACGGTGTTGATCGACCACACCTCGGCGCCCAGCCGCTGTAGGGGGAACACCGCGCTGGCGTTGCCGTCATGGCCGTAGGAAACCCAGGATTGGATGGACAGGATGTTCATGCGAGTCAGCATAAGCTGAGCGCGTTGACCGGCGAAGAGGCCACGCATAGGGTCCGCCCGCTGTTTACGAAAGGCGGAAATCCCGATGGCAAAGAACGAACTCAAGGCGCGGCTCGCGGCCGGCAAGGCCAATGTATGCGGCTGGCTGGCGATCCCGTCCGCCTTCTCGGCCGAGGTCATGGCGCAGTGCGGCTGGAACTGCATCACCGTCGACATGCAGCACGGCTTACAGGACTTCATGTCCATGGTGGCGTGCTTCCAGGGCATGCAACCGCACCCCGTCACCCCGCTGGTGCGCGTGCCGTGGAATGAACCGGGGATCATCGGCAAGTGCCTCGACGGCGGTGCGATGGGCATAATCTGCCCGATGGTGAACGACGCCAAGGAAGCCAAAGCCCTTGTCGATGCCTGCATGTATCCGCCGCTCGGCAAACGGTCGAACGGTCCATTCCGAGCGGGAATGTATGGGGAGGCGACGGGGTATCAGAAGACGGCGAACGACGAGATACTGGTGATCGCGATGATCGAGACCCAAGCGGGCATCGACAACATCGACGAAATCCTGAGCGTGCCCGGAATCTCCGGCATTTATATCGGACCGTCCGACATGGGCCTGGCGCTGGGGCTGATCCCGACGCTGGACCGAGAGGAGCCGATTATTCTGGATATCTACAAGAAGCTGGTCGCGTCCTGCAAAAAGCACGGCAAGTTCGCCGGGCTGCACAACGCGACGGCGGCGTACGCGGCGCGGATGGTTGGGATGGGGTTCCAGCTGTGCACCATCGCCAACGACAGCGGCCTGATGGCGCGCGCTGCGCGGGACGCGGTTGGGGCGTTCCGGAAGGAAGCGGGCGACAGCGCGGGGTAAGCGGGATTTGAGCCTTTCCGGCATGGCCCCGTCCTGGGGCCATGCGCGGTGGGCCGTCGCCTGCCAAGACAACCCGCATGGCCCCGTCCTGGGGCCATGCGCGGCGGGCCGTCGCCTGCCAAGACGATGAGAGCGAGGTCTGCACCACCGCGAGGTATTTGGTTATTGAGGACCGCTACCCCTTCGTCGGCGACCACCCGTACGCCTTCGCGCAAGCCCCGCCCATCAGCATCGCCCGCTCGGCGTCGCTCAGTCGATCCGTCAAACGAAACGGTTCGACCGCCTGCTCGTAGTTCACACAAGCGAACGCGCGCGTCCAATCCGTGCCCCAGAGGCACCGCTCAAACCCCCAGGCATCGAAAACCCGAGCCAGCTTGTCCCAAATGTCCGGATACGGGAACGGCTGGTGCGACAGCGTGCAGGCGCCGCTGACTTTGATCGCCGCGTTCGGTCGCTTCGCCAGTTCCAGCACCTTCGGCAGGTCGGCCCACGGCTCGGCCGCCGCCGGCGGCACGTGCGGCTGCATCAGGGCCAAATGATCGACGATGAACCGCGTCTCGGGATACCGGTCCACCAGCGCGGTGCCGACGTCCAGATTGCCCCAGAACAGGATATTGACTGGGAAATCGTACTGAACCGCCGCGCGGCAAACGCGCTCCAGGCCGGGGTCATTAGCTTCTTTCCCTGACTCCCGAGGAAGCATGATGCGGATGCCGACAGTGCCGGGTGTCTGCTTCCACGCGGCAACAACATCGGCTACCGCCGCATCGTCCGGGTCGACCGGCTTCACCAGTGCGAACTTGCCCGGATGCGCCTTCTGCACCTCCACCGCATAGGACGCATCGAAACGGTACATCGCAAAGGGCGAAATAAAGATCGCCCCATCGACGCCCACCTTGTCCATCGCCGCCACCATCTCGTCGCCCGTGACGTGAGCCGGCCAGTTCGGCACATTGGCCCATGGCCGCTTGGGCGTGTTGGGCTCGTAGGCATGGATCTGTGAATCGATAATCGTCATCGGACGTGCTCCTCTGTGCCACCGGAGCTTGCCGACCCCAGCCGGTTTATGTCCAGAGGTGCTTGCAACCCATAACAGAGACTCATATAGTCTTCGTTATGGCCCACCTCGGAACCGGCATCGAATACGCCCTGCATTGCCTGCTCTGGATCGCCCAGCCCCTGCCGAAACCCCCGAGCAGCCGGGAATTGGCGGCGCTTCAGGGCGCGCCGGCACCGTTCGTGGCGAAGATTTTCGGTAAGCTGGAAAAGGCCGGATTGGTCGACGCCTCTGCCGGCATTCGCGGCGGTTACCGCCTGGCCCGGGCGCCCGAGGACATCACCGTGTTGGATGTCGTCGACGCCGTCGAAGGGCGAAAAAATCTGTTCGATTGCCAGAACGTCCGATCCCGCTGCGCGTTGTACGAAGGTCAGCCTCCGGATTGGTCGGCGGGCAGCGTGTGCGGCATCCATGCCGTCATGATCCGCGCCGAGCAGGCGATGCGCGACGAACTTGGGCGGGCCACGTTGGGCACGCTGGCGGCCGGCCTCGCTCGGAAAGCGCCGCCGGAATTCGACGCGCAAGCGCGCCGCTGGCTCGCCGCTCGGTCCGGCACCCGCGACGACGCCCGCGTGGCCGCGTTGAAACAACGCAAACGTTTCCCATAAGGAGGGTCGCGCCGATGCAACGCAGGATTCTGGTCATCGGCGCCGGTTTTGCCGGGATGTGGGGCGCGCTTGCAGCCGCTCGGCTGATCGATCTGCACGGCGGCGATATCGAGGTCGCTCTGGTCGCCCCCGAACCGACATTGGTTATGCGGCCTCGCTTGTACGAGGAGAATGCCTTGAGCATGGTGACGCCCTTGAGCGCGTTGTTCGCCGTCACCGGCGTTCGCTACATCCAGGGCAGCGTCGAAACCATTCGTTCGGAGGCCAACGAGGTCGCTATCGCCCATGCCGACGGGATCCGTTCGGTCCTGTCCTACGACGCCCTGATCCTGGCCGCTGGAAGCCAGCTGTTCCGGCCGGACATCCCGGGTTTGCGGGAATTTGCGTTCAGCATCGACCAGCTCGACGACGCCGCGACGTTGGAGGCGCATTGCCACGCTCTGGCGCAACGCCCGGATACCCCGGCCCGTAACAACGTCGTCATCGGCGGCGGCGGCTTCACCGGGATCGAGATCGCCGCCGAGATGCCGGCCAGACTGCGGGGCATCCTGGGTCCGGACGCTGCCATCCGAGTGGTCGTGGTGGAACAGGCGCCGGAGATTGGCCCGGACTTGGGGCCAGGGCCGCGCCCGGTCATCCAACAGGCGCTCCGGGACCTCGGGGTCGAGACCCGCCTCGGTTCCGGCGTTGCCGCGATCGATGCCGACGGCGTGACGACGGCGGCGGGGGAGCGGATCGAAACCAACACCGTCGTCTGGACCGCCGGCGTGCGGGCGAGCCCCCTGGCGGCGCAAGTCCCCGGGGAGCGCGATCGCCTGGGCCGGTTGATGGTGGATCGCACTTTGCGCGCACCCGCCACGGCCAACGTGTTCGCCGCTGGCGACACCGTTTGCGCTGCCACGGACGACGCCGGACACCGCAGCCTGATGTCCTGCCAGCACGCGCTGCTGCTCGGTCGTTGCGCCGGCAACAATGCGGCCGCGCAGATGCTGGGGATCGAGCCGATCCCTTACAGCCAGGTGCGTTATGGCACGGGGCTGGACCTCGGCCCGTGGGGCGCGGTGCAAACCATGGGGTGGGAGCGCCGGATTCTAACGTTCGGCGCCGAGGGCAAGGTGCGCAAGCGCTTCGTCAACGGGGAACTGATCTACCCGCCCAGGCCAGACCGCGCCGCCGCGTTCGCCGCCGCCGATCCCGCACCGAGTATCGCGTTCTACGCCAAACCCGTCTGAGACAGGGCAATCGCATCTCAAAACTGAGCCAGGCGCTTGACGAGAAAGGTATCGTCGCGTGCGGCCCTCCTCATCTTTTTGGGTAGGAAACCCTTTGAACGGTCGGCTCGCAGGACATTCAGTGCCATATGGCGCAGTACCGTGAGATTCTCCGGCCCATTGCCGAGCCCGTTGCGCGGGGCGTCCTCGTTCATAGAGCGTGATCGCCTGAGGTTGACTTCAACCTCGGGCGTGAATCACCCTCTCAAACAAAGGCTTTGACCATGATCCAACGCCGAGATCGCATGCAACCTCAAACGATCATGGTCTAGGACATTCCGACACGAGAAT
>JANXTL010000039.1 GCA_025352375.1 Acetobacteraceae bacterium | reverse complement strand
CGCATTCGGAGTCCACATCGCTGCTATTCGGGCCCGCCCGTATACGTCCTACCTGTGCTCTGTTGGAAGGCGCCTAACGAAATGGCTCAGCCGGCATCGCGAACGCCGCGCTGGTGATCCGATGCGAAGCCGGCATCGCCGTCACCACGAATCTAAACATCCCTGATCCGTAATAAACATTGGCCCGACAGACCAAATTACACTGTCCTGAGCAGCTGAAACCACGCCAGGGCCGTACGTTCAGATGGCTTGAGGGCGCGATCGTAACCGTCGTGGCGGATCCCGGTGGATCGCACCGAGCAACGGCATTGAATTCGGTAGCGATGGGAACCCAGCCAATAGCCTCGTGCTTTTCCACCGCGATGGCCATTTGAATCGTCACCGGTGCGGGGCCGTCGTTGACGACTCGCAGCCCGCCAGGTGGATCGGCCAGTTCGAGCCGCAACGTGCCCTGGGCGACGGTCGGACCGCCCAACGCCAGAAAGCCGATCGCGGCGATGACGACCGCTAACGCGTAACGTTGAAGAGAGGCCATCCGGCAGTTTCCGTTAGGTTGGGTCGCTGCTCAGCCGTGCTGGCGATGGCGTTGCAGTTGGTTGTCTGGGGCGTCGTCAGCACGGTCGCAAACCGGGCGTCGCTGATGCGGCCGGCAATGACATGTCCGACATTGGCGGCTGTCCCCGCCGCCACCACCGTGACCGCCGGGTTGGCGGCGGCGTTGGCGAATGCGAACTTGTTCTGCCAGTGCACATTCCAATAGAGGTTCTGCAGGAAATGCAGCTGCCCGCCGGGCTCTCTAACGACCAGCGAAATGCAGAAATGGAACTCCAATTGCACCTCGCTCAGGAAATTCATTTTCTTGGTGTGGCCGTTCCGCCGGGAAAACGGGGCAAAATCGCCCGGAAAATCCGCATGGACCGCGCTGATGGTCAACGGAAAACCAGGGCTCGCCGGCAAGGGGGCAACGAACGGGAGCGCCGGCCCTCCGGTCGCGGGAACCAGAGTCGCCGGATTGGCACCCGTGCCGTAAAATGGCGCTCCGGCAACTAGGCAATCGAAGCAGCCCTGGCGCGGCCGAGCCGGGGGGCGGGCGCGTTGGACGAACACGCTGCCATCGGCCTGGGTGAGGCCGCGGTAAGCCAACCAGTTGGTCTCGATCCACTGGGCCTGCAGAAAGCCGACGTTCCAACCGGCGCCGGAATCGCCAGCCGCGCCGTTCAAAACGACGGTACCGACCCCCTCGATACCGCTGGCGAGGCTGAAGTTAGCGCCTCGCTGCCCGTTCGACACAGTGGGCTGGACCGGGGCGATCAACGGCCGTCGGGTAACCGTGAAACTGGATGACGATATCGTAATCATTCCCACATGTCCCCTGACGCCTTGCCTTGCAATCTGCGTGGAACGACCCTTTCTGTCCATCAACGTATGACACCTATCACGCTATCTTGTTTTCGCCGCACGATGGCAGTACCCGAGCGGCTCCGTAACCGGTCCAGGATTTCCACCGCATGTCTCGTCGCTTTCTGGTAACCGGCGGTGCCGGCTATGTCGGCAGCCATCTCGTCGCCGCGCTGCGCGATCGGGGCGATACGGCCGTGGTGCTCGACAATCTCAGTATCGGCCACCACCAAGCCGTGCCCGACGACGTGCAACTGATCGAGGCCGACCTCGGCGATGCGGCCGCCGTCGACGCGGTGCTGGCACAAGGCCCGTGGGACGCGGTGTTCCATTTCGCGGCGTTGTCGCAGGTAGGGGAATCGATGCGCGAGCCACTCCGCTACCTCATGGAAAACGCCGGCAACGGGATCCGCCTGGTCGATGCCTGCGTGCGCCACGGGGTCGGCCGCTTCGTGCTGTCGTCGACCGCCGCACTGTTCGATGCGACCGGAGATGCCTCCATCCCAGCGGATGCGCCGATCGATCCCCAGTCCGCTTATGGCGAGAGCAAGTGGATCATCGAACGCGCACTGCACTGGGCCAGTCAGGTGCACGGCATGCGCCATGCCTGCCTGCGTTACTTCAACGCCGCCGGTGCCGATCCCCAGGGACGGCTGGGGGAGGATCATCGACCCGAAACCCACCTGATGCCGTTGGCGATCGACGCGGCGCTTGGTCGCCGCCCGCCGCTGACGGTGTTCGGCAGCGACTATCCCACCCGGGATGGCACCTGCGTGCGAGATTATATCCATGTCACCGACCTCGCGGCGGCACATTTGCTGGCATTCGATGCGATGGTGGAGGGGGATGTCTACTGGAACCTCGGTAACGGTGCCGGTTATTCGGTTATGGAGGTCCTGCTGGCGGTAGAGCGTGTCTCGGGCCGCCCCGTGCCGCACCGCGTGTCCGAACGCCGTTCGGGCGACGCCGCATCGCTGGTGGCGTCAGCCGAACCAGCGCTTAAAGCCGGCTGGCAGCCGAAGTATGCGGGGCTCGACGATATCGTGCGCACTGCCTTTCTTTGGCGGCAGGCGCACCCGACCGGTTATGATAACTAAGACTGGTTACGGTAACTAAGACTGGGCGTCCGGCGATAGCACGACGCAGCTCGTGCGGCTGTGTGCGAGTTTCTGGCATGCCTGTACCGCCGCTTCGTGCGACAGGCCGGTCAGACGCGCGCGCCACAGGGTCGCATGTGCCTGGTGCACCATCCCCACATACGGATGCGCCACCGCCAATTCCGACCGTGCGCGGCCTTTGGCGGTATTCAACGCCGCATGGGCCTGATTTTGGTTGGCATAGGCCCCGACCTGGATCGCCCATTGGCCGGTATCACCCGTGTTCCGGCGGAAAGGCACCGGTTCGGCCGCCTGGGCGGACGGTACGAAGGCGAAGGCCGAACGCGGCGGGTGCGGCGGCGGTGCATAAGCGACCCGTGGCGGCGGCGGCATCGCAAACGCCGCCGGTGCGGCTGGGGCCGGCAACGGCATCGCAAACGCCGGCGGTGCGGCTGGGGTCGGGCCCGGGAGTTGCGCCATCGTGAACGGTGCGCTGACGGGAACACGCAAGTTGCCGCCGTTATAAGCAAAGGCGCCCGAACGCCCGTAGCGTGTCCCGCGCGGGATGTTCAGCGGCAGTTCGTTCATGGCGTATTGCTCGGCCGGCGACCGGATTTTCGGATGGACGTCTACCAGTTGCGGCCCGATGATCGCGACATAACGTCGGGTTTCGTCCGGAAGCCCCCTTGTATTGGACAAATAATCGTCCAGACGGGCAGGGCCGGCGTTGTAGGCGGCGAGGAACCCGGGGGAGCCGTAGATATCGTACATCTCCCGCATATAAGCGACGCCGGCCATGATGTTGTCATGCGGCTCGAACGGATCGTCGCCGAGGTTATGCCGGGCGCGCAGTTCGTCGTAGGTGCCGGGCATGACCTGCATGAGCCCCATCGCACCGGCGCTGGAGGTGATCAACTGTCCGTTTGCACTATAGGCCCGGCCGCCGGATTCCTGGCGCATGAGAGCGCGGATCCACCGGTCGGGAACATCGAACCGATTGGACGCCTCCCGGATGTAAGGGCCCCATGGGTCCTCGGCCGGGCCAGGCGGGGTGTAATTGCCGCGGACGGTGTAGTGGTGCCCCGCACCGTTACCGGCCGTATTGGAATCCTGGCTACAGGCGGCCAGCAAAGCCAGCGCCACAAAAGCCCCAGCAGCCCTGAACAGGGCAAAAGAACGATGCGGTCGGGTCATCAGCGGGTTATCTCCGTCATGGCGCGGCCGCTAAGGCCAATGAATACCCGAAACCCACACAGGCCATGTTCAGGACCCACCTTCGAGACAGGGACGAACGGCCACGTCTGGGCGTTGCTGAGGTAATCAATCAGCAAAGGCACCTAACCCATTATCCCGAAGCGCAGTTTTCCGCAATAGGAAGAATGTGCGATTATGCACATCGGTGCGAGTCGGGGGAACTGGAATGCGATGGGCCATCCGTGGCTGTGGAATAGGCCTTTTGGCGCTGACGTCATGTGCGTCGTCAGGCGTGTCCTCCGGCCCTTTGCCAGCCTCAACGCCGGCGAAAACTTCCGACCATGCTGTCGTTTTGACCGAACGAACGGCGCCGGCGGGCGATATGGAGTATGTCGTGCGGACGGACGACGGTGCGACCCGGGCGGTCGTGCAGCCGGCCACAGCGGGGGTGCGGCCTGGTGCGTCCGTAACCTTGGTCCGGGGCGGCCGAACGACTTTGGTCGCGCGATAGCCCGGTTGCTGTTTGGGGGTGGATGGGGTATCGGCCGCGCCGCATGAGCAATGCTGTAACCCCGGTCGCGCGCGACGCGAGTCTCGATTTTCAGGCAGGTCAGTCCTTTGCAGTGCGCAACGGGCAAGCGATCGCCGACGTGTGCGGCGGAATGTCGTTGTGGCGGCTCGCCGCCACCCTCGGCTGGATCGATATTCGCCTCCGCTATCGCGGATCCATGCTGGGTCCGTTCTGGTTGACGATTTCGACCGGTTTCATGGTGGCGATGCTGGGGGTTCTGTATTCGAAACTCTTCAACATGGACCTTCAGGAGTATCTGCCCTTTCTGGCCCTGTCGCAGGTGCTGTGGGCGTTTATGGCGACGGTGGTGTCCGAGGCCTGCGCAACGTTCACCGAAATGGTAGGCCTGATTAGATCGGTGCGGATGCCGTTGTTCGTCTTCGCGATGCGCGTCGTCGTGCGCAATCTTCTGGTTCTGGCGCATAACGTCGTCGTGTTCGTCGTGGTTTTCGCGATTTTCCGGATCTGGCCCGGATGGCAACTTTTTCTGGCCGTTCCAGGCATGATGTTGTGGATTGTCGACGCCCTGGCGCTGACGTTGCTGCTGGGGGGGCTGTGCGCGCGTTTCCGCGATATCACGCCCATCGTGAACAGCCTGATGCAAATCGCATTCTTCGCGACTCCCGTCATTTGGAAACCGTCCCAGCTCGGCGCCTATCAGGTCTATCTGCCGCTCAATCCGCTCTACGATTTGCTGGAGGTCGTGCGGTCCCCGCTACTGGGCGATCCCCTGTCGTTGCGGATCTGGGCGGGTGCCATTCTGTCCAGCGCAGTCCTTTGTGGTTTGTCGTGGATGTTTTTCATACGGGCCCGCGGCCGCGTCGCGTTCTGGGTCTGACCGATGAGCACCGAAGCCAGAATCGAGATCGACGGCGTTTCCGTTTTCTTCCCGCTGTATCACGGCAGCTCCCGCAGTCTGAAAAAGACGGTGGCGGCCGCCGCGACCGGGCGCCTTGGGCAGGACCAGCAGCATCGCATGGTCGTTCGGGCGCTGACCGATGTGAGCTTCACACTCCAGCGCGGGGAGCGGCTGGGGCTGGTTGGCTCGAACGGTGCGGGTAAGACGACGTTGCTGCGCACACTTGCCGGCATTTACGAGCCGGTTATCGGACGTGTCAGTGTGCACGGCAGTCTGAATGCGCTCCTGGACACCGCCCTCGGTATGAATGTCGATATGAATGGGCGGGAAAATATCAAGATGCGCGGCCTGTTTCACGGCCTGCCCAGCGCAGCCTTGCCGCAACTGGAGCACGATGTCGCCGAATTCGCCGAACTCGGCGACTTCCTCGATCTGCCGGTGCGGACCTACTCCGCCGGTATGGTGGTTCGGCTGGGTTTCGCGCTGGCCACCGCGATCCGGCCGCAGATTCTATTGATGGACGAATGGTTTCTGGCCGGTGACGCGAACTTCCTGGATAAGGCCCGGCACAGGCTGGAGGAACTGGTGCGCGGGGCGGATATTCTGGTTCTGTCCACCCATTCGCTGGAGATTGTGCGCACGTGGTGTACCCGCGTGATCTGGCTGGATCAGGGCCATATCCGGGGAGACGGTCCGGCGGACGAGGTGCTGGACCAATACCTGGCGGCGGTCAGCCGGTCCTGAACGCTACCGGAAATCCCGCGTCGGCACCCTGATATCTTGGCCGGATCGCACGTGGATATCGCGGATCCGCTGCCCTTCTATTTCCCGCTCCCCGACGGTTTTCAGCATGTCGGAAAAATCGGTCAGTTCGTCGGCGATGACGTGGATCACGCCGCTTTCCCGCTGCATTTTGCCACGGCAGGCGATCATGGTGGCGGACAGGATCAGGCGCCGCTGCTTCTCGAACAGCGGTGGCCAGACGATCAGGTTGGCGTGGCCGGTTTCGTCCTCCAGCGTGACGAACAGCACCCCGCGCGCGCTGCCGGGGCGTTGCCGTACCAGCACGATTCCAGCGACCGTCAGGCGCTTGCCGTCTTTGCATGTTTCCAGATCGGCGCAGCGGACGATGCCGCGTTGGGCCAGGTCCTGGCGCAGAAAGGACACGGGGTGGCGGCGCAGGCTTAATCCCGTCGAGCGGTAGTCTTCCACCACCTGGCGCCCGGCGGTCATGGGCACCAGGGGGACGGGGGGTTCGTTCTCGCCTTCGCCCGCCATGACACTTGGGATCGTATCGAACAGCGGCAGAGACGTATCCGACAGCCCTTTGATCGCCCAAAGCGCATCCCTCCGGCTCAGCCCGAGCGACTGGAACGCATCCGCCTCCGCCAGCTTCTCCAGCGCCGCGACAGGCACACCCGAGCGGCGATGCACGTCTTCCACCGAACGGTATGGCCGCGCGCCGCGCCGTGCGATCACCGTATCGGCGTGGGTGCTGTTCAGGCCTTTCGCCATGTGTTGCCCCATCCGCACCGCCAGGTAACGCCCGCGACAAGGCTCGAGCGTGCAATCCCAGGCCGAGGCATTGACGCACACCGGCCGCACCTCCACGCCGTGCAATCGCGCATCGCGCACGATCTGGGCGGGGGCGTAGAACCCCATCGGTTGCGCGTTTAGCAGCGCGCAGCAAAAGACATCGGGATGATGGCATTTCAGCCAGGCCGAGGCATAGGCGATCAGCGCGAAGCTCGCGGCGTGGCTCTCCGGAAAACCGTAGCTGCCGAACCCCTCGATCTGGGAGAAGGTGCGTTCCGCGAATTCCTGCGTGTAGCCGCGCTCCAGCATCCCGGCGATCATCTTGTCGTGGAAATGATGCACCCCGCCGGTGAACTTGAAGGTCGCCATGGAGCGCCGCAAAGCATCGGCCTCATCTGGCGAAAAACCGGCGCAGACGATAGCGACCTGCATCGCCTGTTCCTGGAACAGCGGCACCCCCAGGGTTTTCTCCAATACGCGGCGCAGGGCTTCGGTTGGGTATTCGACGGGTTCGATGCCTTCGCGGCGGCGCAGATACGGATGCACCATGTCGCCCTGGATCGGGCCGGGACGCACGATCGCGACCTGGATGACGATGTCGTAGAACGTGCGCGGTTTCAGCCGCGGCAGCATCGACATCTGCGCGCGGGATTCGATCTGAAATGTCCCAATGGTGTCGGCTTTGCGGATCATGGCATAGGTGTCCGGATCCTCGGGCGGCACGCCGGCGAGGTCGATGCGCAGGCCCTGGTGCTGGGCGAGCAAATCGAAGCCGCGCCGCATGCAGCCGAGCATGCCCAACCCAAGAACATCCACTTTCATGAAGCGCAGGGCGTCGATGTCGTCCTTGTCCCACTCGATGGTCTGCCGGTTCACCATGCTGGCGGGTGCGATCGGCACCAGATCGTCCAGCCGGTCCTGCGTCAGCACGAACCCGCCGGGGTGCTGCGATAAATGCCGGGGGAAGCCGATCAACGTCCGCGCGAGGTCCATCGTCAGCCGCAGCCGCCGGTCTTCCTTATTGAAGTTCAGTTCCGAAAGATCGTCCTGGTCGCCCCAGTGCGACATTTGCCCGGCCAGTGCGGCGGTGACGTCCTCGGGCAATCCCATCGCCTTGCCGACGTCGCGCACGGCGCCGCGGCCCCGGTAGCGGATGACGGTCGCGCACAAGGCGGAACGTTCCCGGCCGTACGTGTCAAAAACCCACTGGATCACTTCTTCCCGCCGCTCGTGCTCGAAATCCACGTCGATGTCGGGCGGTTCTTTGCGGGCAGCGCTGACGAACCGTTCGAACAACAGACCGGAGCGGGTGGGGTCGATCGAGGTGATGCCCAGCACGTAGCAGACGGCGGAGTTGGCGGCCGATCCACGCCCCTGGCACAGGATGTGGCGGGACCGGGCGAAGCGCACGATGCTGTCCACCGTCAGGAAATACGGCGCGTATTCCAGTTCGGCGATCAGCTTTAATTCATGGTTCAGCTGTTTGACGACGGTGTCGGGAAGCGAGCCGGGGTAGCGGTTCGCCGCCCCCTCCCATGTCAGGCGTTCCAGGGTCTGCTGTGCGGTCAATCCAGGAAAACGGGTTTCGTGCGGGTATTGGTAACGCAGCTCATCCAGCGAGAAACGGCAGAGGTCGGCGATCTCCTCAGTCCGCGCCAGGGCTTCGGGGTAGGCGGCGAACAGGCGCGCCATCTCCGTCGGGGGTTTCAGGGCGCGATCGGCGGAGCGCTCCCGCTTGAAGCCGATCCTGTCGATGGCGGTGTTTTCCCGGATGCATGTCAGCACGTCCTGCAGGATGCGGCGTTCCGGCGTGTGGTACAGCACGTCGCCGGTGACGACTGTGGGAATGCGCGCGGCCTGCGCGATGTCGGCGGTCTCCCGCAGCCGCATCGCGTCGTTGGGGCGGCGGCGGAGGGTGAGCGCGATGTAGCAACGGTCGGGGAAGGCGGCGCGGAAATGGGCGAGGGTGAAGGGAGTGGTCGGAGGAGGGGGAAAGGAAGAGCGGGAAGGGAGAAGGTGGAGATTCTTTCCCCTTTCCCTCGATCCCGCCGCATCCACACCCGCATCCACACCCGCATTCCCCGGCACATCGCACAGAACCGCCGCCAAACCATCCGCACACGCCGCCAAATCCGCCCAATACAGCTCGCACGCACCCTTTCCCGTTCGGCCTTTTCCCAGCGTCAGCAGCCGGCACAGGCGCGACCAGCCCGCCCGATCCGTGGGATAAACCAGCACCGATGGCGCATCCCGCAGGTCTAGCCGGCAGCCGGGGATCAGCTGCACCCCAACCTCCTTCGCACGCAAATGCGCCCGCACGATCCCGGCTACGGTGTTGCGGTCGGTCACCGCCATCGCCTTCAGACCCAGCATCGCGGCTTGAGCGAACAACTCGTCCACCTCCGACGCGCCGCGCAGGAACGAAAAATTCGTGGTGACATGCAGCTCCGCGTACATGCTCAGGTCGAGGGAGCGCGGGCGTCGGGGTCCTTCACCACCGTGAAACCGGACCCGCGGAGATGCCGCACCAGTCGTTCGGCCGTGATCCGTGCCATCATGTCGTCGGCATGATGCACACGCTTGCGCCCCTCATAGCGGAGGGCGAAAGCGAGGGATTCGATCAGCTCGTCTTCTATCGTGGGGGAGGGGGATGGTTCGGGCATGGGGAATTATATTCATGTTTTGTTCTTGTAGGCAAGAAGCCGAGTGATCGGCCATGCCTGTTCCAGACAGATTCATGACCCCCTTCGTCAGCCTCTACGACGCGAAAACGCGGCTTTCCGCGCGTAGGGCTGTTACGCCCGAACCGGCACCGTCATCCCCTCGATCACGATCTGGCGCAGCTTCGGGTGCATATGCGGGTTCGCCGCCACGATGGCAGCGGTGTCCCGCGGATCGCCGTCCCCAGTGTCGGTCGCATAGCCACCGGCCTCGCGCACCATCAGCATCCCCGCTGCGATGTCCCAGTGCTTGATACCGAGTTCCCAGTATCCCTCGTACCGCCCAGCCGCGACCCACGCCAAATCCAGCGCCGCCGAACCGAAGCGGCGGATGCCCGCGACCTGTGGCATGATAGCGGCCAACGTCCGGCTGAACGCGTGTCGCCGAGGCACCGAAACCGCGCCGAAGGGGATGCCAGTCGCAAAAACGCTTTCGGACATCTCGCGCCGAGCCGACACCCGCATACGGCGCTCGTTCACGAAGGCGCCGGTGCCTTTTTCGGCCCAGAACATCTCATCCGTGGTGGGGGCGTAGATCAGGCCGGCGTTGATTTCGGATGTGCCGTCCGGCAGGCGGCGTTCCAGCGCGATGCTGATGCACCAATGCGGGATGCCGTGCAGGAAGTTGGTGGTGCCGTCGAGCGGATCGACCACCCACCGCCACGCCCAGTTGGGGGAACCGGACTCGCCCGATTCCTCCATCAGGAACGCATAGCCCGGCCGCGCCTTGTTCAGCTCCTCCCGCAGGGTTTGCTCGGCGCGGATGTCGGCCTGGGACACGAAGTCGGACGGGCCTTTGATGCTGACCTGGAGCTGCTCGACCTCCGCGAAATCGCGCAGCAGGCGCTTGGACGCCTTCTGGGCGGCGTTGGCCATGACGGTCAGATGCGGGGACAGGCGGAACGCCATGATGGGAGTCCTAGGGGTGGCAGGCGGCATGAATGCCAAGGCGCTCTCCCTCAAGGGGAGAGGGAGAGCTTTATTACTTCTTCCCCCCGTCGCGTTGTCGAAGCCTAACCCTTCGCCCGCTCCACATAGCTGGCGTCTTCGGTGCGCACCACAATCCGTTCCCCGGTCTCGATGAACGGGGGAACCGAGGTCTTCACACCGTTCGACAGCAGCGCGGGTTTGTACGACGAAGCGGCGGTCTGGCCCTTCACAACGGGGTCGGCCTCGACGATTTCCAGTACCACGGTCGCGGGTAAATGCGCCGCCACCGGCTCGCCCTCCACGAGGTCCAGTTCCAGCGTCATCTGGTCCTGCAGGAACGGAAGTTGGTCGCCCAGCAGATCGGCGGCGAGGTGCAGTTCCTCGAATGTCTCGGGATCCATCAGCACAAGATTGGTGCCGTCCATATAGGAGAATGTGTATTCCTTATTGTCGGTCTGCAGCCGCTCCACCGTGTCGGCGGTGCGCCAGCGCTCGTTCGTCTTGTTGCCGGTCTTGAGGTTGCGCATCTCCACCTGGATGAAGGCGCCGCCTTTGCCGGGGGTGATGATCTGTTGCTTCAGGATCGTCCAGCGATTGCCCTCGTGCTCGATCACCTGGCCGGCGCGGATCAGGTTGGCCTGTTGTTTCATGGGTACGCTCGTTCTCGCGATGGGAAAGGGTGCGGGCTTCTAGACCGGGGGAGGGGACTGGGGCAAGGACCGGCGCGACAGCGGTGTGACACCCCAGGCGGGGGCCTGGGCTTCGACGGGCGCGCAATGCTGCACGCGGCCGCCAATGCGCCATGGTTCTCCCGACCGCGCGGTGATAGTTTCATCCGCCGCCAAGGAAATTGCCATGCGTTTTTCGGTCCTGTTGGCCGGGTCGATTGCATCGTTCGCGCTCGCAGGTCCGGTTTTCGCCGATGACGCCGCCCTATGTGCGGATGGCGCGGGGGAGGCTAGAGCGTGATCGCCTGAGGTTGACTTCAACCTCGGGCGTGAATCACCCTCTCAAACAAAGGCTTAGACCATGATCCAACGCCGAGATCGCGTGCAACCTCAAACGATCATGGTCTAAGCAAAAATTCCCGGCATAGCCAACGGAGCCCCCCATCCCCCTTGACATAACTAACGGACGATGTTAGTCCACCAACCATGGACAACACGGCGCCGCATTCCGCACGCACCGAACCCCCCGCTCCCTCCCAAAAGGACCGGCCCGCCACCGCCATGCCAACCTGCATCGCCGCGATCCTGAGCGTCGTCCGCGTCCTCCTCGGCTACGGCAAGCACCTCGACCAAACCCTCCCCAACCAAGCCGACCACCCCCGCTTCCCCACGCTGGCCGCCGGCTTTGGCACGCACGACGTGCGCCGGATCCTCGCCCATGTGCAGCGCGGCATCCTCCGCGCGATGATGCTGGAACGGTTTTTGCTCGCCCGCGCCGATCAAGGCCGCGATATCGAGCCAACCGAGCCCCCGGTTCCCGCCGAAGCGGCGGACATCGAGGCGATGGA
>JANXTL010000030.1 GCA_025352375.1 Acetobacteraceae bacterium | reverse complement strand
GCGGCGACCACGGCACGCATTGGCGCCGGGCGTTTGCCAAGCTGAACGTGGACCCGTTGTTACTGTCCGCGGCTGCGGGACACGCTTAGGCCCTGTCCAAAGATAATCGAATCGATCATGCGGATCGGACAGGGCCTAAGCTCTTGTTTTGAACGGCAACTTTGCCGGCGTGCTGACGCACTTATTTGCCGGCGTTGCCTTAGACCATGATCGTTTGAGGTCGCACGCGATCTCGGCGTTGGATCATGGTCTAAGCCTTTGTTTGAGAGGGTGATTCACGCCCGAGGTTAAAGTCAACCTAAAACAATCACGCTCTAGTCCGCCGCCGCCGCAACCTCGGTCATCCGGGCACCTGCGGCATACAGGCGCACCATGTCGCCGAATTCCTCGAAGATGCGGCGGGATACGACGTCTGTCTCCCAGTCGTATTCCGGGTGCCACTGGACGCCCACGACGTAGCCGGAGGAGGGCGCGATCACTCGCACCGCCTCGATCGTGCCATCCGGCGCGATACCCTCCGCCACCAAACCCGGCGCTATACGGTCGATGCCCTGATTGTGCAGGGAGTTCACCGCGATCTCGGTCGAGCCGGCCAGCCGGTGCAACCAGCCGCCCGGCGTCACACGGATGCTGTGCGCCTTGCCCTGCCGCACCTTGGCGGATGGTTGCATGGGCGAGGAATGGTCCATCTTGCCCGGCACGTCTTGCAACCGCTGGTGCAGGGATCCGCCGAGCGCCACGTTCAGCTCCTGAAACCCGCGGCAGATCGCCAGCAATGGCACGCCGCGTGCCACGGCGGCCTTGATCAGCGGCAAGGTCATCTGGTCGCGGGCCGGATCTTCCCAGGTGCCTTCCGCATGTGGGGGGCCGTCGTAAAAATCGGGGTGCACGTTGGATCGGCTGCCGGTCAGGATGATGCCGTCGATCCGATCCAGCAGGGTCTCGATATCGGCCATCGGCCCATTCGCGGGCATCAGCACCGGCACGCCCCCCACGACATGGTCGGTGGCGCGCACGTAAGTGTCCGATGCGGCATGATTGGGCATGCCGAAGACGCCGAACTGCTTGGTGCAGCAACTGATACCGACGAGAGGCTTCATAGCGCGTGCAACTTTTATGCTGTGCGCATGTTCCCCGATTCTCGTGGCAAAAAGAAGACAATTCCCGTCTGTTTCAGGCGCATGACGGTTATGCGCCGGGCCGCTTAGCCCCCGCCGCCGCCGGCCGGCATGTTCGGCATCGCGGGCGCCTCGAACAGAGCAGCGTCGAACGTACCGCCTACCGCGGTATCGAACAGCGTCACCCGTGTCTCCTTCCGCTGGGCGTCCACCACGGTCCATTGCCGCAGGGTAATCGGCGAATCGACGAACACCAGCGTCAAAGTCCCGTCGGCGGGGGATGCGGTGCGCACAAGGCTGACATCGATCTCCCCTGGCAAGCGCCGCATGCCGGTAACGGTGATGTCGCCCGACAGCTTGACCTGTTGCGCCAGCAGCATCCCCAACGGCGTGGTGGACAGCGGCGCCTGACTTTGCTGCTTGATCGAAGAATCCTGAAACACCAACTGCCCGCGCGCCGCGACCAGGAGGAATGGGGCCGGCGGGTCGTATTGAAACCGCAGCCGGCCGGGGCGGGCTATCCAAGCCTGCCCGCCGGAGATCCCCCCATCGGGTGCCACTTGCAGGAAGCCGGCCTTCAAGCTCGTCAGGCTGTTCAGATAAGCCTCGATCCGCGTAAGATCGGTGCGATCTTGCGGCGTGGGTTGGAACGCGGCCTGCGCCTGCAGCGGCAGGACCAAGGCGAGGATCAGGAGGGTGCGGCAGAACATCAGCGGGATGTGGCGCGTCCGGCCCCGGATTGCAAACCCCCTATTCCGCGGGAGTCGCGGCGGCGGCCCAAAGTTCCGGTTCAAGTTCTTCCCGCCGGTCCGGAAAGAACAGCGCGCAGCCCAGGGTCACGACCGAAAACCCAGCCAGTACCAAAGTGACAACGGTCAGGTTGCCGGTTCGCTCGTGCAGAAACCCGACGATCGGGGCCGCCGCCGCCGCGCCGAGGAACCCCACGAAAAACCGGATCGAATAGATACGAGCCCGCAAATCGGGGGAGATGTAGCGGGCGGCCATCGTTTCGTTGACCGTGACCTGACCGAAAATGGATGCCGCCACCGCCCCGGCCAGGGGCAGAACAAGCCAGCCTTGGGCGACGGACAGCAGCGCCATGGCGGGCGCCAGAACGATGCTGATCGGCAGAAACACCCGCTTCAATGTGTGCTTGTCGATCGTCCGCCCGACCGAGAATTGTGTCAGCGCGCCGCACAATGTCGCCAGGAACGCCAGCATGCCCACGATCGGCAGCAGGCTGGGGGCGTCGGCCAGCCGCTCCTGCATTAATTTCGGCAGCAATAATGTGAAGGCGTTGAACACCAGGCCGGACGCCGCGGCGATCGACATCAGCACCAGCACCGCGCGGCGCACCAGGAAGCGCGGGATAACCGGGAAGGGACGGGCGCCGCGATGCGCCGGCCCGCCGACGATGGGGGTGCGCAGCCACCACAGGCCAACCAGCGCACACAATACGCCGGGCACCAGAAAGGCGGCCCGCCAGCTAAACTGTGCCGCCAGGAAGGCGGTCACCACCGGCGCCAGAGCGACCCCGATATTGCCGAACACCCCGTTTGTCCCGATCGAGCGGCCGGGCTTGTCGCCCGCTGCCTCCACCAGCATCGTCGTGCCGATCGGGTGGTAGATAGCGGTAAACACACCCACCCCGGCCAAGGTCGCGGCCAACATCCAAGGTGTCGCGGCGAAGGCGGACGCGATCAGGGAAAGCCCCGTGCCCAGGAAAAACGCGGTCATCAGCACCTTGCGCCCGACCCGCTGCGCCAGCCAGCCCTGCGGCAGCGACAACAGCCCATACAGCACGAACATCCCCGTCGCGAGCGCCAGGATCGGGCCATAGCTGTCCCCGAACGCCCCGCCCGGCACCGCCATGGCCAACACCGCCGTCGGTAGGATCAGCAGGCTGTAATGGGTAAACGTGTGCGCGGCGTTGATGAAGACGATCTGGCGGGCGGCGGGGGTCATGGCGGCGTTATCTCCCTGGGGGGCTCCCGAAATCGGCGAATGGACGAAAAAAATATCCGCCGCGTTAACCTTTTATTCATATGTGTGCGTCAGCATGCACCTTGCACCATAACGGATGCGAGGTCCCATGACATCCTCTCTATCGCACACCGACGTCACCCGCCTGCTCAGCGAGCCGTCGTCCAAAAACCGAGCAGACCTTGCCGGCAAGCTGGGGGCCGAACTGGATAGCACGCGGTTGGCGGCTCACGAGTTGGAACTGGCCCAGGACATCGTCCGCATTCTGTCGAAAGATATCGAGGCCGATGTCCGAACCGCGCTGGCGCACAGCGTCCGATCGACCCGAAACCTGCCGCGCGATGTGGCGTTGCGCATGGCCGAGGACGTGGAGTCGGTGGCCTTGCCCATCCTCGGGCATTCGCTGGTACTGACCGACGACGATCTGGTGGCCATCGTCCAGCGCGCCTCCGGCCCCCGCCAGGCCGCCATCGCTGCTCGGCCGGCCCTGTCCGAACGCGTGTCCGACGTGCTTGTCACGCATGGCGCGGAGGAAGCCGTCGCCGCATTGATGGCCAATGCCGGTGCCAGTGTCGCCGAACCCTCCCTGGCGCGCGCGATCGAGCGCTTCCCGGACAGTGAACCGGTCAAACAGGCGATGGTGCTGCGGCCCGCGTTGCCGCCCGCGGTGGCCGAACGCCTGATCGCGCTGGTGTCCCGCCGGCTACAGGACCACCTGGTGCGCCATCACAATCTTCCCGACGCCGCCGCCGCCGATCTGGTGATGCGCGGGCGCGAACGGGCGGTGATCCGCCTGAGCGCAGGGTCGGACGATGCCGATCTGCGGCAGATGGTGGCGCAGATGCACCACACCGGTCGCCTGACCCCGTCGCTGCTTGTGCGGGCGATCTGCACCGGGGACCTCGGGTTTTTCGAGGCCGGTATGGCCGAGCTGACCGGCGTGAAGGTGGAGAATGTGCAGATTTTGCTGCACGACGCCGGGCCGAACGGGCTGGCGGCGCTGTATCGCCGCTCCGGCCTGCCGCCGGCTTTGTTCAACTGCGTGCGCGCGGCGGTCGACGTGGTGAACGACACCGGTTTCAACGGGGAGGCCCATGAGCTGGAGCGTTACCGCGCGCGGGTTATTACCCGGGTGCTGACCCAGGCGCAGGAATTCGACCCGAAGGATGTCGATTACCTGGTGGACAAATTGAGCGACGCGCTCAATCTGGCGGCCTGAACCGCCGGAGAGTTTCGTCATGGTCGCTGTGCTGCAATCGCTGTCGTCAACGGCCGCGGTGGAGGAGGAATGGCGCCTGCGCTGCGACATGGCCGCCGTCTTCCGCATTGCCGCTCGGCATGGCTGGAACGAGCAGATCGGCAATCATAATTCGCTGATGCTATCGGGCGCGAAACCGACATTTCTGATCAATCCGCGCGGCTATTTGTTTCAGGAACTGACAGCGAGTTCGCTGCTCGTCTGCGACCTCGACGGCAGCGTGCTGCGCGGATCGGGGGAGCTACGGAAAGTCGCGTTCTTCATCCATGCGCGTATCCACCTGCGCAATCCCGCCGCGACCTGCGTGCTGCATGTGCATCCGCGATACCTGACGGCGTTGTCGCTGTTGGAGGATCCCTCGCTGATTTTGGCGCATCACAACAACCTGTTGCTCAACGATCGCGTGGCCTACGACCTCGATGCCGTGGCCCCTGCCGACAGCAACGAGGAAGGCGACCGGCTGGCGGCGGCTTTGGGCGATAAATCCACGCTGGTGATGGGCGGGCACGGGGTTACCGTCGTGGGCCCGACGGTGCACGACGCATTCGACGAGCTGTTCATCGCGGAACGAACCGCGATGTACCAGATGACGGCGGTGTCGTCCGGGCAGAAGCTGCGAACCCTGCCGGACGCGATGCGCCGCCGATGGAACGGGCCCTGGGGCGAAAAGCTGGACGCTCGGCTGCATTTGGACGCGTGGCGCCGGGTGCTGGACCGGGAGGAACCGGACTACGCGACCTGAGTTGGGTTGTCGTGGAAGTGGTCGGCACAAATCCGCCACACCAGCTGATCTACCCATAATAAGGACGAAGGTCGCCGTCGTGCGTCAGTCGCTTGGCAAGCACAGCGGGTTCTGTAATGTGCGTAGAATGCACTGAATTCGGCACTAACAATGTTCGTAACTCGGTCAGGTGTACGACAAGCAGCTGCATTCGGATGATACGAAAATCCTTGACATCGCGGAGTTCGCTAGAGCGTGATCGTTTGAGGTTGCACGCGATCTCGGCGTTCGATCATGGTCTAGGGTGTTCACCTATCGAGGTGTGCTATCTCACGTAGCCGGCACGCCCTTACTGGTCGAATACTCGAAATGCAGCGCCTGGTCCGGATGCACGATCGGATAAATCGCATGCGCCGCCATCGCGGCCTCGCTGAACCCTTGCAGGATCAGCTTCAGTTTCCCTGGATAGGTCGCCACGTCGCCGATTGCGAACACGCCCGGTGTGCTGGTCTGGCACGTTGCGGGTTCGACTTTGACGTGGTGCGTCGTCTGCTCCAACCCCCAGGCGGCGATGGGGCCGAGGTCCATCGACAGACCGAAGAACGGCAGCAGCACGTCGGCCGGCAGGTGTTTGGTCTCACCCTTCAGCGTAGCAACCTCCACCGACGTCAGGGCGCCATCCGAACCGTGCAACGCGTGGAGCTGGTAGGGGATGACCATCTCGACCTCACCCCGTTCGGCCGCCGCATCCAATTGGGCCGCGGTTTCCGGCGCCGCCCGGAACTTTGGCCGACGGTGCACGACAGACACTGTCGCGATGTCCTTCAGCGCAAGCGCCCAGTCGACGGCAGAGTCGCCACCGCCCGCGATCACCACGCGCTTGCCGCGGAACGCCTCCCGCTGTTTGACGTAATACTGCACCGCGCCCGTTGCCTCATAGGCCGGCAACCCGTCCAACGGCGGGCGGTTCGGCCCGAACGCGCCGGCCCCCGCCGCCACGATCACCGCTTTGGCCCGCACAATGTCGCCCCGATCGGTGGTCAGCACGAAGGCGCCGGCCTGGCCGGTCAGGCCTTCCACCCGCCGTCCCAGAAGCCGAGGTGCCGCGAACGGCGCGATCTGCTGTTCCAATCGCGCGACCAGATCGCCCGCATCGATCGCGGGGTGGGCCGGGATGTCGTAGATCGGTTTCTCGGGGTACAGCGCCGCGCACTGCCCACCGACATCTGCCAGCGCGTCGATCAGCACGCATGTTAGCTTGAGCATCCCCAGCTCGAATACCGCGAACAGCCCGACGGGGCCAGCGCCGACGATCGCGACGTCGGTTTCGATAGTCTGTGCCATGCCCGCCCCCGTAGCCGCAGGGGCAGCACGGGGCAAGCAGAAACTATGCAACGATCCACCATACTTTTACGGGCGCAATCCGGCGCATTCCAACCCAAACGTGAGTAATTTCCGATTCTATTGCCAGACTGAGCAGCGCGATAGCCTCGCTTGCCAGGTTAATAACATGGCAAGCAGCGACAGCACCTGAAGGAGATTTGGTATGGCTACGAAGTCGAAGGCTGCGGAGCATCACGAAACGGCCGCAACGCATCACGAGACCGCAGCGCGGCATCACAAGGAAGCCGCTAAAGCTCATGAAGCCGGCGATCATGAAAAGGCCGGGCACCATGCGCAGGTTGCTCACGGCCATATGGCTCATGCGACCCAACATACGGCCGAGGCGAGCAAGGCACATGCCGAGAAGCACGGCTCCGGGTCCAGGAAAGCCGCCTAACCAAACCGAACCGGGCGCTGCTTAAGAGCAGCGTCCGGTTTCGTCATGTCTCGAAAGGAAAGGAAATTCGATGTCGATTATCGCATGGCTCATTCTCGGACTGATCTCCGGGTTTATCGCAAGCAAGATCGTCAACAAGTCTGGCGAGGGTTTTATTCTGGATATCGTGCTGGGCATCGTGGGCGCACTGGTCGGCGGCTTTTTGTTCTCCCTCGTCGGAGCGGCGCCGGTGACCGGGGTCAACATCTATAGCATGTTCGTGGCGGTGATAGGGGCGATCGTCGTGCTGATGGTCTATCATGCGGTCATTGGTCGCAGCTAATCCTACCGTTGGTCCGTTGACTCGCACGACAACCGAAAAAACCTCGGTTAAAAGCGAGCGCTGGCGGTTGACCAACGCTTGTCCCGATGGGCGGGGGATGAACTTCTGCCTGCTTTCAGGGTGCGGATATTGACGTTGACTGCTGTAAAGCCAATGATCGGCTCCACACATCAGGTCAGGAGTACGCACCCATGCCGTTGGAGTCACTGCAACCCCAGGATCTCGACATCGAAGCCGTCCGCTGGCAGGCGCGGGTCGATCTCGCCGCCGCACACCGCCTCGCGGTGATGCACGGGCTGAATGAGGGGATTTTCAACCACTTCACCCTCCGCGTGCCCGGCACGGACGACCGCTACTATCAAATCCCGTTCGGCCTGCACTGGTCGGAAGTCACCGCCAGCTGCCTGATGGAAATCGGCTACGACGGTACGCAACTGGCCGGGACTGGCGAAGTCGAACGCTCCGCCTATTGCATCCATGCGCCGATCCACCGCGACGCCGCGCATGCCGCGGCCGTGTTCCACACCCATATGCCGTATGCCAGCGCCCTGTCGCGGTTGGAGGATCAGTCGATCCTGGCGATCGGACAGACCGAACTCGGCACGCTGATGCACACGGCATACGATGAAGTCTACACCGGTCCGGCCTTCGACCCAGCCGAAGGCGCCCGCCTCGCCACCGTGCTCGGCGACAAGACCGTGCTGATGATGGCCAATCACGGTATCGCGACGGTCGGCAAGTCGGTGGCCGAGGCTTACGACCGCCTGTATTACGCCGAACGCGTCGCGCAAGTGCAGCTTTACGCCATGTGGACCGGCCGACCCCTGAAGCATCTGCCTCAGGATGTCGTGGACCACACGCTGTCGGAATATAAAGCCAACCGGTTCCTGTATGGCGGGCGCCCGAATTGCGAATGGCACTTCGACGCCCTGAAGCGCATCCTGGACCGCAAGGAGCCTGACTACAAAGAGTAAGCCTGCAACATCGAAAAATGGAGGAAACGGCAATGAATATCGACCGGCGTCACCTCGCTCTCCCCGTTCTGTTCGCGGGGCTGATGGCAGCCTTGCCATCGGACTCGCAAGCGGCAACGGCCGAGGAAGCGGCCGTGCAAAAGCGCGTGGAGGCGCTGCGCGATGCCCAGCGCGCCAAAGACGCCAAAGCGCTGACCGCGTTGACCTCGGCGGAGCTGAGCTACAGCCACTCCGATGCCCATGTCGAAGACCAGGCAACGTTCGTGAAGAACGCCACCGGCACGACAACGAAAGTCATTTCGATCGAAAACAAGGACATCTGGGTTAAGGTGGTCGGCGACATCGCGCTGGTGCGGTTCCATTGGACGAGCGAAAGCGAAGTGGTTGCCGACGGCAAACACAGCACCGCGAACCTCCACGTTCTGCAAGTCTGGAATAAGCGGGCTTCGGATTGGATGCTGCTGGCGCGCTGCTCGACCAAACTCGTATGATACCAACCCGGGGAGGGTGAGATGGACCAATCCGTCCGCGATCTTTCAAGCGGCGTTTGGCCCGCTGGCCTGACCCGGGTCCCCTATTGGGTCTACCAGGACCAGCACGTTGCGAAGGCTGAGCAAACCAAAGTCTTCGAAGGCCCGACCTGGAACTATCTCTGCCTGGACATCGACGTCCCCAACATCGGCGACTACCGCACCAGTTTCATGGGCGCCATGCCCGTGGTGGTGGCGCGGGCCGAGGACGGGGTGGTCGTGGCGTTCGAAAACCGCTGTGTGCATCGCGGCGCGCTCATTTGCTTGGACGACGGCGGGAGCGTCAAAGACTTCCACTGCGTCTACCACGCCTGGCGCTACGATTTGCGCGGCAATCTGAAGTCGGTGGCGTTCCGTCATGGCGTGAACGGCAAGGGCGGCATGGACGACAGTTTCAAGCTGGAGGACCACCGCCCGCGCGCCGTCCGTATTACCGTGCTGCATGGGCTGGTGTTCGGCACCCTGTCGGACGACGCGCCAGATATCGAAACCTATATCGGGCCGGAAATTACCGCCCGCCTGCGCCGCGTGATGCACAAAAAGGTCGAAATCATCGGCCGCTTCACCCAGGCGCTGCCGAATAACTGGAAGCTCTACATGGAGAATGTGCGCGACACATACCATGCGAGCCTGCTGCACCTGTTTTTCACCACCTTCCGTATCACCCGGCTGAGCTCCGGCGGCGGGGTGCTGGTGGGGGAGAACGGCGTGGCGCACGCTTCGGCGACGATGGGGGCACCGCCGGCCGCCGATAAAAACTACGAAGGAATCCGATCCGACAACGACGGGTTCCGGCTGGCCGATCCGACGATGTTGGACTCGCAGGACGAATTCCACGACGGCATTCAGTTGCAGATTCTCTCGGTCTTCCCCGGCTTCGTGTTGCAACAGATCCATAACGCCATCGCAGTGCGGCAGGTCGTGCCGACCGGCGTTGAGACGATGGACCTGAACTGGACCTACCTTGGCTATGCCGACGACACACCGGAACTGCGGGCCATGCGCCTGAAGCAGGCCAATCTGGTCGGTCCCGCCGGCTTCGTTTCGATGGAGGACGGTGCGGTGGGCGGCTTCGTGCAGCGCGGCGTCGCCTCCGCGAGCGATGTGCTGTCGGTGGTGGAAATGGGCGGCGCAACAGCCGATACGGCGGACAACCGAGCGACCGAGGCCTCCGTGCGCGGTTTTTGGAAAGCGTATCGGGGGGTTATGGGACTATGAGCGACGCCGAAACCCTGTTTCGCCTGTCGGGCCTGAACGCTGCCTACGCCGCCGCAATCGATGCCGACCGGCTGGAAGAATGGCCGAATTTCTTCACCGAACAATGCCTGTATAAGGTCACGTCCGCCGACAACCACGCGAAAGGCTACCCCGCCGGTATCATTTTCGCCGACAGCCAGGCCATGCTGCGCGACCGGGTCCAGTCGCTGCGGATCGCCAACATCTACGAACGCCAGCGCTACCGCCACATCGTCGGCATGCCGGTGCTGTGCGGGGAACCCGGGGCGTCGGAAACCGCCTTCGTCATCGTGCGCACCATGCGGGACGGGAAGATGGAATTGTTCGCGGCCGGGGTTTATCTGGATAAGACCGTAACCGGATCGGATGGCGCGTTGCGCTTCGCCGAACGCTTGGTGGTGTGCGACAGCGGCCGGTTCGATACGCTGGTCGCGATTCCGCTTTAGCTGTTTCTGTTCGGGCCATGGAACGCGACATTTCTCCTTTGGTCAGCGCCGTCTCCCGACTGGAGGAGGCGTTGGGCCTGTACCGACGCGATCCTCAGCAGCACTCCCTTAGAACGAGTGCCAACTAACTGATATAACACATTTTTTAGTTGCATGTTGCCGCGCCTGCAAGCGATGCTTCCGTTACCCCAGCCAATCCAGGCCGGGGCTTCGAAAAGCGGACCATCGCCAGAGAAAGCAGAGTGCCATGAATTTTGCCCAACAATTGAAGGACTACCGCCTGACCACGGCGGAAATTCTGTATCGTTTGCCGGATCATCCGAACGTGTTGCAAACCTATATTTGGCAGGACCTCGATATCGCGCCGCGGTTTCCGGTGCTGAACAAATTCCTCGATTTCTGGAAGCGGGAACTGGAAGGCCCGGTGCATTCCGTACGGGTGGCGTCGGCGAAGCTGGTTACGCCGGGCAAATACGGCCACGCCGACGCGGTCTACCGATTGCACTGAGCCCTCGCCATGACCTGGTCCATCGTCGTTCACGATCCCGATACCAACGCGTTCGCCGTTGCCGTGGCCACCAAGGCGTTCGCGGTCGGCGCGTCCTGCCCCTTCGTGCGATCCGGCGTCGGTGCGGTATCCACCCAATCGATGACCAACCGCTACCTCGGCCCGGCCATCCTGGACGGCATGGCCAGGGGTCTGGCGCCGGCTGCGGCCATCGAGGGCGCGCTGGCGGGCGATGAGGGCAAAAATCTACGTCAGGTTCACGCGGTGGACCGATACGGCCGTACCGCCGCCTGGACCGGGCACAACTGCGTGATGTGGTGTGGCAACGTGGCCGCCGAGGGCATCGGCGTCGCCGGCAATATGCTGGCGGGGGAGCCCACCATCGTGGAAACTCTGGCCGCCTGGAAAGCGAACGGCCACGTGTCGCTGACGGAACGCCTGATGCTGGCGATGGAAGCGGGGGAAGCAGCGGGCGGCGACCGGCGCGGCCGGCAATCGGCGGCGATGCTGATGACCACGACCGAGGATTTCCCCGATCTCAACCTCCGCGTCGACGATCACGCCGAACCGCTGGTCGAACTCCGCCGCTTGCTGGGTATCTGGCGGGTCGAGGGGGTTCCTCGACTGGGCGCCGCGCCGTGCAAGGCCAATCCCTCCGGCCTGACCGATCTGGATGCCATTGAGGCAGGGTGGATTGCGCGCGGCCTGGATTTGCGGCTGCGGCGTTAGAGCGTGATCGCTTGAGGTTGACTTCAACCTCGGGCGTGAATCACCCTCTCAAACAAAGGCTTAGACCATGATCCAACGCCGAGATCGCGTGCAACCTCAAACGATCATGGTCTAGAGCCAGCGGGCCATCATATCGGCAGGGTTAGCGTGGGGAGCATTAGCGGCGCAGGCGGGCCAGTACGGCCGCGGGGCCGTCCAGCACCTCGATAAAATCGCGTATCGTCGGGTCGGCGAAGCCTTGTTCCACCGTCGC
>JANXTL010000020.1 GCA_025352375.1 Acetobacteraceae bacterium | reverse complement strand
ACCTCGGCGAGACCCAGATCTTGCATCAACGCGATAAACGCATCGAGTTTGTCGGTCGCCCCCGTCAGCTCGAACACGAAGCTTTCAATGGTCGTGTCCACCACGCGGGCGCGGAACGTATCGGCGATACGCAGGGCTTCGACCCGTTTTTCGCCGGTGCCGAGGACCTTCACCAGCGCCAGTTCGCGGGCGACGTGCGGGCCTTCCTTCGTCAGATCGGAAATGCGGTGCACCTGTACCAGGCGGTCGAGCTGGGCTTTGATCTGCTCGATCACCATCTCGGTGCCGGAGGTGACGATGGTGATGCGACTGTGGGCGCCGCCGGCCTCGACCGGCGCGACAGTCAGCGAATCAATGTTGTAGCCGCGGCCGGTGAACAGGCCGGTGACGCGGGCGAGCACGCCGGCCTCGTTATCGACGAGGACAGAAATCGTGGAAGTACGCTGGGACATCAGGTCCGACATGGAAAAAACCACCAGTGAAAAGAGTTTAAACCAGCGCCATGCCGGAGTCGGAGATGGCGGCGCCGCTTGCCTCATGCTCCGGCCCCAGGATCATCTCGTTATGCGCCGCGCCGCTCGGGATCATCGGATAGCAGTTTTCTGCCTGGTCCACCGCGATGTCGGCGATCACCGCCGTTGGGCAGTCCAGCATCGCGTTGATGACGTCGTCCAGTTGCTCGACCGAGGTCGCGCGCATGCCCTTGGCATGAAAAGCATCGGCCAGCTTCACGAAGTCGGGCAGCGCGGCCGAGTAGCTTTCCGAATAACGCCCGCCATGCAGCAGTTCCTGCCACTGGCGCACCATGCCCATATATTCGTTGTTCAGGATGAACACTTTGACCGGCAGCTTATACTGCGCCAGCGTGCCCATTTCCTGGATGTTCATGAGGATGGAGGCCTCACCGGCGATGTCGATCACCAGCGCGTCGGGATGCGCGATCTGCACGCCCATCGCCGCCGGCAGCCCATAGCCCATGGTTCCCAGGCCACCGGAGGTCATCCAGCGGTTCGGTTTTTCGAAGTGGAAATGCTGCGCCGCCCACATCTGGTGCTGGCCGACCTCGGTGGTAATGAACACCTCCTGCTTGCGGGCGGTCGCGATCTCATACAGGCGCTGCACGGCGTATTGCGGCTTGATAATCGAACCAGGCTTCATGCTCTGGGTGAATTTCAGGCTGTCCTTGGCCCGCCATCCGTCGATCTGGCGCCACCAAGTCGCGAGCGCCTGGGTGTCGGTCTTCGTCTCATCCGCGTTCCAGGCTTTGTGCAAGGCGGCCAGCGCCTTGCCGGCGTCCGCGACGATCGGGACCTCCACCGGCACGTTCTTGTTGATCGACGAGGGATCGATATCGATGTGGATTTTGCGCGAACCCTGACTGAACGCGTTCAGCCGCCCGGTCACCCGGTCGTCGAAGCGGGCGCCGACGCACAGCAGCGCGTCGCAGCCGTGCATCGCGAGGTTGGCCTCATACGTGCCGTGCATGCCGAGCATGCCGAGGAATTGAGGGTCGGCGGCGGGGAAGGCGCCGAGGCCCATCAGCGTGTTGGTGATCGGGAAGCCGGTTGCTCGGGCGAATTTCGTCAGCGCCTCGGCCGCCGCTGGGCCGGCGTTGATTACGCCGCCGCCGCTGTAGATCATCGGGCGCTTGGCGTGTTTGAGGATCGCAACCGCGTTGGCGATCTGCTCGGCGTCGGGTTCGGTGCGCGGGCGGTAGGATTTGTGCTGCGCGGCGGCTTCCGTGTACGGCGCGGGTTTGATCAGGATGTCTTTTGGCAGATCGATCACCACCGGCCCGGGGCGGCCGGTTTTCGCGACGTAGAACGCCTCATGCACCACGCGGGCGAGGTCTTCCGGCCGTTTGACCAAATAATTGTGCTTGGTGGCGGGGCGGGTGATGCCTGTGGTGTCAGCCTCCTGAAACGCATCGTTGCCGATCAGATGCGTCGGAACCTGCCCGGTCAGGCAGACCACGGGGATGCTGTCCATCAGCGCGTCGCACAGGCCGGTCACGGCGTTGGTTGCACCCGGGCCGGACGTCACCAGCACCACGCCGACCTTGCCGGTGGAGCGCGCATAACCCTCGGCCGCATGCACCGCGCCGCCTTCCTGGCGCACGAGGATGTGGCGGATGGCGTTCTGGTTGAAAATGGCGTCGTAGATCGGCAGGACCGCGCCGCCAGGATAGCCGAAAATAACCTCGACGCCCTGGTCCTTGAGGGCGCGCAGGAGGATTTCCGCTCCGGACTGGGGGGCTTCGGACGACATGGTTGATGGTCCCGTGTTATAGTAGGCAGGCTGGGTAGGCCGATTGCTGCGTTGCGTCAACCCCGGTCTTGTAGAAATGCCAAGATTTCCGGGGTCATACTTTCCGAAAATTGCGCATTTTTGGTGAATCGCGCATTGATCGTATGCGTTGGCGGCGAGTCAGCCAAGCGGTGGTGGCGGAACCAGGTCGCCTGCCGCTTGGTGTACTGCCGGGTGATGAGTTCAGTGCGGTGGGCGGCGTGTTCGAGCGTGGTCTCTTTGCGGAGGTAGGCCGAGATTTCCGGCACCCCATGGGCGCGCATCGCCGGCAGCGCGGGGTCGAGGTTTTGGGTCAGCAATGCTTCCACTTCGGTGATCGCACCCTGTTCGACCATTTGTTCGAACCGCGTGGCGATGGCAGCGCGGAGGGTGTCGCGCGGTGGGTCCAGGAGAATGGCGGCGAAATCCCAGGGCGCGGGTTCGCCCCGGCGGTTCTGCCACGCCGCCAGCCCGATGCCGGTGCCCCGCCAAACCTCCCATGCTCGGGCGATGCGCTGAGAGTCCTGCGGGTTGAGTCGAGCGGCGGTGGCGGGGTCGACCTTGGCTAAGCCGGCGTGGAGTTCCTCGGGGCCGAGTTTGACCAGGAGGGCGCGGGCTTCGGTTTTAGCTTCGCGGCCGGGGTCGGGGATCTCGGCGAGGCCTTGGGTGAGGGCGGCGAAATACATTCCCGAGCCGCCGGTGAGGATGGGGATTTTTTTGTCCATGCGGGCTTCGTCCATGGCTTTCAGGGCCTCGGCGCGCCACCAGGCGACGCTGCCGGGTTCTTTCGCTTTGCGTATCCCATAAAGACGGTGGGGGATCTGGGCCTCTTCCTCCGGCGTAGGGCGCGCGGTGAGGACGCGCAGCTCGGCATACACCTGCATGGAGTCGACGTTGACGATGACGCCGTCGAAGCGGGCGGCGAGGGCCAGGGCCAGGGCGGATTTGCCGCTGGCGGTGGGGCCGGCGACCAGGAGGGCTTTGGGGTGGGATGGGGGCATGGGGGGCCGGATTGATATCTGTCAGGCGGAGGTGGAAGGGACGGTTCATGGGTTGTGGCACGGGACAAATTTGCGGCCTATAGGACGGTCACAACCCATGGGAGTGGGAAAAAGCCGGAGACCCCACATTTTCGACGTCTCCGGAGGCAACTTCCGCGCCGCGCGAATTTGGCCCAGCGTTCTTTTGCGGTTGTCGTTCGCGTTAAAAATCTCAACTTTCATATGCCTATCAGGCCAGATTCCAATTCGTCGATCGAAATTCGCCATGGACGAACGGCTATAAGTTGTGCTTCCTGCGGAATTCTTGAAGTCCTGCAAGATCATGACGGTAACTCTGCACGCCGTGCCTTTCAAAGATGGTTCTGCTCCCATCAATTCGCACACTAAACCCCGCCTTTTCTGCGAGAAATATTACTTCTTGTTCTTCGGACGACCTTATGGGAATTGGAGGTGTAGTGGGAAATGAAGAAGTTTCTGCCACTGTCCCACTTAACGAAGCCCCTTTTAATTGACCCAGTAATTTCACTGTATTGGATATACCGTGCTCCATATCGGTAAATACCTTTATAATTTCACCGACGAGTATCAGTATTAACGACAGCACAAGCATACTCCCGCCGCCGACGAGCAGTGAGACCCCCTGATAGAGATCGAGAGGATTGCTTTGTTTAGGGTTGATTGCGGCCGACGGGATATTTCCCATCGTTTCGACAAGCCCGATGAGACACATTAGTCCCGAGATTATCAATAGAACCCAACCAACTATTCTGGCCAGTACCGATATTCCCGATAATACTGGGTACTTATTCATCTCAGTCCTTCATTTCGGGGTCGATGATCCCAAGTTTGTCGATATCATTAAAAAATGTCAACCGGTAAAGAGGCGCCGACGATCTCTCCTCCACCTTCGTTTATTAGCCACCAATCGAACGAGAGTATAGGCCATGAAGCGGGTTGGATCGGCCGGGGCGGGGCGACCTCGGACGATTCGAACCAAACCAAACCAAGCTCTCCGCCAAAGCACGTGTTTCATCGTTCAGGGGGATCAGGTTCATGGCAGCCCTTGCCCCGGCATCTATGTGTCTTTGTCGTGAAATTATGCGGTCTGACCCCCAACTGACAGCGCCAGGATTATGCACCGCCAAATATCACCAAAGAGGCACAGCGCCACAGAGATTCCCCGACATAAACGACGGAAGACGGTCGATCACCGACGCCCTGCTGCATGCCCACCGCTAACCCACCAATGCCGGCCCACCCTCTAACACCCGCTGCACTGCCACCGCATCGACAGCGATCACCTTGAAATAAGACCGCGCCGGCCAATCCGGCTGCACCCGCCCCTGCTCCCAATCCCGCAGCGTGCCGTTCTGGATCATGAACCGCGCCGCGAATTCCTCCTGCGTAAACCCGAGCGCTCGGCGGACGACCTTCACCCGAGGCGTCGGTTTCATCCGACCCGTATCCGCTTCGCTCAACGGCTGCGCATCGGGATCAAGCAGCGCCGCCGCGTAAACCGCTCCCCCAGCAAAATCGCAGTCTCCGCCGTCACCCGCCTTGTCCTGCCCAGGACCGCGGTAATCCGGTTGGACGGCACCCAAAGCTCCCGCGCCGACACCCCGAGCGGCAGCATGAAGTCCTCGCGCATCACGTCGCCGGACAGCACCGGCTTTATGCGGTCGGAGCCAGCTACATCGGAGAAGTCCATCCCCGCCACTTCCTCAATCCGGATCGCCATCGTCAGCCTTCATCTTCGCAAAGACCATGCACACCTTGATGCGCATATGGACGAATGACTCGTGGCTCGGCCAATCGCGTTTCATACCGGGTTCGGAGCGGTTCCGTGAAAGTTTTTTTAACGCAGATGAAGAAAGGGATGTACTCATATGCACGCAGATTTTTCATGCAGTCGCTCGGGCCGTGCCCCAGACTCGAAACATTCGCGTGCATCTTCGTACATCCTCCTTAAAATATGCGTTAAAAATACTTTTCTTCAACCGCGCAGGCCCGCGACGGGAGGATACCAACCAAGTCCCGCGACATCGCTTACAGGGATGGTCGGGTCCAGCACGACCATCACGGGATGGCAATGGCGGCGCCGCCGCAATTCCCGGCAATCGCCCGCTTGCATCTCCCGCCAAACTCCCGCAGCCTCCCTCCAGACCGGGAAAACCGGCATTAAGGGAGGACGACCATGCATCCATCGCTCCGCCGCGCCATCGCCATTGCGATCGTAACACTGCTCGCCGCCGCGCCGGCCGCGGCGCAGAAGCGCGGCGGAATCCTCACGATTCCGCATCTCGACACGCCGCCCAGCCCCTCCATCCAGGAGGAAGGCACCGCCTCGGTCGTCATCCCGTTCATGGCGCTGTTCAACAATTTGGTCATGTTCGAGCAGCACACGCCGCGCCACAGCCTGGAAACCATTGTCCCGGAGCTGGCGACCAAATGGGAATGGACCAACGACGGGACCGACCTGACCTTCACCCTGCGCGACGGCGTGAAGTGGCACGACGGCAAACCGTTCACGAGCGCGGACGTGAAATGCACCTGGGACATGGTCTCCGGCCTCGATCCCGGTAAAATCCGCAAAAGCCCCCGCCAGGCCTGGTTCGCCAATTTGAAGGAGATCACCGTCAACAGCGCGAGCCAGGTCACGTTCCACCTCAAGCGCCGGCAGCCGTCGTTCATCGCGCTGCTCGCGTCGGGCTGGTCGCCGGTTTATCCGTGCCACGTGTCGTCGAACGCGATGCGCACCAAACCCATCGGCACCGGGCCGTTCCGCTTCGTGGAATACCGGTTGAACGAGATCATCCGTTTGGAGCGCAATCCCGACTACTGGAAGCCGGGGCTGCCGTATCTCGATGGGATCACGTACCAGATCGTGCCCAACCGATCCACCCGCATGCTGGGATTCATCGCCGGCAAGTACGACATGACCTACCCCACCGACGTGACCGTGGCGCTGATGAAGGACATCATGTCGCAAGCGCCGGACTCGCAATGCGTGATGCGCCGCACAAACGTCAGCACCAATTTGATCATCAACCGCGATGCCCCGCCGTTCGACAACCCCGATCTCCGCAAGGCCCTGGCGCTGGCACTGGACCGCAAAGCCTTCAACGACATTATCAACGAAGGCCAGGGGCGCATTGCCGGTGCCATGCTGCCGCCGCCGGAGGGCAACTGGGGCATGCCGCCCGACCTGCTGGCCACTCTGACGGGTTACGGCCCCGACATCGAGGAAAACCGCGTCGAGGCTCGAGCGATCATGACAAAGCTGGGCTACGGCCCGGACAACATGCTGCAGACCCGTATCTTTACCCGCGACATCGCTAATTTCCGTGATCCCGCGCTGATCCTCAATGATCAGCTGAAGAAAATCTACATCAACGCGGAACTCGAAACCGCCGACACCCCGCAATATTACGCCAGGGTGTTCAAGAAGCAGTTCGCCATCGGACTTAACCTGACGGGTAGTGCGCTAGACGATCCCGATCAGAATTTCTACGAAAACTACGCCTGCGGCTCCCTGCGCAACTACACCGGCTATTGCAACAAGGACCTGGAGCGGGACTTCGAAGCCCAATCCATGGAAACCGACCCGGTCAAGCGCAAAGCCATGGTGTGGGCTATCGAGCGCAAGCTGGCCGATGACGTCGTGCGTCCCATCATCTACCACGACGTCGGCGCCGGCTGCTGGCACCCTTATGTCAAAAATATTACCATCATGGTGAACAGCATCTACAACGGCTGGCGGTGGGAGGACGTGTGGCTGGACAAATGATCCTCAGGCGGCATCCTGTTGGATCATATCCGACGCCTTCTCAGCGATCATGATGGTCGGTGCGTTGGTATTCCCCGCGATGATCGACGGCATCACCGAGGCATCCACAACCCGCAGCCCCGCGATCCCGTGCACCCGCAGGCGCGGATCGACCACCGCCATCGGTCCCGCCCCCATGCCGCAGCTACCGACCGGGTGAAGGTTGGACACGCCGCGTTCCCTTATATCCGCGATCATTTCTTCGTCTGTCCGCACCTTCACTCCCGGCGCGGTTTCTTCCACGATCAGCTTTTGTAGCGCGTGTTGCCGCACGATCGAACGCGCCGCCCGCATGCCCGCGATCAGGGCTTGGAAGTCGTAGTCGGACTTCAGGAAGTTGAACTGGATCTTCGGCGGTGCCAGCGGGTCGTTGCTGTGCAGCCGCACGCTGCCGCGTCCATCCGGGCGCAGGTGGACCGGGCTGATGGAAATGCCGGGGAACGGATGGGAGACGATGCCGTCCTTGTTGCGGTCGATGGTGCTCCAGCACGAGATGTTCAACTGGATGTCTGGCCGCTCCAGCCGCTTGTCGCTGCGGATGAGCGCGCCGACATACATGCCGTTGCCAGTCATCGGGCCGTTCTTCAGGAACACATACCGAGCCCCTGCGACCATGCGGTCGACGAAGCTGTATTGCAATGAATTGAGCGATAGGTTGCGGGAGATTTTGTAGGTGCAATAGGTGTTGAAATGATCCTGTAAATTGGACCCAACACCGGGAAGGTCGTGCACCACGTCGATCGCCATGTCCTGCAAGTACCCGGCCGGTCCCACGCCCGACAATTGCAGCAACTGCGGCGACCCATAGGCGCCGCCGGACACGATCACTTCTCGCCCGGCGCGCGCTGTTTCCAACCCCTTGGGAGTCAGGAATTCCACGCCCACCGCGCGCTTGCCCTCGAACAGCACCCGCGTCGCATGGGCGCGGGTTTTCACCGTCAGGTTGGGGCGTGTCTTGGCGGCGGTCAGATAAGCGGCGGCGGTGCTCCAACGCTTTTTGTTCTTCGTGGTGGTCTGGTAATAGCCGCAACCTTCTTGCGAGGCGCCGTTGAAATCCGGATTGAAGGGGATGCCGGCCTGTTTGCAGGCCTCGATCAGCATCTCGCCGATTTCCCACTTGTAGGGCTGGTTGGACACCCGCAGCGGGCCGCCGGAGCCGTGGAATTCGCTGGCGCCGTTTTCGTTGTCCTCCGCCTTGCGGAAATACGGCAGCACGGAATCGTAGTCCCAACCCTCATTCCCTAGCTGGCGCCAGTGGTCGTAGTCGGCGCCGGTGCCGCGCATGTAAATCATGCCGTTGATGGAGCTGGTGCCACCCAGCACCTTGCCGCGCGGCTGGTACATGGTGCGGCCGTTCAATTCCTTCTCCGGCTCGCTCTCGAACTTCCAGTTCACGCGGCCATCCACGAAAGTCTTGGCGTAGCCCATGGGGGTGTGGATCCAGAAACTCTTGTCTTCACCGCCGGCTTCCAGCAGCAGCACCTTGTATTTGCCGCTCTCGCTCAGCCGAGCAGCCAACACGCAACCGGCCGAGCCCGCGCCGGTGACGATGTAGTCGTATGTTGCCCCTGGGGTTTCCATGGATCGTTTTCCCGCCATTTCCGTTCCGCCCACCATTGAACGGACGGCCCCCCGGCACAAGATGCGCTCGGCTCACCCGAAAAGGACCCCTGCCATGCAAGGCAATCAGACCGACCACGAACGCCTGCTGGAGCTGAACGCCACCTACATCGACGCTATCCGCCACAACGATGTCGGCTGGTTCGACGACCAGGTGGGGGAGGACTTTGTCTGCTCCAACCCCGACGGCACAATCGCCGCCAAGCACGCCTTCCTGAAACAGGTGGAGCAGCCGCTGACCATCACCGAGCTGGCGGCGGAGGAGGTGAAAATCCGCATCCTCGGCGATTTCGCCATCATTCACGCCCGCACCCGCTACCGTAACGCCGAGGGGCATGTGCGCCGCGGGCGGTATACCGACGTTTGGGCCAAGCGGGTTGGACGCTGGGTTGCGATCGCGGCGCATGTGACACGGTAGGCTTTCGCTGTATCGTGCCGCGATGCAGCACGAATCCCGCCTGACCTACCCTTTCCCCCAATACCCCGGCCTCGGGGAGGCCTTGGACGTCGCCCCCGGCGTGAAATGGATCCGGCTGAAGCTGCCGTTCCAGCTCAATCACATCAACATCTATCTCATTGAGGACGATGGCGGCTGGATGGTGCTGGACACCGGCCTCGATACCGACGACTGCCGAGCGGGGTGGGATGCGGTGCTGTCGGGCCCGCTGAAGGGGCTGCGTCTCAGCCGGATGGTCGTGACCCACTTCCACCCGGACCACGTCGGGCTCGCCAACTGGCTGCACGAGCGGTTCGGCCTGGAACTGACCATGCCCCGCACCGAGTATTTGTTCAGTGTCACCGCCCGCATGGGCAGCGGCGACATGACCGGGGAGGCGCACCGGTCATTCTACCACACCCACGGCCTGTCCCGCGAGCACACCGACGCCGTGCTCGGCCGCGGCCACCACTATCTGTCGCTGACCACCGGTGTTCCGTCCAGCTACACGCGGGTGCGCGATGGGGATGTGCTTCCGGTCGGAGGCCGCGACTTCCAGGTGACGACCGCCGGAGGGCATGCGCTGGAGCAGGCGATGCTTTGGCGCGGCGCCGACCGGCTGTTTTTCGCCGCCGATCAGGTGATCGCCCGCATCTCCCCCAATGTCGGGGTGCATCCGGTGGAGCCGGATGAGGACCCGTTGCACGCCTATCTGACGTCCCTGAGCCTGCTGCGGGCGACGATCGCCGACGACGTGTTGGTGCTGCCGGGCCACGGGTTGCCGTTTTATGGCCTGCATGCTCGGGTCGAGGAACTGCTGGCCCACCACGAACAACGCTGCGGAGCGATCCTGGCGGCGTGCAAGGACAAACCTTTGTCGGTCGCCGAACTGGTGCCGTGCCTGTTCGAACGCGCTTTGGACGCCCACCAAACCGGCTTTGCGTTCGGGGAGGTGTTGGCGCATGTGAATTACATGCTCGGGCGTGGCGAGCTGGGGCTGGGCGACGACGCGGGCGAGGTGAGACGCTGGCGGTGACAACTGCCTCGGCGCGCAAAAACGAGTACGTCATGGTCGGGCTCGATCCGACCACATAACCCGTGGAGCATACATCATGAACATCCGGCGCATCCTTTTGATCCCGCTGCTGCTCTGCGCCGCGGCCCCTGAGGTCGATTGGTCATCGCCGCAACGGGTTGACATCGTGATGAACGACTACAATTTCGTCCCAAACCACCTGACGTTCCAGCATGGCACGGTCTACCGGTTGCACCTGCAGAACCAGGGAAAAGCCATACATGAGTTCACCGCCCCTGGGTTTTTCATGGCTGCGACGGTTAGGGATCCTCGGTTGCTGATCGCTGGGGGCAAGGAGGTTTCCGTGGCGCCGGGGGCGAGCGTGGATGTCGATCTTGTTCCGAACCGGGTTGGATCGTATGCCCTGAGTTGTGCCGATCACGATTGGGCCGGGATGGTGGGGGAGATTTTGGTGAAGTGACATAAAAATGCGATCGAAACACCCAGACCTCAGATTTTAAGGGAACGCATGTCGTGATTCATTCGTTCAGCTTCAACGCCTATTCGCTAACACGCCCGGGTTGACCACATTCGTCGGCGCCCCCGCAGTATAAGCGACGATCTGGTCGAAAATATCCGTGAACTGCACCTGATACTCGTCCTTCGCCACGTATCCGATATGCGGTGTGCAAACGACATTTGGCATATTCAGCAGCGGGTGCGAAACGTCCGTCAGAGGCTCCTCCTCGAACACATCCAACGCCGCCCCGCCGGGCCGCCCAGCCCGCAAAGCAGCCTCCAACGCTCCCGGAACGATCAGTCCGGCGCGGCTGGTGTTCACCAGCAATGAAGTCGGCTTCATCCGCGCCAGATCGGGCGCGGTAACGATGCCGCGCGTCGCATCGACCAACCGCATGTGCAACGTCACGACGTCGGCGCGCTCGTACAGTTTCTCCTTGTTCGCCGCCGCGGCGTGGCCATCGGCGGCGGCACGCGCCAACCCATCCGGCCGCGCCCAAACCAGAACGTTCATGCCAAACGGTGCGGCATACCCCGCGACCACCTTCGCGATCCGCCCGTACCCATGAATCCCCAAAGTCTTGTGCCGCAGCGTCGTGCCCACACCCATCTGCCAGTGGCCGGCCTTCATCGACGCCACCTGCTGCGGAATTTGCCGCATCGCGGCCAGCACCAGCGCCCAGGTCAGCTCCGACGCCGCGTACGACGGAGTATCCGCATGCTGGCTGGACGACACGACAATCCCGAGCCGCGTGCATGTCTCGACATCGATATGAGGAAAAACGCTGCGTTGGCTGATAAGCTTCAAGCGCGGCAGCCGTTCCAGCAGCGGAGTCCGGATCTTGGTCCGCTCCCGGATCAGCACCAAAACCTCAATATCCGCCAGCCTTGCGGCCAGAGCATCCGTATCCTGCATGTGATCGTTGAAGATCGTCACCTCATGCCCCGCCAGCGTGGCGAAGCAAGGCAAATCACGGACGGTATCGAAATAATCGTCCAGAATAGCGATTTTCACGGCTGTACCCCGTCGTACCCCTCGATGATCAGCAGCTCCGCCTCCGCCGCGCCATCTCGGTGCGCCTTCGCCGCCGCGTATTCAGGGGAGTGGTAACACGCCACCGCCGTCGCATAGTCCGGAAACTCCAGAACGACGTTCCGGGCGCGGGCAACGCCTTCAGGCGCCTCGAACGTGCCGCCGCGCACGAGGAAGCGGGCGCCGTATTTCTTGAACGCCGCACCGTTGGCGGTGACGTAGCCTTGGTAACCTTCCGCGTTGGTCACGTCGACGCGGGCAATCCAGTAACCTTTGGGCATGTTTCTCTCCTATTTGTGTACACGGTCGCCGAGCAACCGAGCGAGTGTGGGTTCGATCGCGGCAGCTACCATGGTTTGCGCCTCGGGGGAGGGGTGTAGCGGTTTCGCTGGTGGCGTCAGCAACGGATCGAGGAACTTGTCGGGATCCACGTTCCCGACTTTCATAAAGATGCGGCCGACATCCATGTAGGTCGCCGTCTCGCCGTCACGGTAACGCGTCGCCAGCCCCCGGTTGATCGTCAACGTCGTCTCGGTCACCCATTCGCTCCTTATGCTCGGCAGCACGCCCAGCAACAGGATTTTGGTGGTCGGCAAGCGGCGCCGGACCGCGTTGATACAGGCCCCGATGCCGGCGATCGTATCGCCTGCCGACCAATGCAGGCGCCCCAGATTATTGGCACCGATCAACATGACCGAGACTTTGGGGGCAATGCCCGCGACCTCCCCATTTTCGATGCGCCATAGCAAGTGGCAGGTGGCGTCGCCGTTGAACCCCAGGTTCACCGCGTTGCGGTCGCCGTAAAACCGGTTCCACAGGGGGGCAAATTTGAGCCAAGGTTTATCCCCGTCGACCTCCCAATCCTGGGTGATGGAATCGCCCAGGAAAATGATGTTGGGTTTTTTGTCCTTTATCTCATCCAGCTTGTCCTTGTGCCGTTTTTGCCACCAAACGATGTCGCGCGACAAAGGCTTGGCAGCCACCGGCGTGTCGGCCCGAGCCGGGAGGGCGGCGAGCAGCGGCAAGGCAAACGCCGAACGGCGGGGAATCGAAAGCATGGGCGCCCTTTTGGTGGTCGGGCCGCCGCTCTAGCATCCCCGGCAAGCCAAAGGGAGCCACATCGTGCGCATCGTGGAGATCGAGGATTTGCACTGCACCGCCGGCTGGCGGGATTTCTCGTTCCTCACCCGCCGCTGCGGCCGGTGAAGTGGAAGGGGTAGGTTATCCCGCCCGCTTTCGAATTATCTTGACAGTTCGGTATTGTGTTATGCAAGATCGATGCGCCACGCAAAGGGTCAGAACTAACAATAGGGAGGTAAATCATGCCGGAGATGTTCGATTTCATCGTGGTCGGCGGCGGCTCGGCCGGCGCGGTCATCGCCTCCCGCCTGTCCGAAGACCCCGCATGCCGCGTTGCCCTGATCGAGGCCGGCGACCGGCCGCCCGCGGTGTCATCCATGCCCGTGGCGTGCGGGTCGATGCAGTTGGACCCAGCCGTCGACTGGATGTACACCGCTGACCCCGGCAAGGCCGGCCTCGGCCTCAACGGCCGGCGCATGCCGGTGCCCCGCGGTAAGATGCTCGGCGGCTCCTCCAGCATCAATTACATGATGTATGTGCGCGGCCATCCTGGGGATTTCGACTCCTGGGCAGCCGGCGGAGCCACCGGATGGAGCTACAACGACGTTCTGCCCTATTTCCTGAAAAGCGAGGGGCTCGGGCCCACCGCCGGTGCGCCGATCGATCCATCGGCGCATAACAGCAGTGGTCCCCTTGGCGTATCCGTGCGTTCCCCGGCCCTCCCGGTCGCCGACGACTTTGTTGAGGCGGCCGTGGCCGCGGGCATCCCGCGTGGCGATTACAACGGGCGGGACAGGGGCGGTTCGGCCGGGGCGGTGTCGCTCACGCAATACAGCATACGGATGGGAAAACGGTCGAGCACCTATCAGGCGTTCCTGCAAGGCGAACCGGAAAGCCGGACAAATCTAACGATCGTTACCGGCGCGCAGGTCACCCGCGTAATCGTCGAAGGCGAAACCGGCAATCTGAACGCCACAGGCGTCGTATATCGCACCGAAGCGGGCGAAACCCACACGGCCCTTGCCAGCAAGGAAGTGATTCTCAGCGCGGGCGCGATCGGCTCGCCGCATCTGCTGCTGCTGTCCGGCATCGGGCCGCGGCACGAACTCGAAGCAGCCGGCGTTTCCTGCGTTCTGGATTCACCGCATGTCGGGAAGCATTTGAAGGACCATCTGATGGTTCCCTTATGCTTTTCGGCCCCCGAGGCGGGGGTGACGATGAACCAACTCGCGCGGTCGATGGGATCCGCCGTGTTGCGCGGACCGGGCGGACCGCTGCCCGCCGATCCCGCCGACGATGCGAACCTGTCGCCCGAGCTGCTGGCCATGAAGCTGGAAGCCGACCGGCGGATCGCCGAGTGGGAGGCTACCGGGCAGGGCTTGGTGTCCACGTCTCTGTGCGACGGGGTGGCGTTTTTCTCCACTGGCCTTGGCGACACACACAGTCACGATGCCGAAATAATCCCCTTCTTCACGGCGGGCGACGACGGGCTGGTGCGAGATCGTTTTAACATCGACACGGAGCGGTTTTACGACGACCCAGCGAAACGTTTGGGGCCGGATTCGGAAGCGATATTCCTGTTGGCCAATCCCGTGCTGCCGCACAGCGAAGGCGAGATCGTTCTGGAAAGCGCCGACGCCGCGACCCACCCATCGATCCGCATGAACTACTACGACGATCCGCACGACATGAAAGTGATGCAGGCTGTCATTCGGCGCACCCTGGATGTCGCGGCGCACTGGCCGGGGAATCGTAAACTCGGCCCTGTGATGATTCCGCCGTTTCTCGCGGAAAAACATGGCTATCGGATGGGCGACGAGCCCAGCGATGCGCTGCTCAAGGATTTCGCGCTGCATTTTTCGTTGACCGTATACCACCACACCTGCACCTGCCGCATCGGCGACGTGGTCGATCCCCGGTTGCGCATGATGGGGGTTGGAAAGCTGCGCGTGGCGGACGCCAGCATCATGCCGAACGTGACCAGCGGTAACACCAACGCACCCTCGATCATGATCGGCGAAAAGGCCGCGGAGATGATCGCCGCCGAGCACGGCGTGAAGCTGGCGTCTTTTGTGGGAGAGCGTCCGGGTTGAACGATACAACCGGTTCTAGGCGCGTTCCAAAAACCGGTTGGAATCCTCGAACAATTTCCGTGCTCCCGCGGTATCGTAGGGGCACTGGGCCAGCGTCTCCTCGTCCCACTGCTCGCGTTCCTGTTTCAGGAAGTCGCCGCCATAGACGTGCAGCGCGCCGGTCAGCTTGCCCAGCGGATTGGTGACGGAATGAATAATGTCCGGCCCCAGCGTGCCAACATCGCCAGGGAAGTACGACGAGGCGCCGGCAGCTTCGAGCGGCCGCTTCGCATCGGGTGGCAGAGTACGCCAGAAGATGTTGTCCTCCCGTCCGCCGTACATGCCGATGACCGCCCACATGTGGTGATTGTGCGGCATGACGGTCATGTGCGGTCCCCACACCAGATTGAGGATCGTCACGTGCTTGGATCGGTACAGCACATCGATCCCCGCCCGCTTCGGCTCACCAAGTTCCGCGACGATCCGGGCACGGTCGCTCACGGCCTCCTCGAGCAGGGCGCGAATGTCACGCTGACCGCCGCCCGCCACGGCAGCCTCGCAATCTGAAATAAATCGGTCGCGCTCGAACATCGTCGTCACGCCTGCACGGCGCGCACGGCCGGCCGGAGCAACGGACGCGGCTGTATCAATAACAATATCAAGCCGGCGCCCAATCCCCAGGACATCGTCAGGATCAGTGTGCGGGCGATCGGCCACATGGCCCAACCATGAGCGACGGGCATACCCTTCAGTGGCAACACCACGAACAGCGTCATGCATCCGGCCAGGAGGCCCATCGCAATCCCGAACTGCCACAACGGGCGGCGAAAGCGCGGCATCAGAAGGGCGAACACGACGCCGTACATCGCGCCCCAGAAGCTCAGGCTGACGACGGCGGGCACGCCAAATGGCCAAGTCGCCGCGAGGCGAAACGCCGCGTTCCGGCCAATGCCAATCTGATCGAAGATCTCGGCCAGACCTTGATGGAATACCAGCGCGGCGATCGCGCCGGCCGAGAACCCGAGGCATACTCGGGTGGCAGCGGATTCCATGACGAAAAGCTCCCAGTAACTTTTTATGACGGCAGGATGTCTTCAGGCCCCGTGGGTGTCAATCGGCGAATGTCTTCGTCAGGAACACCCTCCCGCTCGCCGAGTTGCCGACCGCGCTGAGATACGCCCGCGAGCGGATCGAGGATGCGATGGAGGTCGTGGCGAAGATGGGGCACTAAGGGAACCGGCCGATGCGTTGGACCTCGCATTTCCTATGGTAATTTAACCCTTTGTTAACACATGAAAAAACATGCGTTGGCATGCAAAAATCTTCGTCCGCGTAAACGGTTCGTTAACCTATTTCTGTTCCAATGGCCCTCGTTCAACCTATGGGGGCTGCCGTGTCTGACAGTCGGCTTATCAATCGCAATGTCGTCGCCAGGCGCGGACGCACCAGCATGCGGCTGGAACCGGAGCTCTGGCAGGCGCTGATGGAAATCGGCGAACGCGAGGGCAAGGATGTGAGTTCCCTCGTCCGCAAGGCGGAGGGGGACGAGAACCCGGGCGGGCGCACCAGCGCCGTGCGGGTGTTCGTGATGGATTATTTTCGGGCCGCGGCGACCGAGAACGGTCATACGGCGGCGGGACATGGCGCTTCCAAGCCCTTCCGCGCCGAGATGCCGGAGCGGCTGGCGGAATTGCCGTCGCCGCCCTTGATCGAGGAAGCGCGCGACGCTGCTTAGAGTCTGACTCGTAATTGGCCATGTCTGTTTCAAGCCCGCGCGATGGCGCGGGTCATGCGCCGAACTGAAGCGAGGAACAGCCATGCCTCGGACGAGGCGATGGATGTTTCCCAGTCCTTGGCGAGCCGGCGGCACCGGCCCAGCCACGCGAATGTCCGCTCCACGATCCAGCGTTTCGGTAACACCACGAACCCCTTCGCGGTATCGGAGCGTTTGACGATTTCGAGCACGAACCCGTCGATATGCGCGATCGCGGCAGCCAGCTTTTCGCCACCATAGCCGCCATCGGCGAAGATTTTGCGCAACGTCGGGACGTTGTCCTTGACGAATTCGATGAGACCGGGGGCGCCGTCCCGGTCCTGAATGT
>JANXTL010000344.1 GCA_025352375.1 Acetobacteraceae bacterium | reverse complement strand
TACGTCGTTCAAGCGGGAGAGCCGGTTGGCGGAATGCTGGCGCGATCTGCAAGTTGTCGGGCAGACGGTGACGATCGCACCGGAATGGTACCCGATCGCGGGGCGGGTGTTGTTGGGGATGGATCCGGGGCCGCGCTTGCGGTAAAGCAAATGAAGGTCCTGCTGACGGGCGGAGCGGGAGACCTTGGTCAGGTGCTCGTGCCCAGGTTGCTCGCCGGTGGCGATACGCCTGTCATCCTGGATATTCGGGAACCGGCGAAGTTACCCCGGGGAGCGATTTTCATTCAGGGGTCGATTTTGGACCGCGATCGATTGGTGGAATACCTTCGCGAGTGCGAGTCCATTGTCCATATCGCGGGGTGGCACGGTATTCACGAATCGAACGGGCAAAAGGACGCCCATGACTTCTTCGACCTGAACGTTCGCGGTACGTTCGAGGTATTCGAAGCCGCATCGTCGATGGGTATCGACAAGATCGTCCATATTTCGACGACGAGCGTTCATCGGCCTGACACACTGTATTCGCGCAGCAAGATACTTGGTGAACATATCGCCACGGATTATGGATTACACAAATCCATGAACGTGACGATTTTGCGCCCGCGCGGATTCATCCCTTATTGGAACCATGCCGTCTACACCAGGTTCAGCGATTGGGCCAGGTGGTTCTGGCGAGGTGCGGTTCATATCGATGACGTCGCCTCGGCAGTCATGCAGAGCCTGTTTCTGCTTTCACGGCAGCCGTTGGATCGCCCTCTCGTTCTGACACTGGACAGCGCCTATGAATATACCGATATCGATCTTAATAACTGGGACGCCGATGGTCCAGGGGCGACATTCAGAAAATATTACGCTCAACACTACGATCTCGCGGTATCGTTCGGCCTCGATCCGGCCGTCAAACCCTACAAACTCGACATTTCCGAAGCGATCCGGTGGCTTGGCTATACGGCGACCTATAGTCTGGCCAACCTGCTATCGGAACTCGCGGCCCACGGCGACCGAGGACCGCCGCTGGGTTGACCATGTCTGGCCCGTGCGCACGCGGCTGTTCAAAGGGAGCTTGAATGCAACCATGATACCGAACCTCTCAGTGAACGCGGGTTTTGGGCGGGGAAACGGAAACTTCGTTCGTCTGGCGTTGGAGGAACGACGGACAGAAGCAGCCTGATCAATCCGGCGGAAGGTCGGTCAGCGGGTTGCGGCAGGCGATCCCCATGGGACGAAAATCGACCATGTTGAAGGTCAGCACCTCCATCCCTCGGACTTCGGCTGTCGCGGCGATCCATGAATCCTCAGCGCCCGGATCGAAGCCTGCCGCGCGCGCTTTGGCCATCAGGGTGCCGGCTCGGACGGCGATATCCACGTCGATGGGGAGGATGCGGTCGACGTGGAACGCAACGATTTCCTCGTACCAAATCTGAACGCGGGTTGCCTTCGCTGTTGCGCCTCGGTGCCGGAGCCAGGCGATGCCGTATGCGATTTCGGTCATACTGACGACGCTCAGAAAACAGCGGTCCCCGTTGCGTCGTAACCAGTCCCTGACAGTTTGCTCGGGGCGCGATTGGGTTGGGCCAAGATAGGAGATCAAGCAGGTGTCGAGGATGTACACCTTGTGCGGTCGTCAGTCGAAGAGCATTTGACGCACGACCCGAGCGGGACGCCGGCCGGGGAGATCGTCGGCTTGGAGCGGGCTGTCGGCCAGCAACGCGCCGAATGATCGGCGCGGGGCCGCGAGGCGGTTCCACTCCTCCTCGGAGACCAGGATGACGGCTTGCTTGCCATGACGGGTGATGCGTTGCGGGCCTTGGAGCAAGGCGCCGTCGATCACGTCTCGGAGGTGGTTGCGGGCGTCTTGGAGGGGCCATGTGCGCACGGGAGGCGGCCAGTTCTGTCAGGAGCTTACGAATGGTGGGTTCGGCGGGCGGCGAAGTCAAGGCATTGTACATGCCAGCGACGAAAGCGGTACAACCGGGGTCATGGGATATTATGCTTTCCCCATGGGAGACACGGCATGAGCGTCGTTCAGGCCCAGCTACCCGACGAAATACAATCCAGCATTGGCCGCCGAATCGCCGAGCGCCGGATTGCCAACGAGATGGCTTTCATCCTCGAAGCCGCAGCCAGATTCGCGGACGACCTTGATGCGGAGGATGAGATTGTCATGGCAGCCCAGGCCGGCATGGCGGATGCGGCGGTTGGGCGGGCGGGTCGTGACGCTCGCATCGGTCGAGGACGTGGAAGCACACCATGAAAGTACCATGGCGCGTTTGCGGGAGAGATTGGCCGCGTAAAGCACGTAGCGGCTCCCCGATCGGTTGATTATGGACTTGCCGGAGTAGTGGCTTGATCACTCATCATCAAAGGGGTTTTATGCCGAAACGTTTGAAAACGTGGCATCCTTGCGCTATTGCATGGGAGCCCGCTTGCGGATTGGATGGAACCCGATGACCCAGCTCCTGGATACCGCCATCGTCGCAGCCCGCCGCCTTCCGGATGACGCACAGGACGACATTGCACGCTTGGTGCTTCGTCTTGCCTCGGACGATGCGCCTGAGCCAATTGCCTTGACCGCCGATGAACGGGCAGCCATCGAGACGTCTCTCGGTCAGGCCGCGCGGGGCGAGTTCGCGAACGAGGCCGAAGTTGAGGCGGTTTGGGCTA
>JANXTL010000322.1 GCA_025352375.1 Acetobacteraceae bacterium | reverse complement strand
TTCCGAGCGTATCATGCGCTGCCGCCGATGACGCGGCCGGATGGGACGCCGGTGAACGCCGTGTTCGGCTTCACCAACATGCTGGCGCAATTCCTGAAGGACCACACCGGCAGCCACATCGCGGTCATCTTCGACGCCGGGCGCTACACGTTCCGCAACCGGCTGTACGAGGCCTACAAGGCCCACCGCCCCCCCGCGCCGGACGACCTGATCCCGCAATTCGCCCTGGTGCGGGAGGCGACGGAAGCCTTCGGCGTCCCCGCCATCGAACTTCCGGACTGGGAAGCCGACGACCTGATCGCCGCCTACGCGCGGGCGATGCTCGACAGCGGCGGGCACGCCACCATCGTGTCGTCCGACAAGGACCTGATGCAGCTCATCCGCCCCGGCGTGACCATGCTGGATCCGATGAAGCGCAAACCCATCGGCCTGCCGGAGGTGATGGAGAAATTCGGCGTCGCGCCAGACAAGATGATCGAAGTCCAGGCGATGATCGGCGATTCCACCGATAACATCCCCGGCATCCCCGGCATCGGCCCCAAAGGCGCGGCCTTGCTGGTGAACGAGTTCGGCTCGCTGGAGGCCGTGCTCGCCGCCGCCCCATCCATGAAACCGTCCAAACGCCGGGATTCGCTGATCGAGCACGCCGACAAGGCCCGCCTTTCCTACGAGTTGGTGCGCCTGCGGGATGACGCCCCGTTGCCGCTGCCGATTGATTCCCTTGTTGTCAAAGAGCCGGATCGCGCCGTGTTGACGGCCTGGCTTGCCGCGCAGGGGTTCCGCAGCACCATCGCCCGGCTTGGCCTGGAAATGCCCACTGCCGCGCCGGTCGTTGCGGCGCCGGTGCAGGCCGATCTGGGGCTGCCTGGCACGGCGCAGGCGGCCTCCGGCTTCGGCCCATACGAGACTGTCACGACCGAGCAAGCCCTGCGCGCCTGGGCCGCCGAAGCCGTTGCCGCCGGCCGCTTCGCGTTGGACACCGAGACCGACGGCCTCGACGCCATGCGCGCCAGGCTAATCGGCCTGTCGATGGCCACCGCCCACGGACGGGCATGCTACGTGCCGCTCGGGCATGAAATCCTGGGCGACCAGCTCCGCGTGGCTTCGGCGATCGAGATCCTGGGGCCGCTGTTCGCCGATGTTTCGGTGCTGAAAATCCTGCAAAACGCCAAGTTCGACATGATGGTGCTGGGGCAGGCGGGTTTCCCGCCAATTGCGCCCATCGACGACACCATGGTGATTTCGTTCGTGCAGGAGGCCGGGTTGCACGGCCACGGCATGGACGAGCTTTCCGGCCTGCATCTGGGCCACGCGCCGATCGGTTTCGATTCCGTGACCGGAACGGGCCGCAACCGGATCCCCTTCTCCCAGGTGCCGTTCGACAAGGCTACCGCCTACGCCGCCGAGGACGCGGACGTAACCCTGCGCCTGTGGGACGTGTTGCGGCCGGGGCTGCGTGCCAACAAAGCGCTGGCGCTCTACGAGCAGGTCGAACGCCGCCTGATCCCCATCCTGCTGGACATGGAACGCGCCGGCGTGAAGGTCGATGAGGCCGACCTCAAGCGCATGTCGGTCGATTTCGAAGGCCGCATGGCGGTGATGGAACAGGACTGCCACCGCCTCGCCGGTCATCCATTCAACGTCGGCAGCCCTAAGCAACTCGGGGAAGTGCTGTTCGACGAAATGAAACTGCCCGGCGGCAAGCGGATGAAAACCGGCGCCTGGGGCACGGACTCTTCCGTGTTGCAGGGGTTGGCGGATCAGGGGCACCAACTGCCCGAGCGCATCCTGGAATGGCGGCAGCTGCAGAAACTGAAATCCACGTATACCGATGCGCTGGCGGCGCAAATAAACCCGGCGACGGGGCGGGTGCACACGAGCTTCGCCATGGCGATCGCCGCGACCGGGCGGTTGTCGTCCACCGACCCCAACTTGCAAAACATCCCCATCCGCACCGAGGAAGGCGCCCGCATCCGCCATGCCTTCGTCGCCGAACCCGGCCATGTGCTGGTCAGCGCGGATTACTCGCAGATCGAGCTGCGGCTGCTGGCGCATGTCGCCGATATCCCCGCCCTGAAGGAAAGTTTCGCACGCGGCGAGGACATCCACGCCCGCACCGCCAGCGAGGTCTTCGGCGTGCCAATGGAGGGCATGGACGCCATGACCCGCCGCCGCGCCAAAGCAATCAACTTCGGCATCATCTACGGCATCAGCGCCTTCGGGCTGGGCCGCCAGCTCGGCATCGGGCCCGGCGAGGCACGAGGCTACATCGATCGTTACTTCGTCCGCTACCCCGAGATACGCGCCTACATGGATCGTACCCGGAAAGAAGCCCAGGCGAACGGATATGTGGTGACGCCGTTCGGCCGCCGCTGCTGGATCGCCGGCATTCAGGACAAGAACCCCGCTCGGAGGGCGTATGGGGAACGGCAGGCGATCAACGCCCCGTTACAGGGTGGTGCCGCGGATATCATCAAGCGGGCGATGGTGCGGTTGCCGGCTGCGCTGGCGGAGGCCGGCCTGAAATCCCAGATGTTGTTGCAGGTGCACGACGAATTGCTGTTCGAGGCGCCTGAGGCGGAGGCTTCCGCGTTGGCGGCATTGTTGCGGCGGGTGATGGAGAATGCGGCGGTGCTGTCGGTGCCGCTGGTGGTGGAGACTGGGATGGGGAGGAGTTGGGCGGAGGCGCATTGACACGAATGCCCCGGGGGGCGTGCCTGCCCCGAACCGAGCGGCGCTACGCTGACCGCTTAACAATGTTATGCCGTCGGGATAGCACCTACATCCCGATGTGGTCGGCAAGCTGCGCCGCGCTGAAACCCTCGCCGAAGCTGTCGGGGATGGTGGGCAGCATGGTTTCGTTCCAGGTGTTCCACTGTTCGACCATGCTGTTGTATTCTTCGGCGCGGCGCGTCTTCAGGTTCGCGCGCTCGCGTGGGTCCTGGACGACATCGAACAGGAACGTGTTGTCGCGAATTTTCAGGTACTTCATATCGCCGTCCCGCATCGCGGCCTGCTCGTTGTTTTTGTAGCGCCAAAACAGGGTGCGAGGCGAAACGGCGCCACCCCGCAGCACCGGCAGCAAATCGATCCCGTCCGGCGGGTACGCGGGATCGGATGCCGCACCAGCCGCGTCCAGCAATGTGGGCAGCCAGTCCATCGTCGCCATCACCTGATCGCAGGTGGTTCCCGCGCGCAGTCCCGCCGGCCAGCACATCACCGCCGGCACCCGCAAACCGCCCTCCAGCAGTTCGGTTTTCACGCCGGAAAACGGCCAGGTATCGGAAAACCGTTCTCCTCCGTTATCGCTGGTGAAGACGACGATCGTATTGTCCGCCTGCCCGGTGACGTCCAGCGCCTGCAACACAAGTCCGATTTGGGTGTCCATTGCCTGCACCATCCGAGCATACGTACGCATGGTGCCGCCGTCGTAATGTCGCAAATTGCCGCCGCGCAGGCGCTCGGATTCGCCCTCGTCGCCATGCGCGACCCAGGGCCAGTGCGGGGCATTGAAATGCAGGCTCAGCAGGAATGGTCCCCTGGCGTTGTTGACGACCTCGACCGCGCGATCGCCCAGCAGATCGGTGAGGTAGCCGGTTTGTTCCACGGTCCGATCGCCGTCCCACAAATCCGGAGCGCCACGGGAATTGAGGTGGGTGAAATAGTCGATGGCCCCGGAACGGATGCCCCAAAACCGGTCGTAGCCGCTTTTGAGCGGGCCGAACGATGGCAGCACCCCCAAATGCCATTTGCCGATCAACGCGGTCGCGTATCCCTGCGCCCGCAGCAGCGACGGCAGGGTCGGGTGCTCCGGCGGCAGCCCCACATGGGCCTTGCCGGCCAGCGGTTCCTCCAACCCCAGCGGGAGGCGGTATTGGTATCGCCCGGTGATCAGCGCCAGCCGCGTGGCGGAGCACACCGCCGAGTTCGCATAGGCCTGCGTGAATCGCACCCCGCGTTCGGCGATTCGATCGATGTTGGGCGTCGCGTATTCTCGCCGCCCGTAGCAGGACAAATCGGCGTAGCCGAGGTCGTCGGCCAGGATGAAGACGATATTGGGCTTGTTCGGCATGGCAGGTTGGTCCTCCGCTGTCCGGATTGAACCACGAATCTGGCGCCGAACGAAAATGTGGTACGCTCCCGCCATGAAGATATGCGTTGTTACCCCTTATTTCGAAACCAGCGACGAATGGGTCTCCCAGGCGCATGCAAGCGTATGCGCGCAGACCATCCCCGCTCACCACATCCTTGTCTGCGATGGTTCCCGCCCCGCGCAGATCGAGGATTTCAAGGGCACGCATGTCGTGTTGCAGCGCAATTACAGGGATTACGGCAACACGCCACGCCTGATCGGCTGCTACCAGGCGATGGCCATGGAAGCCGATGCCATCGCGTTCCTCGACGCGGACAACTGGTACTATCCCGACCATCTCGAGGGGTTGCTGAAATACGTGGCGGAGCATCGGCTCGACGCCATCGCCTCGGCCCGCATGCTGCACCGTCTGGATGGGTCGGCGATGGGGGTCTGCCCGACGGTGGATGGCCGCACCTATGTGGACACCAACTGCATGCTGGTGATGAAGCCGGCGTTCCGCCACATGATCGCGTGGACGCTGCTATCGCAGGACGTGGCGGCGGTGATGGACCAGTTCGTCTGGAAACACATGCAGGACGCCGGCACCCGCATGGGCTTCGTCAACCGGCCCACTGTCGCCTACCGCACCCGCCACCTCGCGCATTACCAGCAAGCCGGGGAGGAACCGCCGCCCGAGGCCGTGAACCGCACCGACATGCATGGGGAGCGGTATCACTGAACCCTCGGGGTCAGACCCGCATAATCGTTTCTCCATACGCCGCCACCTTCGCGTCATGCGTGATAAGCCGCATGGGTTCGCTCAAGGCCTGCGCCACCAGCAGCCGGTCGAACGGGTCAGCAGGCCGGGTCGGCAACGATTCGACCGCGACGGCATGCTCTGCCGTCATCTCGAGGATCCGGTACCCCGCCTCCTGACAGTAACGCAGAGCCTCCTTGGCGGAAATCGGCATATCGGTCGACCGTCCGCGCGCCAGGGCGCGTTTAATCGCGATCTCCCATAGGCTCACCACGCTGACGAAGACCTCATTGCCGGGTTCGGCTATCAGCCGTTGCGCTATGGAGGGCAGCTTCGGATCGTCCACGATCGCCCAAAGGGCAATGTGCGTATCCAGAAGCAGTCTCACGCCGGCCCAACCCCGAACATCTCGGCAATCAGGTCGTTATCGGCGTCGATGTCGTCCGGCACGACGAACTTCCCCTTGGCCACGCCGATCCGCTTCCCGACCGGCTTCGTCTCCAGTGCCACCAGCCGAGCCGCGGGCTTGCCGTTGCGGGCGATGATGAATTCGGTTTCGGCGCCGCTTTCCACCGCTTCCACCAAGCGGGAGAGGTGGGTCTTGGCTTCCAGCATATTGAGCGTGGGCACTTCTTATATCCTTGACCAGACATGACTAACCTACGGCCACGGGGCGTCGGTTTCAAGCGGCGTCGGCCGCAATCGACGGGGCATTGTCGCAGCGGCTGGGTCCCCGGCCTATTCGCTTAGACCATGATCGTTTGAGGTTGCACGCGATCTCGGCGTTCGATCATGGTCTAAGCCTTTGTTTGAGAGGGTGATTCACGCCCGAGGTTGAAGTCAACCTCAGGCGATCACGCTCTAGCATGAGGCTGAAGTGCGCGAGGCTTGACGCGGTGCGCTTCTACGCCCCCGCCCGAGGCACCGCCGCCCGTCGACCCGTCAAATCGTCCCCCGCCGAACGCGGCATCAACAATGCCACCGGCGCCGCCGCCGTCGTGAGCAGCCCCACCACCAGGAACGCGATGCTGAAATCCATCGGTGTCGGCACGATGTGGCCCGAGAACGATCCCGCCACCGCCAGCGACATCGCCCCCGCCGACACCCCGATCGTCGCCGCCAATTGTTGCCCGGCGGTGTACAGGCTGGTGGCGGCGCTCATGCGCGGACGAGGCACATCGCCATAGGCGAGAGTGTTATACGCGGTGAACTGCAACGACCGCATGAACCCGCCGATCAGCAGCACCCCGTAGATCGCCGCGGCCGGCCAGGTCGGGCGGAAAGCGGCGCAAGCGCACAGCATGATGCCTGAAAAAAACCCGTTCCAGATCAGCGTGTCGCGGAACCCGAACAGCCGCAGCGCCCGTTGCGTCACCGGCTTCATCACCAAGGCGCCGGCGGAGCTGGCGAAGGTGATCATCCCACTTTCCACCGCCTCTTTCCCGAAGCCCACTTGCAGCATCATCGGCAACAAGAAGGGAATGGCACCGATGCCGGTACGGAACAGCATCATTGCCCCGAACGCGACCCCGAAGCACGGCAGTTTCAGCAGGGTGAAATCGAGCACGGGTTCGGCCACCCGGCGCGCGTGCCACACATACAGCAGGCCCGCCAACAAACCGGCGGCGATCATCGCCTGCGTCGCCCACATCGGCACCACGCCGCGACCCAGCGTCTCCAGCCCGAACATCAGCCCGATTAGCGCGATACCGGTCAGGAACAACCCGCGCAGGTCGAAACGGCCGCGCGGGGGTTCGCGCACATCCTCGATAAACAACGTCACGAGGACAAAACCAAGGATGCCGATGGGGATGTTGATGTTGAAAATCCATCGCCAATCTAAATAGGTAACGATGAAACCGCCGAGCGGCGGTCCGACGACCGGTCCCAGCAGGGCAGGGGTCGTCAGCCACGCCATCGCCGCCACCAGCTCGGTTTTCGCGGCCGTGCGCAGCAGCAGCAGGCGCCCGACGGGCACCATCATAGCCCCGCCAAGCCCTTGCAGGATGCGGGCGCAGACCAGGAACGCGAGGCTCTGCGACAATCCGCACAGCACCGACCCGATGGTAAAAACCACGATGGCGATGCGGAACACGTTCCTCGCCCCGTAGCGATCGGCGATCCAGCCGCTGGCCGGAATGAACACCGCGAGACTGAGCAAGTACGAGGTCAACGCGACGCTCATGTGCTGCGGATCGTAACCAAACACCTTCGCCATGGTCGGCAGCGCCGTGGCGATCACCGTGGAGTCGAGGTTCTGCATGAACATCGCCGTCGCGACGATCATCGCGGTGATACGGGTACGGCGAGTCGTGGCGTTGGGGGATCGCGTTTCCTCGGACATTCCCCCAGTGTCGCGCCTGGGCGTCCGGGGGGAAAGCCCCTATCGTTCCGGCGGGAGGGAGGCCCAGCCATGCATATCGAAACCTTGTTGCCCCTGGGCAAGGTCGACCCCGGCCTGCGCCCGCCCGAGGTGCCGCTGGACATAACCCGCGTGTTCGGCGACGCCCGTGAGCTGGAGCACTTGGGCTATGACGGCCTGGCGATCGAGGAATGCAAGGAAGATCCCTACATCGTCGGTGCGATCGCCGCGCAGGCCACCACAACGCTGAAAATCGCCACCGCCGTGGCCATCGCGTTCCCACGCAGCCCCACGTCCACCGCATTGTCGGCTTGGACTCTCCAACGCCTCTCCGCCGGGCGCTTCACGCTCGGGTTGGGCACGCAGGTGCGCGCGCATATCGAGCGCCGCTACGGCATGGCATGGTCCCCCGCCGGACCCTGGATCCGCGATTACGTGAATGCCGTGCGGGCGGTCTGGGACTGCTGGCAAACGGGGAAAAAACTGGCGTTCTCCAGCCCGCATTATCGGCTCAACCTGATGGTGCCCCTGTTCGACCCCGGTCCGATCGCCCACCCGGACATTCCCATCCATCTCGCCGCCGTCAATCCGGTCATGTGCCGAATCGCCGGGGAATGCGCCGACGGTATGCGCCCGCACCCCGTCTGCACCGCCGAGTACATTGAAAAAGTCATGCGACCGGCATTCCGCATGGGTGCCGCGAAAACCGGGCGAGACCCAGACAAATTCGCCGTCGCGATCAAGCCGCTGATCGCCACCGCTGGGACCGATGAGGAACTGGACAAGCGCATCCGCGACATCCGCGCCCGCGTGGCGTTCTACTGCTCCACCCCCGGTTACCGCGCGGCGTTCGAATTCCACGGTCTGGGCGACCTGGCAAAACGCATGAGCGTGCTGTCGCGCGAGCAACGGTGGGAGGAAATGCCGGACATGATCGACGATGAGGTGCTGAACCTCTACGCAACCATCGGCACCTTCAAGCAGATCGGCCGCAAGCTGCATGACCGCTACGGCCATATCGTTACGCATGCCGAGTTCAGCATCCCGGTTGCCGGACAAGCGGACCGGGACGTCCTGGCCACCCTTATTCGCGAACTCAAAGCTAGCGGGGTGGCGGCACCTCCAGCCCCACGCCGCGCAGGTGGCTGAATAGCGCGGCCAGCCGAACGCGATCGGCCTCCGGCAGTGGCGGTTTCAGGATGGATTGAATGTTGGATCGCAAATGATCGGGGCTGCCGGTGCCGAATAGCACCACGTCCACCCCCGGCTCATGCCGCACATAGCGGTATGCCGCGTCGGTGACGCTGCTGGCACCGCCCTCATGGATCAGGAAATCCAGAGGATTGTCCCGCGCAGCGAGTTCGGCCGGCACGAGGCCGGCGGCGGCGAGGTCGCTCATCGCCGCGGACAATTGCGCCGGGCGCGCGAAGATGGAGCGCACGGCGAACATCATGAGTGTGCCGACGCCGTTGGCCAGCGTGTGCGGGAACACCTTGCTTCGCGCGACCTGATCCATGAGATGGAACGCCAGCATCGCGGTGTCCCAAATCCCGTCCCGGGTCGCTCGGTTCAACATGACCTGCTCATGATCGTTCGGCGCCGTCTCGGTGATGCCCAGGAACCGGAACTTTCCGCGCGCCTTTTCCCGCAGCAGCGCGGGGGCGATTTCATCCCGCACAAAGTCGTAGGCGCTGGGGGGCACCGCGTGCAGCTGGAAAACGTCGACGTAATCGGTGCCCAGGCGCTTCAGCGACCCGTCCAGGCTTTCGAGTATCCTGTGCACGCTGAAAGTTTTGTCGCTGGCGGGCTTGGACGTCTTGGTGCAGATGACCACGCTCTCGCGGGGAACGCCGCGTAATGCCTTGCCCACCACTTCCTCCGTGCCGTAGACGGAGGCTGTGTCAATTATGTTAACCCCGAGTTCCAGCGCCTGACGGATGATTGCGATGGCGTGATCGTCACCCAGACCAGCGTTCAGACCCAGGCGGCTAAAGCCGCCGCAGCCAAGCCCGGCGACACTGACGCGCAAGCCGGTTCGTCCAAGGGTTGTGTATTCCATCCGCTTTCTCCGAGGTTCCTGTTGTCCGATCCTAACATCACGCTCCCCCTTGGCCTGCAAGGACATCGTGGCGCCCGGGGTCTTTTCCCCGAGAATACGATGGAAGGTTTCCAGGCGGCGCTCGCCATGGGCGTCGAGGTGATCGAGCTCGACGTCGGCATGACCGCGGACGGCGTTGTGGTTGTCTCGCACGATCTGACGCTGAACCCGGACCTGACGCGCGATGCGACCGGGGCCTGGATTGGATCGCCCGGACCCGCGTTGCGCGACCTGACGCTGGCGGAGCTAGGACGGTTCGACGTCGGTCGCTTGCGGCCGGGCGCGGCCTACGGGGCGCAATTCCCGCAACAGCGGCCGCACGATGGCGCCCGCGTTCCGGCACTGGCGGACGTATTGCGCCTCTCACCCAGTGTCCGCCTCACGGTCGAACTGAAGACCGACCCGCGCTTTCCCAACCTGACTGTACCGGCGCCGGTGCTGGCCGATGCGACGCTGGCCGTGGTCGACGCCGCCGACGCCGGATCGCGTATCTATCTCGAATCCTTCGATTGGCGGGGCCCACGGCACGTGCGCCGCACCCGGCCCGACATCCGGCTGGCATGGTTGACCCGACCGGAAACCGAGCGCGACGCACATTTGTGGTGGGATGGGCCGCACCCCCAGGACTTCGGCGGCTCCATCCCCCGGGTCGTGGCCGCCGAGGGCGGACCGATCTGGGCACCCGAGCACACCAACCTGACGCGCGACCTGGTCGATGAAGCCCACGAACTCGGCCTTCTGGTCCTGCCATGGACCGTGAACGACCCAGATGCGATGCGACGTCTGCTTGGCTGGGGCGCCGATGGCCTCATCACCGACCGGCCGGATTTGTGGCCATCGGTCAGTAATTGAGAAAGTTCGCTGTGATCGATGTGCGTTTGACCAAGGCCCGCAGCGCGGGGTTTTGGTCGCTGTTCTCCTCGGTCAATTTATCCAGCGGCATGAAAAACTCGTGTGCATGCGCGAGTTGCGATCGCACGAAACCGTCGTAGTCGCGGTTCGTCAGGCCATACAGTACTCGCATCTCGCGCACCGGCAGGGTGGCGGGATGGGTCGGCTGCTCCCGAAAAATGCCGGTAATGCGCCAGCGTGGGGTGGAATCGGTGGCTGTTACCGGCGCCAACAGCCACGGCACCGGGCAATGCGCCAGCATCGAATGGGTGCTCGGTGCGAACCGGGATCGTTTGTCCAGCAGATTTTGCGAGGTGCTGCAGGCTTCCACGGCAAAGATATCCACATACGGATCCTCTGGCGTTCCCCCGAAATTCAGCCACAGGCCGTCCGGCAAAGTGCGCCAATGATTGCTGCCCGGCAGCTTCAGAAATGGATGCACTTTGTGTGTGCCCTCTGGCGGCCGGCAACGGAGCCAGGCATTTTGCCCGCGGCGCGCCTTGAGCCCCGGCGGCCGTTGCGGCCACCGTTTCAGGCGGGCTCTCACCAGGTTGTCCAGACTGCATCGCTCAACCACACACGCCTCCCGCTTATTTGTCGATATAAATACAACCTACAGATGTATTAAGATGGAAATCGGCGCGCGCATCAAGGGCAAAAATTAACAAATCGTTAAGGCCGGAAACGTATTTTGCGAGACGAGGCAGTTTTAGAAATCGATGTTCCGTTTCTGTTCAAGCGCATGAGAATCCCAGTCATTCCCTATTGTGAAGCCATTCAATAAGGTTACCGAGCGTTTCTTCAGCAAACTATCAACAATCTGTGGATAAACTTATCCCCGACCTGTGGATAACGATCGCCCGCCGCGGACACAAAAAAAGAGCCAGAGGTCGCCCCCTGGCTCTTTTCAGGCGGTGAAACCGGCTCAGGCGCGTTTGTCGACCGGCACGTAATCCCGTTCCGCTGGGCCGGTGTAGATCTGCCGGGGACGGCCGATGCGCTGTTCCGGATCTTCGATCAGCTCCTGCCACTGGGTGATCCAGCCAACCGTCCGCGACAGCGCGAACAGGGCGGTGAACATGCTCGTGGGGAAGCCCATCGCCTTGAGGATGATGCCCGAATAGAAATCGACGTTCGGGTAGAGCTTGCGGTCGACGAAGTACGGGTCGGTCAGCGCAATCTTTTCCAAGGCCATCGCGAGGTCGAGCAGCGGGTCGCCCTCGATGCCCAGCTCGTGCAGCACATCGTGGCACGCTTGCTGGATGATCTTCGCGCGCGGATCGTAGTTCTTATAGACCCGGTGGCCGAAGCCCATCAGCTTGGCGTGGTTGTTCTTGTCTTTCACCTCGGACAGGAAATCCGGAATGTTGTCGACGTGGCCGATGTCGGCCAGCATTTTCAGCACGGCCTCGTTGGCGCCGCCATGCGCGGGACCCCACAGGCTGGCGATGCCGGCCGCGATGCAGGCAAACGGGTTGGCGCCGGTGGAACCGGCCAGACGCACCGTAGAGGTGGAAGCGTTCTGCTCATGGTCGGCATGCAGGATCATGATCAGATCCATCGCCTTCGAGAGCACCGGATTGACCTTGTATTCCTCGGTCGGCACGCCGTGGAACATATACAGGAAGTTCTCCGCGTAGGTCAGGTCGTTGCGCGGGTACATGAACGGCTGGCCGATCGTGTATTTATAAGCCCAGGCAGCGATGGTCGGCAGCTTGGCGACCAGGCGGAAGGCGCTGATGCGGCGGCTTTCCGGATCGTTGATGTCGAGGCTGTCGTGATAGAACGCCGACAGCGCGCCCACCACGCCGCACATGACGGCCATCGGGTGCGCGTCGCGGCGAAAGCCATTGTAGAAGCTGCGGATCTGCTCATGCAGCATCGTGTGATGCATGACACCCTTGTTGAACTCCGCCGCCTGCACCGCATTCGGCAGCTCCCCATTCAACAGCAGATAGCAAACCTCCAGGAAGTTGGAGTGGTCCGCCAGCTGCTCGATCGGGTAGCCACGGTACTGCAGGATGCCCACGTCGCCGTCGATGTAGGTGATCTTGCTCTCGCAGGACGCGGTGGCGCCGTAGCCGGGGTCGTAGGTAAACACGCCGAGTTCGCCGTACAGCTTGCGAATGTCGAACACGTCCGCGCCGGCGGTGCCGTGCATAAGCGGAACGGTCAGTTTCCGGTTCGTGCCATCGAGGGTGATGGTCACCGTCTTTTGGGTCGTTCCACTCATGCGCGTATCCTCATGCTGCTCGGGCGGTTTGAGGCCGCCGCATCCGGTCATCTATAATAACCCTATGGCGCCGGGCGAAAAGAGGCAACCTTCGCATACGCAGCATATAGGGATATGACGCAGCATGACCGTACAACCCGAGCCGCCGCGCAATTTGGGCATTCTGGCCGGCGGCGGCCATTTGCCGTTGCAGGTCGCCAAGGCGGCCAAAGCCAGCGGACGAACGGTCTTCGTCGTGGGACTGGAAGGATTCGTCGATAAATCCTGGCTGTCCGAATGGCCGCACGAAATCGTCCGTATGGGCGCGGCCGGCCGCATCAAGGCCGCTTTGCTCGAGCATGGGTGCCAGGACCTCGTGTTGATCGGGCCGGTTCGCCGCCCATCGTTTTTCGATATGCGGCCGGACTTCGAGTGCACCCGAATCCTCGCGCGCATCGGCAAATCGGCCTTCATGGGCGATGACGGGCTGTTGGCCGCGGTGGTAAAGGTGATTGGCGAATATGGATTTCGCGTTCTCGGCGCCCATGAAATTCTAAAAGAAGCGTTGGCCCCCGAAGGATTGCTGACCCTAGCTGCCCCCGATGCGGCGGCGATGGCGGATATCGCCCGCGGCGTCGCGGTGGCGCGCGCGTTGGGCGCGGTCGATGTCGGGCAGGGCTGCGTGGTGCAGCAAGGCGTGGTGCTCGCGGTCGAAGCCGCGGAAGGCACGGATGCGATGTTGCGTCGTTGCCAAGCGCTGGCGCTGCCCGCGCACGGCGGGGTTCTGGTCAAAGTGGTTAAGCCCGGTCAGGACCGGCGAATCGATCTGCCGACCATTGGGCCGGCCACCATTGCGGCCGCCGCGGAAGCCGGATTACGCGGCATCGCGTTCGAGGCCGCCGGCGCCATCCTGGTGAACCGCCTCGCCAGCATAGCGGCGGCAGACAGCGCCGGGCTTTTCCTGCTAGGCCTCGGCCGGGACCAGATCAACCAAGGGAGCCGAACACCATGAGCCGTTTTCTGCACACCATGCTGCGCGTGGGCGATTTGCAACGCAGCATCGACTTCTACTGCAAGGCGTTCGGCATGCACGAGATGCGCCGCCGGGACGTGCCGGATGGGAAATACACGCTCGCCTTCGTCGGCTACGGCAGCGAGGACGACAACACCGCCATCGAGCTCACCTATAACTATGGCACCGAGAAATACGACATCGGTTCCGCGTTCGGCCACCTCGCGGTCGGCGTGCCGGACGTGGCGGGTTCCTGCGGCCGCGCGGTCGAAGCCGGCGGCGTCATCACCCGTCCCGCTGGCCCGGTGAAGTTCGGCACCACCATCATTGCGTTCGTGAAGGACCCCGACGGCTACCTGATCGAGCTGGTGCAGCGGCCGTAAGCGCTCCGACCGATTGCCGCGTGGGGTCTTCGGAACCCGCGCGGCAGTGCGTTTGGTCGATGGGAGGGAAGAATTCGTGCTCACGCGGATGACTGTCGAAAACAGCATGTTGGCCGCCAGTTGGGAAGAAGGCATGAAGCCGGGCGCCACGCCGCCAACCAAGACGCTGCTTCAGTCTCGCCTCGCCGATAAGCTCATCGGCGTGTTTCGCCCTGAAACCCTCGGACGCCTGGCAAGGCGGCAACCAGGACGGGCTCGCTGCGACATCGGTGTAACATGTCGTCCGCCCAGCGGGTCGATGTCCTTCGGTTTTGCGACCAACAGCAAAAAAGAAGTGACGCTGGAGACAGCGCCGGAGGATTGGATCGAGACCCCAAATTTTGTATCGATCTATGATGGCCATTATCTGGATTTCGAGGAAACCTGGCGGGACACCGGTCGCCTGTTGGGTGCGCCACTTACCCGAGGGCCACGCCTCGAATGTATCGCCGAGATGCTGGATCCTCTGGAACCCGCGATGCGGGGAAAGATCGTTCTCGATAACAACGGCCGGTTTTATCTCAGAGGCGACAATGGGCCGATCGAAATGCCGCTGGTGGCGGAAGGTCCGCTGGTTTCCGAAATCGCTCAGCCGCATGGTGTGCCCTGGGTGGTGTCTCGAGTGCCACCCATATGAACCTGCCATGGCTTGGATCGATACCGGCACCGGCAAACGCGAAGGCCAGCCGCATCGCCCTGGCCAGTATCCTGTTACTGGCGCTCACCGCACGCTTGTGGGTCGTCGCGACGCAAACCTACATCGCTTATCCCGACGAAACGTTCCAGTATCTGGAGCCCGCGCATCGCCTGGCGTTCGGCAGCGGGGTCGTGACCTGGGAGTATCTCGACGGCATCCGTTCGTGGTTGCTGCCGGGGGTAATCGCGGGCGTCATGCGCGCCGTCGCGGCGTTCGATTCGACCCCTCAGGCCTACCTCCTGGTCCTGCGTCTGCTATGCGTCGGCGCCTCGCTGGCCGTGCCCTATGCCGGTTATCGGCTGGGCAGCCGGTGCGCGGGCCTCGGCGGTGGCGTTGCAGCGGGTTTGCTCTGCGCCCTTTCCCCGCAAGCACTGTATTTCGCCCCCGTCGCCATGACCGAACCGCTGGCGGCCTACGCAACGTTGTTGGCGATCGTGCTGGGCGCGGACGCCGCGGGACGGCCGCGCCGCCTCGTGCTGGCCGGCATCCTGTTCGGACTGGCCTGCGCGCTCCGCTATCAATACGCCCCGGTCATCGCCGCCGTCGCGGTGTGGCAACATGTTCGCGATCGCCGAGCGTTCATTTCGGTGGCGATTGGCGGTGCGGCGGTTGTGGTAGCGGTACTGGGAGGGCTGGACTGGGCAACCTGGGGGGCGCCATTCCAATCGGTCTGGCTGAATTATCTGCGCAATGGGCCGCAGGGCATCAGCCAGGCGATGGGGGAGCAATCGTGGCCATTCTATCTGGCATATTTCGTCGCTGGTTGGGGCGCTGCAACGCCGGTGCTGCTGATCTGTCTGTGCATCGGGGCCTGGCGATCGTCGGTTCTGGCGGGCTTGGTCGTCGTTACCTTGGCCTTGCATTCCGTGGTCCCGCACAAGGAACTGCGTTTCATCTTTATTGCCATGGCCGTGGTTCCCATGCTGATCGGGATCGGCCTCGTTTCTATAGTCAACCTATTGCCTCGGCGCTGGGCCGCCCCGCGGGTTCAGGTCGGCTTGGCCTTGGCCCTGGCCGCTGTCATCGGCATTGGAACCGAAACCCGCACGAGAGGTCCCAGCGATTGGCATCGCGACCGATCCCTTTTATGGGCGACCGCTGCCGCGCGCGACATCCCCGAAGCTTGTGGCCTCGTCATCCGCTCCGCCAGTGTTTATCGCACCGGCGGATATTCGTATTGGCACCGGGACGTTCCGATCTATTTCGAAACCTGGGATCTCGCGCACGAGATTCCGGGTTCCAGCTTGCGGTTGCGAATAGACAACATTATGAATAGAAAATCAATACCGCAATACCCAGCGGCCGAACTGCCGGCGCACGCCAATAAGTCCAACGTCATGATTGGCATGCCCGCCGATATTCTGCCGGGCTACGCGGTGCGGACCTGCTTCGGCGAGGATCGGCCCGACGATCTCGCCTACTGCGTTTTCACCAGGCCCGGTGGCTGCGGCTAACTTTGCTTGTAAAGCTTCATAGCGTTATTGAGGAAGAAATCGCGCTTCTTCTGCTCGGCCAACGGCATCGAAAGCGCCTGATCCGGATCGTCGTAGTCCCAATGCGGGTAGTCGGTTGCGAACAGCAGCCGGTCCCAGCCGATCCAGTCGATCGCGTCCAGCACCTCTTCTCTCCGAACCGGCTCTTCCATCGGCTGGGACGTCAGCCAGATGTTCCGGCGAATATATTCGGATGGCAGCATCTTCAGATGCGGGGTTTCGACCTTCAGGCGGTTCCAGATTTTGTCCAGCCGCCATGCCAACGACGGTAGCCAGGCGAACCCGCCCTCGATCATCACCAGCTTCAGGTCGGGGAACTTCTCGAACACGCCTTCGATCACCAGCGAACTGACAAAAGTCTGGCAGGATTGCGCGTGCCCGACCATGTCCTCGATGTAGTACGATGGCCAGCCAGCGCCGCTGGACGGGTGCCCGCCGAAACCAAAAGCGTGCACGCCGATGGGCATGCCGGCCTTGGCGGCGGCCTCATACAATTTCCAGTAACGCTTCTGCCCGGCGGGTTCAGCCGTGCGGTTGAGCATCAGCACCTGCACGAATCGCGGATCCCCCGCGTAAAGCTCGAGCTCGGCCAGCGCCGCCTCAGGGTCCTCGAACGGCACTACCAGCGAGCCCTTCAGGCGGGGTTCAGGGATCAGCCACTCGTTCAGCACCCATTCGTTCATGGCGTGGCAAACGGCCGCGCCGAATTCGCGGTTTTGGAACGCCTGACCATTATCGCCGGTAGGGTTCAATATGCCCAGGACGCAGTTGTTCTGGTCTAATAGTTGCTTCTGCATGAATGCCAGGGAACTGCCGGGGCGCCCGCCATCCGGCGGCCAGGCATCGCGACGAGACGCGTTGGGTTGGCCCTTTGGATAGGCCGGACCAGCCTGATAGGCCTGCCGCGGCCGGGAGCCGAACATCTTGAAATGCTCAATCCAGCGCGCTTCCAGGTAAGGGAATAGCTGCGCGTCCGTGTTGCGCTGCGGATGGATATCGCAGTCGGCGGTCGCGAGCTTGGATGCGTTCGCAACCAGCGGGCGGGTTTGCACCTGGACGTTCATGGGACGGGCTCCGATGGACCTTGCTTTTATCGATAATGCGCGCGATTGCCTGAAAATACCAGCCTCGCCTTGCGCCCATCTCGTGGATCGCCTAGGTGCCCCGCTTCAAGGAGGCGTCCAAGCAGGATCGGGCCAGGTTCGCCCGTGTGCGCCTCCCTAACGTCTATAGGGAATTACGCGGAATGGTTGTAAATACAGGAATGCTGACCATTGGGCGCCGCAGCCTGCTCAAAGCCGGCGCGATCGTCGGTGGCCTCCAGGTCGCCAGCCCCTTCATCATCAAGGCCCGCGGCGAAACGCCCGTGAAGATCGGCTTCATCGACCCGATTACCGGCAGCCTTTCCGCTTTGGCCGTGACCGAGGTCGAAGCCGCCAAGTGGACCGTCGCGCAGATGAACAAGACCGGCGGCATCCTCGGCCGCCCCGTCGAACTGTTGATCGAAGACAGTGCCAACGACACCGGCACCGGCGTGCAGAAAGCCCATAAGCTGATCGAGCGCGACAACGTCGACGTCATCATCGGCGACGTGAACTCCGGCATCGCTTACGCGATCATGGGCGTCACGGCCGAAAAAGGCATCCTGCACATCGTTCCCGGCGGTCACACGGATCCGATCACCGGCACCGATTGCAAGTGGAACACCTACCGCACGTGCAACACCAGCGCGATGGACACGGCCGCTATCTCCGGCGAGCTGTTGAAGCGCTTCGGCAAGAAGTGGTTCTTCGTCACGCCCGACTACGCGTATGGCAAGACGCTGCAGGCCAACTTCATCAAGAAGCTGACGGCCGCCGGCGGCACGTTCGAGGGCGACATGCTGCCGATCGCCACATCCGACTTCTCTGCCACGCTGATCAAGGCAAAAGCCTTCAAGCCGGATGTGCTGCTGAACAACATGGGCGGCTCCGCGCAGATCAACTGCATGAAGCAGTTCCTGCAATTCGGTATGAGCAAGGACATGGCCCTGGGCGGCGCGCTGTTCGAGATCGAGTCGGTCCGTTCGGTGCCGAAAGAGGCGCAGGCCGGCTGGTGGTGCATGGAGTGGTACTGGAATAATCCGAGTGTGCCCGCCGTGAAGACGTTCGTCGACGCGATTTCGCCGTCGATCGGCAAGAAACCGACCGCCCGCCACTGGATGGCTTACGTGTCGGTGCATGCCTTCAAGATGGCGGCCGAGAAGGCCAAGTCGCTGAAGGGTATCGACATGGCGCATGCCATGGCCGACATGGAGCTGCCGCCGGAAATCTCCTTGATGCCCGGCAAGATCCGCTATCGCGCGGGCGATCACCAGCTCATGAGCGACATCCATATCGGCCAGATGCACCCACCGGAGGGCGACCCCGACAACTACTTCACCATCTCCTCGACCGTGACGGGCGAGGAAGCGGCCGGTTCGGTGGAATCCACCGGCTGCAAGATGGTGTTCCCGACCTAACCAGCCAACGGCGCGCCGCGCGGGTTCTCCGCGCCGCGTGACGCCTTTGTTTTCTCGTTCCAGGTCGGGTCCATGCTGCAAGTCGTGATGTTCAACCTCACCAACGGGCTGATCGTTGGCGCGTTCTACGTGCTGATGGCGCTTGGCCTGTCGATGATTATCAATCTGTCGAACGTGGTGAATTTCGCCCACGGCAATTTTCTCGCGCTCGGCGGCTATTTCGCGTTCATGCTGACGCCTTATATCGGTTTTTGGGGGGCGTTGCTGGTCTCGCCGCTGCTGACCGCGGTGTTCGGCTACGCGATCGAACAATTAATGATCCGGCACGTCTATGCGCGCAATCACATCTACAGCCTTTTGCTGACCTTCGGCCTCGGCTTCATCATACAGGATGGATGCCGCTATTTCTGGGGGCCCAGCCCGCTGCCGCTCGGCATTCCCGACATCCTTTCGACCCCGCTGACGCCGGAATTGTTCTTCATCACCTGGTACCGCATTTTCATGGTCGCGGTGGTGATCTTCGCGGTCAGCGGGTTGTTCGCCTTCCTGCGCTTCACCCGAATCGGGATGCGCATCCGAGCGGGTACGCTGGACCTCGACACCGTTTCGGCGCTGGGGGTGAACGTCGCGGCGCTGCGGTCGTATAATTTCGCGGTCGGCAGCTATCTCGCGGGTCTCGCCGGTGTCTTGGCGGCGGGCCAGATTGGGCTGAACCCGAACATGGGCGACGACCTGATCATGCCCAGCTTCATCGCCATCATCGTGGGCGGCGTCGGCAGCCTGACTGGCACGCTTCTCGGCGGTCTGCTGATCGGTGTGGCCGCGGCCCTCACGACGGTCGTCTACCCCGCCGCCAGTGAGGCGGTGATCTATGTCATTATGGCCGTTGTGCTGTTGCTCCGCCCTCGCGGGTTGTTGGGCGAGGAAGGGATGCTGTCGTGAACGGTCTGTTACGCCATAAATATGCGACGACGGCGATCATTTGGGTTCTGCTGCTGACCGTGCCGCTGTGGCTGCCGTTGCTTGGCGGTTATACGGCGCTGGCGGGCCGCGTGCTGGTGTTCGGGCTGGCAGCCATGAGCTTTAATATGCTTCTGGGATTCACCGGCGTCATGAGCTTCGGTCACGCCGCCTATTTCGGCTTGGGCGCCTATGGATGCGGCCTGTTTCTGAAATACGTCACGCCCTCCACGCCGCTGGCGATGATCGCCGGCACCCTGTTGGGCGGCATCGCTGGCACCTTGTTCGGGTTGCTGCTGGTGCGCCGCCGTGGTGTCTATTTCGCCATGGTGACCATCGCGTTTGGTCAGGTCTGCTTCTACATCGCCTATAAATGGGACGATTTCACCGGCGGCTACGACGGCTTGCGCGGCTTCGCTCGGGCGCCCATCGATTTCGGGGCGTTCAAGATCGACATCGCGAACAACAGCACTGCGTTCTATTTCTTCATCGTCCTGGTGTTCGGCCTCGCCGCCGCGGCACAGGCGTTCATCCTGCGCTCCCCCTTCGGGCGTACCCTGCTGGCAATCCGGGAGAACGAGCGGCGCGCACGCTTCCTGGGCATACCCATCGAGAAGCATATTTGGTTGTCGTTCTCGATTTCCTGCTTCTTCACCGCTTTGGCGGGCTCGCTCTACGCGCTGCTGAACAACTTCGCCGATCCTTTGGGCCTGAATTACATCATGTCCGGTAACATCGTGATGATCACCGTTATGGGCGGTATGCGCGCTTTCTGGGGGCCATTGGTCGGCGCGGTGCTGTTCGTGATGCTGCAAGATTACGTGTCCTCCATGACAACCAACTGGATGTTCTTCGTTGGGCTGACCTTCGTCTGCGTCGTGTTGTTCTTCCCCCGCGGCCTGATGGGCATGTTTCAGAAGGGAGCCAAAACATGACTCCAAAGCTTGAAATCCGCGGCGCCACCAAGGCGTTCGGCAGCCTGATCGCCGTGTCCGATGTGTCGATGCGCGTCGAAAACGGCGAACTGCGCGCTGTCATCGGCCCCAATGGAGCCGGAAAAACAACGTTCTTCAACCTGATCACCGGATTTTTCCCGCCGACAGCCGGCGAAATTCTGCTCGACGGGCAGAACATCAACCGCATCCCCGCCGCTGGCCGGGTCAAACTCGGTATGGGACGGACGTTCCAGATCACCGAGATTTTTCCGGAACTGACGGTGCGGGAAAACGTGCGGATCGCGGTCGAAACCGGCCTCGGTTTTAGCCTGCGCGGCTGGCTTAACCGATCCGACCATAAACGCGTGGACGAAGCCTGCGACGAAGTGATGGGGCTGGCGAATCTGATGCCGAAGGCAGATCGTCTGGTCGGTGAATTGTCGCACGGCGATCAGCGCGCGTCCGAAATTTCCATGGCGCTGGCATTGAAACCCAGCCTGCTGCTGTTGGACGAACCGACCGCCGGCATGGGCGATGAGGAAACCTATCAGATCACCGGACTGATCCGGCGGCTGCACCGCGACTCGAAATACACGATCGTTTTGATCGAACACGATATGCGCGTTGTTTTTCATCTGGCCGACCATATCTCGGTGCTGGCCGAGGGAAAATTATTGGCCGAGGGCACGCCCGCGGAAATCGCCGCCAACGTGCATGTGCAGAACGCCTACCTGGGAAATCCCGAATGAACGCGATCGAGGTCAGCGGGCTCAATACCTATTACGGCAAGAGCCATATTCTGCACGACGTCAATCTGGCAGTCGAAGAAGGCAGCATCACCACCTTGCTGGGACGCAACGGTGCCGGCAAAAGCACCACCATGCGCAGCATCATGGGGCTGACGCCGGCCCGGTCGGGTAGCGTGAAAGTCTTCGGCAAGGAATGCGTCAAGATGGCGCCGTTCCAGGTGGCGCGGCAACGGGTGGGCTACGTGCCCGAAGGCCGCCGCGTGTTCGCGAACCTGACGGTCGAGGATAATCTCAAGGTCCCGCAAGGCCATCCCGGCCCGTTCGACATCCCCGCCGTTTACAAACTGTTCCCCCGGCTGGAGGAGCGGAAAATGAACCGTGGCCGCCAGCTTTCCGGCGGCGAGCAGGAAATGCTATCCATCGCCCGCGCCTTGTTGCTGAACCCGAAAGTGCTGATTCTGGACGAACCGTCGCAAGGCCTGGCGCCGCTGATCGTGAAGGACGTATTCAAGATCGTTCTGAGTATGAAAGCGCAGGGGATCACCGTGCTGATCGTCGAACAGAACGTGCGCATGACACTGGAAGTCGCCGATACCGCCTATGTGCTCGATCACGGCATCGTCGTGCACCACGGCCCGGCGGCGGCACTCGCGGCGGATGAGGCATTGATCCAGTCGCTGGCGGGTGCCTCGGCGGAAGCGTGGGATCTGGATAAGGTCTAGAGCGTGATCGCCTGAGGTTGACTTCAACCTCGGGCGTGAATCACCCTCTCAAACAAAGGCTTAGACCATGATCCAATGCCGAGATCGCGTGCGACCTCAAACGATCATGGTCTAGCCGTCCGTGAGCCGCGGATAAGTCGCCCGCGGATTGTCGATCATGATTTTCCGCACCGTTTCCCGCGACAGGCCGGGGGGAAGCACGTCCTCCCCATCGAATTGCCAGTGCGGGTAGTCAGTCGAGAACAGCAGTAATTCATCGCTGTCCATGTGTTCCATCAGCTTTTGGAACATCTCCTCGGTCGGCGGGCCATCGCATGGCTGGATCGTCAACCGCACATTATCCCGCACGATCTCCGCGGGCGCCCGATCCACCCAGGGGACCTCCATCCGCAGGCCGCGCCAGAATTTCGTCAGCCGCCACAGATGCGCCGGCAGCCAGGTGAAGCCGGACTCCAACAGCACGACCTTGAGAGAAGGAAATTTGGTGAACACGCCCTCGCAGATCAGCGATGACAGGCACTGCTGAAACGCGGCGGCCTGCGCGGCATAATCCTCGGTATAATAGGACGGCCAGCCAAGCGGCGTGACCGCATGCCGGTACGCGCTGCCGGCGTGGATGCCGATGGGCAGGCCATGCTTCTCGGCGGCAGCGTAGATCGGCCAGTAGTGGCGCTTCCCCAGCGGCATGTCGCCCATCACCAGCATCAGCACCTGGACAAAACGCTTGTCGCCGGCGACGCGATTGATCTCGTCGACCGCCATTTCCGGGTTCTGCGCCGGCACGACGATGGACGCGCGCAGCCGGGGTTCCTTATCCAGCCATTCCGCCGCCATCCAGTCGTTCACGGCTTTGGCGAAGCCGGCGCCCATGTCCTCGCTGAATAAAAGCTGAACGCCATACAGGCAGTTGGCGATGGCGATCGACGTGCGGAAGGGATCCAGCGCCTGGGTGCGCAGCAGATCGAGGTCCGACCCCGCCGGCTTGCCGGGAATGCGCCAATCCGGCCGCGACGTCAGCGGGGAGTTCGCGGGATAGGCGATGGAATTCAGCTCGTGCATGCCGCGCTGCACGATGATGTCGCGCCAGTGATCGGACAGGTACGGGTGCAAGGCCTTCAGGCTGGGCACCGCTGGATGAATGTCGCAGTCGATGCCGCCGATTTCGATTGAACTCATGGATGCCCCACCGCTTGTCGATTGCAGGATTTGTGGCATGGAATGGGGCGAACGGCCAGTGCGGAGCCAGCGAACCCCATGAGTGACGAACCGAAAGACGATGCGGCCGGCAGGCTGTTCTTCCAGTCCGCGATCTTCCACGGCGCCCGCCTGCCGCGTCGCCCCCGCTTGGCCGGCGCCACGATCCACGAACCCGCCCGCACCGTTCCCGTATTCCGGGACTGCGACGTGCTGGTGGTCGGCGGCGGCCCGTCCGGCACCGCCGCCGCCATCGCCGCGGCGCGAACGGGGGCGGAGGTCGTATTGCTCGAACGCGCCAACCATTTGGGTGGCCTGTCCACCGGCGGGCTGGTAATCTGGATCGACCGCATGACCGACTGGTCCGGCCAGCAAATCATCCAAGGCATGGCGTCCGATCTGCTGGACCGCCTCCCGAAAGATGCCGTCGCCGGCCCGCCGCGCGGCCTGTGGGGCCAGGCCGATGAAACAACCGCCGCCTATTGGCGCGAACGCACCGCGTCCTTCCACGGCATCGTCACTTGGTCCCCCACCATCGACCCCGAGCACCTGAAATTGGCCTCGCAGGAGATGGTGCTGGAAAGCAACGTGCATCTCGTGCTGCATGCCTGGGGCTCTATCCCGCTGATGGAGGGCAATCGAGTCGCCGGCGCCATTTTCGAATCGAAAGAAGGCCGCATGGCCATCCGCGCCGCCGTAACGATCGACTGCACTGGCGATGGCGATATATTCCACCGCGCCGGCGCCGCCGAAGAAACGGATGTGGACGCGCGCGATATCCACAGCTGCGTCAACACCGCCTGGATGTTCGGCGGCGTGGACATGCGCCGCTGGATCGATTTCAAAACCGGCCGCAAGGACGATTTTTCCGCATTCATGGACCGCGGCCGTGCCGCATGCGACGGATTGTTCGAGCGTCCGTTCGTCTCCTGGCGCGACGACGTTGCCCTTTTCATGGGCCCAAGGCTCGCGGGTTATTCAGCGGTGGACGTCGAAGACCAGACCGAGGTCGAAATCCGTTCGCACCGGTTGATGGCGCGCCACCTCGATGTTTATCGCGCGCACACGCCCGGCTTCGAAAACGCATTCCTAGAGCGTGATCGCCTGAGGTTGACTTCAACCTCGGGCGTGAATCACCCTCTCAAACAAAGGCTTAGACCATGATCCAACGCCGAGATCGCATGCAACCTCAAACGATCATGGTCTAATGCTATCCGCCCCCCAGCTCGGTGTCCGCCACGCCCGCCGGTTGGTTGGCGTGGACAAAGTGACCCGCGACGATTGGCCCACCGGCACGATCCGGCCCGACGAAATCGGCTTATCCCCGTCGCTGTCCCCTAAGTTCCCCAACATTTCGGTGCCGTACGGCTGCCTCGTTCCAGAAACGACCGACGGCTTGCTCGTGGCGGGCAGAGCAATTTCGTGCGATGCGACGAGCCATTCGTTCCTGCGGGAAATTCCGCAATGCTGGTTGACGGGCCAGGCGGCTGGCGTCGCGGCGGCGGTCGCGGTGGGGCAGGGGGTTGCACCCCGCCATGTCTCTATCGATCGCATGCAAAACGAACTGCGCCGCCAGGGCGCGTTTGTCCGAACCGAGGCATTGGCCGAAGCGTGATGTTTCTCACGCGCCGCGCCTTCGGCACCGGGGCCGTATCGATGGCCACCGCGTCGCCGGCCACGATCGCTCCGCCGTTGCGTCTGCCGCCGGCCGCCCGTCCCGCGGTTGCCTTGACCCTTGACGCCTGCCCAGGGGCCTTCGACGAACGATTGGCGCACGCGCTGGCCGATAATGGAATCGCGGCGACGATATTTCTGACAGCGTTGTGGATACGAATGAACCCGGACGGCCTGGCGTTCCTGCTGGCGCACCGAGATTTGTTCTCATTGCAAAACCACGGTGCGCGGCATCTGCCGCCGATCCTGGGAAACCGCTCGGTGTATGGCCTGAAAGCCGCCGGAACCTGGGATGCGATCCGTACCGAAATCGTGGCGGGCGCCGACGCCATCTACGACGCGTCGGGTGGTAACCCCACATGGTATCGCGGGGCCAGCGCGCTTTACAGCCCCGAGGTTCTGGATCCCATCCGAAAAATGGGTTTCGGTATCGGTGGCTTTTCATTGAACGCCGACATGGGCGCTTCTCTGTCGGCTGGTGCGGTGGCCAGCCGTATCGCCAAAGCGCAAGACGGGGACGTGATCCTCGGCCATATCAACCAGCCGCTGCGCCCCAGCGGTACCGGAATCGCGGCCGGTGCCGCGGCGCTGAAGCGTCAGGGTATGGATTTCGTTTGGTTGCCGTCAGTCGCGGAAAACAATTAGCGCGTTATCTCGCCATCCCCTCGGTCAGCGGCCGCCAAAACCGAGAAAACCGGCATTGGGAACGGCCGCGCCGCCATCGGTCGGGCCTTGTCGCTGCTGGGGCGGGGATACGGTGCGGGCAGGTGCGGCGGCGCGCTGGATCGCCGGGGCCGGCTTAGCGGCGGCGGTGCGAGGGGCCGCTTTGCCATTCGGCCTCGGGGCCGGTTCGGCGTCGCGCAGCGACAGCAGCAGGAACGCGATATCGTTTTGTCCGAGGTCGACGGCCAACTCCAGCGCTGTAAGACCGAGCACGTTGCGGGCGTTCAGATCGGCACCGCGCGCGGTTGCATCCCGGGCGGCGGCCATATCGCTACGGTTAACGGCGTCGAATAACGACTCTGTCGGGCCCATTTCGCTAGGTGGCCTGGTAATGGGCGTGGGACCGCCGTTGGGGCGCAGGCCCGGCAGCGCGGCGGGTTGGGCCGGCTGTGCCGGTGCGGCTGTTTGCGTGCTGCGGCCGGTGGCGATACTGCCGGCCGACGGTCCGCTGCTGAACTGTGCCCAGGCTGGGGACGCCAGTACCATGGCTGTCAGTGTGAGAATAAGAAAGCGCGCGCGCTTGAGTATGATGATCCACATGATGACGGTCTACCTCAGATACGGTTCAACCACCAGAACCCGGCGTTCAAATAGGCTGCGAACAGTGTCCACGCCAGATATGGTAGCATCAGCCACGCCGCCAGCTTCGACCGGCGGTGAAATCCTCGGATGGTAACCGCGGTCAACACCAGCATCAGGGCAATGACCGGAAGCCCCAGAGCGGGGTTGCGTAGCCCGAAGAACGCCGCGGGCCAGGCCGCGTTGGCGGCCAATTGCCACCCCCAGGCGCGCAATGACGGGTGGCTGCAGGGAAGCAGCCAGACGAGCCATGCCGCGACACCGATGGAAATGTACAACGCGGTCCAAACCGGCGCGAACACCCAGCTCGGCGGTGTCAGCGGCGGCGCGGTCAGGGACGGGTACCATTGGCGCACCGCGTCCGCGGTCACGCTTCCTCCGGCGACCCCAACCAGCAGGCACAGGCCGACGAAGCCCAGCAGCGCTGCCGCTGCCCCAGGAACCGACCGCCGCTCGCCTCGCTTTATCTGACGAAAGACACGCCTCCGTTGTTTGGATTTACCACCCGTTTATGCGGGTCCATATGGCGACGATTTCGTCGCCGCCGTCCACCACGAAATAGCGATCGTGCGCGGCAGCCGTCATGCAGGTATGATTGGGCGCGATACGCAGCAGCCCGCCGACCGGCAAATCGATGGGGCGGGCGGGGTCCATCTCGATCAGCCCGTGTTCCTGATAGGCCCGGCGGACCACCGCATTGCCGTAACTGCGCTGCCCGAATACGTCGAGCACCAGGCCGTATCCGTAATCGCGCGGTGCGGATTCCGTGCTGCGGTCCTTCGACAACGCGAGGCCGCCAGCATCCACCAAAAGCTTGCCGGGGCGGCGCCCGATTACACTGGTCAGCACGGTGACGGCGATGCCGTCCAGCCCGTGGGTTTCGATTTCTGCCTGAAACAGGTCGCCGAACATATAAACCCCGGCGCGCATTTCGGTCAGGCCGGCGAGATTTTCCGCATGGCGCGCGGTCGGGGAACTACCGGCGGAAACGATTGCGATTTCGTGCCCCGCGTCGCGCAACCGGTTTGCGGCTCGGGTCACGCAGCCACGCTCCTGTTCGGCGATGCGGGCCATGTCGCGGACGCCGCGGCCGCTGTACGAGTGGCCGGCATGGGTCATAACGCCGGTCAGGGACAGGCCGAGGATCTGGGCGATATCCATCAGCTCGTCGCTGTCGGGGTGCACGCCGCCGCGTCCCTCCCCGCTGTCGACCTCGATCAGGATGCGGGTCGGCTTGTCCAGCGTCGCGATGATGGTGGCAGTGTCGATGTCGTCGGTGACGACGATAATGTCCGCGCCCGCCTCGTTCAGTTGGGTCACCTGATGGAGCTTTTGGGGCGTGATGCCAACGGCATACAGGATATCGCTAATGCCGTGACTGAAGAAATACTCCGCCTCGGCGATGGTTGACACCGTGATACCGCCCGGCTGCCCCTCCAGCGCCATGCGGGCGACGTCGATCGATTTGGCGGTTTTCATGTGCGGCCGCAGCGGCACGCCCAGGCGGGACAGCTGGCCGGCCATGGCGCGCAGATTGCGGGACAGGATCGTGCGATCCAGCACCAGGCATGGGGTGGGGAGGTCGGCCAATCTCATGGGGGCGGTGTCCAGCTGGCGGTGTCGTCGATCGGTAAAACCGGGCGTGGCATATGACGCCAGGGAAAGCGGTGCAAAACCGGGCTGGTTAGGCCGGGCGTGTCGACCTCCACCACGTCCTGGTGGCGGAAGAACTCGTCGAAGCCGCCTCGGAAGTGGCCGCGCGATTTGACCACGACAACCCGAGCAGCGGCGATGTCGAGGCCGAAGGCTTCGAAGAAGACGGGGTCGGCGCATTGGTACCGCAGCCCGACAACGACGACGGTGATGCCGCCGATGTCCAGCGCGACACCGACACCGATGTCGAGCGTATTGTTGGCGTAAATCCCCCGGCGCCCACGGAGGAATTGCGGCGCCAAAGCACGCACCGTGGCTTCGGCGGTGAAGGGTTTGGAGAATTCGTCGCCGCCCTCCCGATTGAAATGCGCCGTGAAGGTCGCGCCGACGCCGCGCAGCCGGGCCTCGGCGGCCAGAATGGGATCGTGAATGACCCCAACCAGGGCATTTTCGACCCCGGCTTTCAGGAATGCCTCAAGGATCCACATCGTGTTGCCGCGCCCGCCGCCGCCGGGATTGTCGGCGACGTCGGCGAAGATCAACGCGTGGATGGACGGATCTGCGGTTTTTTTCGCCGCCGCAACCGCGTCTTCCATAGACGTCAGCGACGGCTTGAACCGGTCCCGCCGATCCCACCCCGCAACGGCGATTTCCGTGGCTAACGCGTTGGCGGCTTCGGCGTCGGTGGCGGTGACGACCGCGGTCAGGCCGTTGAACGGCGTATCGGCGTAGGCGAAACCGCCCATGACCGACACATTCATCACCCGCCCCGCATAGGGCGCTTCCCGCATGCGCCGCTGGCCCAGGTCGATCAGCTCCCCATAAGGCCGGTTCGGCGCGTCGGAACCGGTGAGCATCGTGACCGTCGGCGGCACGATCGGCAGGCGCACATGGAAAAGATGGGTCTTCGTGCCGTTCAGCAGTTGTCGCATGACCTGCGCCGACTCGGCCCCACGCTCCCGCATATCCAGATGGGGGTTGGTGCGGTAGCCGATATAGGCGTTCACGAGCTCCACGTTGGCGGCCGAAACGTTGGCGTGCAGATCGTAGGACGCGACAACCGGAATATCATTGCCCCTGACGCGGCGGATCATCGACAGTAGTGTGCCCTCGGGGTCGTCGTCATCCGTGGTCAGGCCGGCGCCGTGCAGGACGCAATAGATGCCGTCCAGATGGCCTGCCTGCGTCAGGTCGCGCTCCCAGTTCTCCATTAACCGCCCGAAAAACGCCCCGTCCACCGGCCCATTCGGTTCCGCCATCGCCAGCAGGCTCGGCACCGCCTCCCACGCGCCGGCTGCGTCCATGTCGGCGATGAAGCCCGGCATTTCCCCCAGCATAGACGGGGCGGGGAGGCGCGCATTGGTCAGCATGGCCGGGCCACCCATAAGGGTGCGGGCCTCGAAATCCCCCTGCATGGCGATCGGGGCGAAGCGGTTGCACTCGATCGAGAAGCCGAGGAGAGCGATGCGGGGAGGGGTCATGGGCGGGTCGCCTTGGAGAAAATGCAATGCTCGCCCCTTTCCCTCGCGGGAGGGGGTTGGGGGGAGGAGGAGGATTTGTTCGTCACAACACTACTCCCAACAATTCCGCGATTCGCGGGGTCGCCTTCAGTCCGCTGCCCGTAAGAACCAGCACGGTTGTTTGCTCCGGTGCAATCGTCCCGGTCGCCAGCAGTTTCGCCAGCGCCGCGGACGCCTGGGCGGCGGTGGGCTCCACATAAAGACCCATCCCCGCCAAATCGAGGGTGGCCCGAACGATTTCGGCCTCGGTCAGGCGCACCGCGCCGCCCCTGGTTTCCCGCAGGGCACCGAGCACCTCCCGTAACCGCAGCGGCTGAGCGATGGCGGTGCCCTCGGCGATCGTGGGGAGGGTCTCAGCCGGCAGCAGCGTGTCGCTGCCGGCAAGGAAGGCGGCGGCGATGGGGCCGCAATTCTCCGGCTGGGCAGCGAAGATGCGGGGCATTTGAGCAATCTGTCCGGCGCGCAGGAGCTCGGCGAATCCAATCTCGCAGCCCAGCACATTCGATCCAGCACCGCACGGGGTAATAATGTTATCAGGGGCGCGAAACCCCAAATCCTCCCACAATTCGTAGGCCAGGGTTTTGGTGCCATGAAGAAAAAACGGATGCCAATTGTGGCTGGCATAAAAGATCGTTTCCGATCGCGCGACGGCGGCGTCCGACGTCGCCTGGCGGTTGCCGGGAATCAGCTCCACCGCCGCCCCATGCGCCCGCATCTGCACCGTTTTGGCGGGGCTGGTGGACTCCGGCGCCACGATCGTCGCCTTCATCCCGCCGGCCGCCGCGTAGGCCGAGACAGCGGCGCCGCCGTTGCCCGAACTGTCCTCCAGCACATGCATCACGCCCTGCGCCCGCAGGAACGACAGCATGACGCTGGCGCCGCGGTCCTTGAAGCTCCCGGTGGGCATGAACCACTCGCACTTCAGGTGTACATCGGCGCCATGAATGCGGCGCACGATCAGGGGCGTACAGCCTTCCCCCATCGTGATTGGGTTGGAGGGATGCATCGGCATAGCGGCGCGGTATCGCCACAGGCTGCGCGTGCCGGTGTCGATCTCGTCGCGCCCGATCCCTGGCAACGGCGTCAGCAGCAGCGGCGCATGGTTCGGCCCGCACCAGCGCGGCTGGTCGAGCGGAAACGTCTGGCCGGTGCACGGATCGAGGTAATCGGTCATCGGCAGAGTGTGGGGAAGGACGGCGCCGGCCTCAAGGGGTGGTCAGCCGCGCCGGCCGCGGTATCATCGCGCGTCAACATGAGGAGACGACCCGATGGCATTTTTCGAACTGCGCCAATACAAACCCCACCCCGGCAAGCTCGCCGAATGGGTGAAGATCATGGAGGAGGAGATCATCCCCTTCCAGGTATCCAAAGGCATGGTCATCTGCGGGAGCTACGAGGGCGAGACCGACAAGGAGGTCTACGTCTGGATCCGCCGCTTCGACAGCGAGGAACAGCGCGTCCAGCTCTACAAGGACGTTTACGAGAGCGACTACTGGAAGACCAAGATCGCCCCGCGCGTGCCGGAATATCTGGACCGGCCGGCGATCAAGGTGACGCGCCTGGTTTCGACGCCGCGTTCGGCTGTGCAATAAAGCCGGAAGGCTGGCGGGCCAGTGCTCCGGTCCGCCAGCAACGCCGGAGCGTTATGCGAATTCGCCCGGAACAGGTTGCCGGCGCCCGGCAGGAGGGTGTGAATCATCTCCGACGACACGTCCATTAGACCATGATCGTTTGAGGTTGCACGCGATCTCGGCGTTGGATCATGGTCTAAGCCTTTGTTTGAGAGGGTGATTCACGCCCGAGGTTGAAGTCAACCTCAGGCGATCACGCTCTAGCAGCGCCACGAAGCCAAGCGCGACGACGGTGCGCGGCAGGGTCTTGCGCCCGGGAATGGCGGATCGGGCCGGCGCTGTTCATTTCAGCGTCGGCACCTCTCCGCCGCGCGGCGCGGGCAACGGCGTTAGCCAGCCCTGATGCGGCCTGAACGCCCGGACCTCGGTCCAGCCCAAAAGCCCGCCAATCAGCAGCCACAAC
>JANXTL010000317.1 GCA_025352375.1 Acetobacteraceae bacterium | reverse complement strand
CTCCGTGGCGCTGTGTTAAAGCGTTGCGGAAAATACGCTGCCGGGGCCGGCAGTGAGGCCGGAAAGCGTTAACACAGAGCCACGGAGCCACAGAAAGCGAGTAAGGACATTCATGCCGGCAACTGCCATTATTCTGGCCGCGGGTCTGGGGACGCGGATGATGTCCGCCCTCCCCAAGACGCTGCACAAGATTGCCGGCCGCAGCATGCTGAGGCATCTGCTGTCGAGCTGCGAGGGCGTGTTCGACCGCATCGTCGTTGTCCTCGGCCCCGACATGGATGCGGTCCGCCAGGAAGCGGCGCCCCACATTTGCGTGGTGCAGCACGAACGCCTGGGCACCGCCCACGCCGCGCTGCAAGCCGTCGAGCATTTTGGGCATGGCGAGGTCGCGGTCCTCTATGCCGATAATCCGCTGATCCGCCCGGCGACGCTGAAAAACATGCGGGACCGGCGCGATGCCGGCCTCGGGCTGCTGGCCTTCCGCCCTGCCGACGCCGCCAAGTACGGTCGCGTGGTCACGGCGAACGGCACCGTCGAACGCATCGTTGAATGGGCCGACGCGGACGACGCAGAGCGCGCCATTGGGCTGTGCAACGCCGGCGTGCTGTGCGCCGCCGCGTCCGACATGGCACGCTGGCTGCGAGCGGTGCGCAACGACAACGCGAAGGCCGAATATTACCTCACGGATGTTGTTGTCCTGGCGCGGGCCGAGGGCCATAAAGTTGTCGCCATCGAAGCCCCGGCCGAGGAGGTGGCGGGCGTAAACGCGCGCACCGAACTGGCGGCTGCCGAGGCCGTGGTGCAAGGCTGGCTGCGTGTCGCCGCGATGGATGCCGGCGTCACCATGATCGACCCCGGATCGGTCTTTCTTCAAGCCGACACGGCATTCGAGCCGGACGTGACCATCGAGCCGAACGTGGTGTTCGGCCCCGGCGTGTCGATCGCCAGCGGTGTTGTAATCCGCGCGCACAGCCACCTGGAGGGCTGCGTCATCGGCCGCGACTGCATCATCGGTCCCTTCGCCCGCATCCGGCCGGGCACCGTGCTCGAACACGACGTACACATCGGCAACTTCGTGGAGGTGAAGGCCTCCACCCTCGCGGCCGGGGTCAAGGCCAACCATCTGACTTACCTCGGCGACGCCTCGGTGGGCGAGGCGACCAATATCGGTGCGGGCACGATTACTTGCAATTACGATGGGGTGTTCAAGCACCGCACCGCCATCGGTGCGCGGGTCTTCATCGGGTCGGACGTGGCTCTGGTGGCCCCGGTCACGGTCGGCGACGGTGCCTCGGTCGCGGCGGGCAGCGTGATCACCGAAGACGTCGCACCCGGCGCCCTCGCGCTGGCTCGGGGGCGGCAGGTGCAAAAGCCCGGCCGGGCAACCGAAATGATAGCGGCGCTTAAAGCGAAAAAGAAGGGTTAGGCCGATGTGCGGCATTGTAGGGGTAATCGGCTCGCGGCCGGCGGCCCCGTTGATCCTGGAGTCCCTCGGGCGCCTGGAATATCGCGGCTACGACAGCGCCGGCATCGCCACGTTGGTGAACGGCGCCATCGACCGCCGCCGCGCGGAAGGAAAACTGGGGAATCTGGCCGCCGATCTGGGGCGGGCGCCTCTGGCCGGCACCACCGGCATCGGTCACACCCGCTGGGCCACCCACGGGGCGCCAACCAAGAATAACGCCCACCCGCACGGCACCGCTCGGGTTTCCCTGGTGCATAACGGCATTATCGAAAATCACGCCGAGCTGCGCACCGAACTGGAAGCGGCGGGACAGGTCTTCACCACCGAAACCGACACGGAAACCGTGGCACAACTGGTGGACCTGAACCTGCAACGCGGCATGGCCCCCATCGTGGCCGCCGGTTCCGCCCTTCGCCGGCTGGAGGGGGCCTACGCCCTGGCGATGATCTTCGCCGGCCATCCGGAGCTGATGGTCGTCGCGCAACATGGCGCGCCCTTGGCCGTGGGGTATGGGGACGACGAGATGTTCATCGGCTCCGACGGTTTGGCGCTGGCGCCCCTCACCCGCAGGATCGCGTATCTGCGCGACGGCGACTGGGCGGTGGTCGATCGCAAGGGCGCGAAATTCTTCGACATGGACGGCGCCGAGGTCGTGCGCGAGGCCAAGCTGACCCGCCTGACCGGGGCTGCCATCGGCAAGGGCAATTTCCGCCACTTCATGGAGAAGGAACTCCACGAGCATCCGGCCGTCATCGGCGACACCCTTCACCGGATGGTCGATCCCGCCACCGGCGCGGTGAACCTGCCCGCGCTTAACATCGATTTTGCCACTCTCCCCCGTATCACCATGAGTGCCTGCGGCAGCGCCTACTACGCCGGGCTGGTCGGACGCTGGTGGTTCGAGGCGATGGCCCGCATCCCCATGGACGGCGACGTCGCGAGCGAGTTCCGCTACCGGACCCCGCCTTTGCCGCCCGGTGGCCTCGGCCTGCTGGTCTCCCAGTCCGGCGAAACCGCCGATACTTTGGCGGCGCTGCGTTACATGCGGGAGAACGGCCAGAAGGTGTTGTCCATCCTGAACGTGCCGGAAAGCAGCATGGCGCGTGAATCCGACGCGGTGCTGGAAACCGTGGCTGGACCGGAAATCGGGGTTGCCTCCACCAAGGCGTTTACCGCGCAGCTTTCTGTGCTCGCTTGCTTGGCTTTGGCCGCCGGACGCGCGCGCGGCGCTATCACAGCAGCCGAAGAAGCCGCGATGACCCAAGCGCTGCTGGAAGTCCCGAGCCGCGCCGCGGAAGTATTGGAAAACGACGCCGCCATTCGCGCGATCGCCGAACGCGTGGCGCGGGCGCGGGACGTGCTGTACCTGGGGCGGGGCAACTGCTACCCGATCGCCATGGAAGGCGCGCTAAAACTGAAGGAAATCAGCTATATACACGCCGAGGGTTACGCCGCTGGGGAGATGAAGCACGGCCCCATCGCGCTGATCGACGCGCAAGTGCCGGTCATCGCGATCGTGCCGTCCGGCCCATTATTCGAGAAAACCGCGTCCAATGTGCAGGAGGCAGCGGCGCGAGGCGGTCAGGTGATCGTGTTCTCCGACGCCGCTGGTGCGGCGAAGCTGAAGGGTATCTCGGTCGAGACCATCGTTTTGCCGGCGGTCGATCCCTTCGTCGCCCCGATTCTGTATGCCATTCCGGTGCAGATGCTGGCGTATCATGTGGCCGTGCTGAAAGGCACCGACGTGGATCAGCCGCGCAATTTGGCCAAGTCGGTGACAGTGGAGTAGCCGCTTAGGGGCAATATTTCCGCACGAACGCGGCCGCGGCCTGGACCGCGCCGTAGGGGCCGAGGTCCTCATGCCCCGCGCCTTCGGCCACCCATAATTCGGTCGGCCCCTTCGCCGCCGCGATCATGGCGCGCCCCATCGCCGGCGGCACCAACCGGTCGGCCGAACCCTGCATGACCAGAATGGGCGCGCGCACCCTTGGAATGCGGGAG
>JANXTL010000293.1 GCA_025352375.1 Acetobacteraceae bacterium | reverse complement strand
GGCGTTCATCGACCGGCTGGTCTCGCCGGGTCATCCGTCGACGCCGGGTTATAACGATCCGTCCTATCCGATCGAGGGACGGCCGGTTCGCGGCTGATATGGGGTTTCCCGCGACCGGCGTCCCTTGCTATGATGAGTTCGGCCAGTCCCCGTAGCTCAGCAGGATAGAGCACAGGATTCCTAATCCTGGGGCCGTGAGTTCGAATCTCGCCGGGGACGCCACACCGCACCGCTGTGGATGGACCCGCCGCCGTCCATTGGCATTATGCGCCGGGGACTGCTAGCACGGGACCGACGATTGCCAACATCCCGTGAACATCGGATCCCCCGACGATGATTAATAACATATTGAAACGTCTCTCGATTTGCCTTCTCGCAGCCGGCTTGCTCGCACCCGCCAGCGTCATGGCAATCGACATCGTCCCGCGCGACTATGTCCCTGCCCCCTCGGGCACCAACCTCTCTGGTCTCTACTATGTCTATGGCCAGTACGGGCATCTGAACCTGGCGGGCATCGGGACGATCAAGAGCGGCACCGGTCTGGACAGCAATGTCGGGATTTTCCGGCAAATACGGTACGGCGATTTCGACGGGCGCGCGTGGGCGGTGCAGCTGATCGTGCCGTTCGGCGGGATCGAAGGTCAAATCGCGGGCAACAGGCTGGCGGGCACCGGCGGCATTGGCGACGTCCTAGTTTCGGCTGGTGTATCGTTTCTCCCGCATCCCGAACCAACGTACAACATCGGCATCGTGCTGTACACGTCGTTACCGACCGGGGACTATCGGCCGGGCCGAACACTGAACCTTGGCGCCAACCGGTTTAGTTTCGACGCCCAGATCGGGTACACGCAGGCGATCGGCGACAAATTCTGGTTCGACGCCGCGATCGACGGGATATTTTACACAACTAACAACGATCCTGGCCCGGGCCGTCGTTCTCTAACGCAACGTCCCACCGGTCAGCTGCAGCTATGGTTTGGCTACGCCCCCGATCCGCTGTCGCTTTTGTCGGTCGGCTACGCCGCGCAGACCGGCGGTATGCAGCAGATCGACGGCATGCCCACGGGCGTGAGGACCGAATCGCAGCAAGTTCGGTTGTCCTACATGCGGTTTCTCACGGCCTCGTTTCAACTGGCTACCGTGCTGTCTCGCGATATCGCCGTGACCGGTGGGTTCAAAGAAGGTTTCGGGGCGACCGTCCGGGCGATTTACTTGTATTGACAGTCCACCCCCGGATCGCTTGCGCAGGCCGTTTGTTTAGCATACATACCACCAGCACCGCTGCTGGCGGGCTGGGACGGACGGATATGGCCTACGTCGTGACAGATGCTTGCATTCGTTGCAAGTACATGGAATGTGTCGAAGCATGCCCCGTGGCCTGTTTCCATGCCGGCGAAGTCATGTTGGTGATCGACCCAGAACAGTGCATCGACTGCGGACTGTGCGAGCCTACCTGTCCGGCCAATGCGATCGCGCATGAAAGCGATCCGCGAACCCGCGATTGGCTGGCTATCAATTCATCGTATGCCGCGATCTGGCCTCGAATCGCAAGAAAAGGGGCGCCAAGCAACGACGCCGACCAGTGGAATGGGCGTCCGGGCAAGGCGGAATTGTTCAGCGAAAAACCCTCCAATGCCGCGTGAAATTTACTGGCACGGCACCGATGGGTCGGCGGAAGCCCCGATCCCCAATATTTTCCTTGCCCCCGCCGGTTTGACCCTTAAACAACCGGCTCGGCCAAAATGACGATGAAGCAAGGGAACCGACGCGTGGACAAACCCATCGCAGTGGCTGTGATCGGTGGGGGATGCGGCGGCATGACGGCCGCGCTCGAACTCTCGCACCCCAAACACGCCGGACGCTATGCCGTTACCGTGTATCAAATAGGTTGGCGCCTGGGCGGTAAGGGTGGTTCGGGCCGTGGCCCTTCCGGTCGCATCGAGGAGCACGGACTGCATGTCTGGCTGGGTTTTTACGACAACGCCTTCCGCATGATGCGGGCCTGTTACGATGAACTGGCCGCGGACGGCCCCTCCCCCCACGGCGACTGGCGGGAGGCTTTCGTGCCGCAATCCGTCATGGGCCTGTTCGCCCCGTCGGAACAACGCGGCTGGCAGAAATGGGTCGGACACTTCCCGCCGCGCCCCGGCCTGCCCGGCGACCCGCAAACGCTCGGCGAAACACATTCCCTCACCGGCTATCTCGTCAAGGCGATCCGGCTGTTACGGGCGTTGGTGCTGGAAACCGACGTGATCCGCAGCGACGGCACAACCGGCGCGGCCAAGGAGCCGCCCGGACTTTGGCCGCCCGATCCCGCGATATTATCCGACCGGGACCGGCTATTGAGGGCCGCCCGAGCGCTGCTGGGCCGCGGGGTGTTCACCGGATCGGCTGCGATCGCGGAGGCTTTGGGCATCCTCGGAACCGCAATCGGCCTGGTGCCGGCACCGTTCGATATCGCCATTCTGCAGCTCGCGGACCGGGTGAGCAGCGGGTTGCGCAGCTGGCTGGAAGCCAACATGCTGGCCGACGACCACCACCGCCATGTGTGGGAGGTCATGGACCTCGTCCTCGCCATCCTCGTCGGTTCGGTTCGGTTCGGCCTGCTGACCAACCGCGAAGGGCTCGATGCGATCGAGCAATACGAATGCCGGGAATGGCTGCGCATGAACGGCGCGTCGGAGCGTTCGGTCCAGTCGCCCTTCGTCTGCGGCCTGTACGATCTGGCGCTGGCGTATGAGGACGGGGACCGGAGCAAACCCCGCCTCGCTGCCGGGCAGGCCTTGCGGGGCGCCATGCGCATGTTCTTCGGCTACCGGGGCGCGCTGTATTGGCGCATGCGGTCCGGTATGGGCGATGTGGTGTTTGCCCCCATCCATGAGGTACTGCGCCGCCGGGGCGTCCGGTTCAAGTTCTTCCACCGGCTGACCAATGTCGGACTGCCGCACGGCGGCGAAATCCAGCCGGGCGAGCAGAGCCATGTCGCGTCGCTGACATTCGATGTGCAGGCGGAAACCCATGAGGGCCAGGAATACGAACCCTTGGTCGAGGTCGCGGGCCGGCCGTGCTGGCCGTCGCACCCGGACTGGGCACAACTCAAAGGCGGGGATAGGGGCCACGATCTCGAATGCCACTGGGACCGGCATCGGGTGCGGACTGAAACCCTGCATGTGACCCAGGACTTCGATTTCGTCGTGCTCGCCGTCAGTATCGGCGCCATCCCGGACGTCTGTTCCGAGATCGTTGCCCGCGACGCAAGGTGGCGACGCATGACACAGGCGGTCAAGACCGTTGCGTCGCAGGCCTTTCAGGTCTGGCTCAATCGGGACCTGGCCGCACTCGGCTGGCAAAAATCGGCCGAAATCGTGTCGGCCTTCATCTCTCCGTTCGACACCTGGTGCGACATGGCGCACGTCGTGCCGGAGGAAGCATGGCAAACCCCGCCGGCGACGTCGGTTTATTTCTGCGGTGTGCTGCCGGACCCGCCCGATCCGCCGTCCCCCGACGATCGCACCTACCCCGCTCGGCAGCGGCAGGATGTGCATGATCGTGCCGTGGCATACCTCGCGCATACGGTTCGGCATTTGTGGCCGAATGCCTACGATCCGGACGGCGCATTTCGCTGGGACCTGCTGGCGGACGCAACTGAGAACGCGCGTATGCCGGCCGGGTCCGAACGGTTTTCTACCCAGTACTGGCGGGCCAACGTCAATCCATCCGACCGATACGTGCTAAATGTGCCGGGATCGTCGCGCCACCGCATTTCGCCCCTGGACAACACCTACGACAATCTGGCCATTGCTGGGGACTGGACAAGCTGCGGCTTCAACGAAGGATGTGTGGAAGCCGCCGTCATGTCCGGTCTGCTCGCGGCCCACGCCTTGTCCGGGTTGCCGGCACTCGAGACTATCGACGGCTACGACCATCCCTGATGGGGCTTGCCTGAAGGGGCGTACCCGAGGAAACCCTTGACGAAGGACTTTGGAATGACCGCCAGCGAACGGATGAGCCGACCCAGCCCGGCACGGGAAGCGCCTCACCGCGGCATCCCGCCGGTCTCCGGGTCGTACCCGGCCAATCCGCCGCAATCCGATGCCGCCGTGGATGAAGTCGTCGCCCATGCCGTCCGGGTTGGGTACCAGGTCATTGGCGAAAATATCCGCCAGGGCCGGGCGGCCGCCGATCGGCTGACCGCGGGCGACTACGGCGTCAGCGACGTGCCTGGGGAACTGACCCAGCTCGGCCTTCGGCTTCTGCAGCTAACGCGTGAAATGAGCTCGACCGCCTTCGATCTGGTCGGCGCGGTGTTTCGGGATCCGACATTGCAGAACGCTATACGCGGCAGCCGCTCCGCCCCGCAGGCACAGCCTGAACCCGCCCGTCCGGCGGCGGGTGGCGATGTGCCGCTGACCTGCAACATCCGCGGCAACCGGCGTGCTGTCGGGGAACCCAGCACGCTGCGGCATCCGGAACAGGCGACGTCTCTGACAATCGCGGGGTTGATTTCCCCCAACCCGGTTTTGCCGCCGCTGAAGAACGTATCCTTCTCCGGATCGCCGGACGGGCGGGGCATCGCGGCCAACATCGTCGTTCCCGACGACCAGCCGGCGGGCACCTACAGCGGCGTGGTTTGCGACGGTCTGACGCATAAGCCGTTGGGGACACTGACGGTCCAGGTCATGCCGTGACGCACGATTGGCCGGAACTGGCGACTCGGCGCAACACACCGAGCATCGTTCCCGCGTTACTGCGCGAATACGGCGAGGCAACGCGCCGTACGGTTGAGTACTACCTCGCCAGCGACCGGCCGGCGCCGTACCTGCACGACCTGCTGACCGATTATCCCCGCCGCGGCGGCAAGATGATGCGGCCCTGCATTTGCATCGCCAACGCCCGAGCGTTCGGTGCGCGGATGGAGGACGCGGTCCACAGCGCGGCGGCGGTGGAGATCCTGCATAACGCCCTGCTTATCCACGACGACATCCAGGACGAGAGCGAGGTCCGGCGTGGCTTGCCGACCCTCCATGCGCTGCATGGCGTGCCGCTCGCGATCAACGCCGGCGATGCGATGCTGCTGCTGGCGATGCGTCCGCTGCTTGCCAACATCTCCACACTGGGCAGCCATGTATCGATGCGCATCATGGAGGAAACCCAGGCCATGGCGCGGGAAACCGCGGAAGGCCAGGCACTGGAACTCGGCTGGCGCGACGGCAACCGGACCGACATCACCGAAGCCGATTATTTGACCATGGTTCTGAAGAAGACCTCGTGGATGGCGACGATCTGGCCGGCCCAGATTGGGTTGCTGATCGGTTCCCAGGGCATGGCCGATCCCGGCAGCGTTGTGCGCTTCGGCTTCTTCCTCGGGGCGGCTTTCCAGATTCAGGACGATCTGCTGAACCTGATCGCGGACCGGTCCTATGGGAAGGAACTGAACGGCGACCTGTTCGAGGCCAAGCGTACCCTTATGCTCATCCACGCCCGGGAAACCTGCACCGAGGATGAGCGGCGGACGTTGGACGCATTCCTCACGTTGCAACGGCGGGACCGCACCCAGGACAAGGTCCGATGGCTGGCCGATCTGATGGACCGCCAAGGGTCGGTCGATTATGCCCGCACCGTCGCCGGCGCCCTGGCCGGTGCGGCGGAGCATGAGTTCGAAGTCGCCTACGGGCATTTACCCCCGTCCCCGGATAAGGATTTTATCGTCGGCCTGATCCCGTGGGTGTTCGAACGGACATGAGCGCAGCGGGCGTACGAGGAAAACGGGTGGCAGATTTATCCGGAATGCAATATATAACGTCTTAGTAATTTAATGGGCGTAGCGCGGCCGAACAAGAAAGGAACGGCATCCATGGCAGATTTCATCACCTCGCCAGACCCGCAAGAATTGCCGCCGCCCTTCCGGTTTCCGGGTGTCACCATGACCACCTTCATGATCGATTTGGGGTTGGAGCACGGCATGCCGGCGCTGACGTCGTTTTGCGACACATACCTCAACGTCGATCCGGACGTTCGTTACCGTCCGCTCACGGCGGTCGGTTATCTGTGTATACTCGACTATCCAAAGATGTTTTGCGACGCGCCGGGCTACGATCAATGGGGTTACGTGCCGCAAAAGGAGGTGTTTTTTACCTTCCCGACACTGCGCAGCGGCAGGGCGGTTGGCAATATCTTCCTGCCGACGGAACTGTCGTGGGCGATGCCGTTTATCGCGGTGGACAACTCGAGCTCCGCCATCACCGGCAGAATGGTCCTGGGGTTTCAAAAAATCTACGGCAGCATCGATTTGGCGGAAGGGGGCGACCGTTCGTTCAACGCCCAGGTGTCCCTGCCGAGCTTCGAAAGCATGGGCCGCGATGTCGCGCAGCAGTACGAGCCCGTCGTTTGCGTACGCACCGGCCCGCCCAATAAAACCGCCGACACCCTGTTTCGCAACTTCCCCTGGACTTTATTGGGGAACAATCGAGCGATGAATTATATCGAAAACACATCAATACATCTGCTGGAGAACCTGATCCCCGGGCTTTTGGATGTCGTCAATCTCAAGCAGATGCGCGGTGCGCAGAACCCCGATACGGCGGTATATCAGGCATTGATCCAAAGCCGAATGTCGTTCAGGAACATCACCGCGCCGATATTCTACCGGGATCCGGAAATCATGGTCTTCCCGAATGCCAGCATGGATTTCGGTATCGGTACTGCCGCGTTGGCGAGGCTGGGAGGCACGTATCGCCCCGTGCTGGCGGCTTTCACGTTCACGGTGGATATGACCCTGGACCATGTCCGCGATCTTTATGTGACGCCGACCGGACAGCGCAACCCGACCGGCAGGCCGATGGGCGTGTTGCGGGCTTTTTGGGAGCCGTATTTCAGGGATCTGCGGCAGATGATGTTCCCGTTCGCCTGAGTTGACGCGACGGCTAAAGCTGGTAAACTTGTTGTCAACTAAAATTAAACCATGATTATATATTGTGATCGGACTACGATTTATGGTCATGGTGCTATCGTGGCTCGCGCGGATTTCAGAATTGCAAATCGGTTCGCGAATTGCCGACAGGGAGTGAGGAAGTGGCCAGCCATAGCGCCCAGTCTGGGCCAGCGACCGAGGATGGTTCTCAGCAAAGCTCCCCTGGCGGCGGGGCCTTTCTGGCCGACTCGACCCACGCCGAGCGACGCCAGGTTACCGCGTTATCGTTCGCATTGATGGATTTCGTATCTTTGACGGTCAGTCTCGCGCCGGACGACCTTATGCAGGTCATCGACACCTACCTGGCGGCCTGCGACGACATCGTGTCCGAATACGGTGGCCAGGTCAGGCAGTATATGGGTGACGGCGTGGTGGCCTATTTCGGTTACCCGCATGCCAATGAAGACGATCCTGCCAACGCCGTGCACGCGGCGATCAAGCTCCGCGACACCATCGGGCGTCTTGTCCTGCCGGCGGGCGTCGCTTTGCGCAGCCGCATCGGTGCCGCCACCGGCCTGATCGTCGTCAGCGAGCTGGTCCGCCGCCGCGAAGGCCGAGGCGGCGGCATCGTCGGTGAAACGCCGAATCTCGCCGCTCGGCTGCAATCGGTGGCCGAACCCGATACTGTCGTCGTCGCCGACACGACCAGACGCATCGCCTCGGGCCAATTCATCTACCGCGACCTCGGCGCATTCGCACTCAAGGGTTTCCCCGCTTTGGTGCCGGCCTACGAAGCAGTCGAGGCGCTGCCGGTCGTCAGCCGTTTTCAGGCTCGCTCGCGTGGCAATTCGATCCCCATGGTGGGACGCGGAACCGAATTGGCGCAGCTCCGGGCTGCTTGGGGCGAGGTACGAAGCGACCACGGCAACGCTGTCCTGCTGCGCGGGGAGCCGGGAATCGGCAAGTCCCGCCTGGTCGAGGAACTGCGGCGCCACGTCGCCGACCGTCCGCATATCCAGTTTGCCTGGTATTGCGGCCCGAATACCACCGACAGCGCGCTTCACCCCATCATCGAACAAATGACCCGCGCCGCCGGTATCGAACGCGGCGATAGTGCTGGAACCCGCGACGCCAAGCTGACGCCGCTTTTTGAGCGCTTTGGATTAACCGATCCGATCGGCAAGGCGGTGATCGGCGATCTTCTGGGTGTCCCGCCGGAGGCCGGTTCGGCCGCCGCCGCGTTAACCCCGGACCGCCGCAAGGCCATGATCCTCGATACGCTGCTGGCCATGATGGCATTCGTGGCCAGCACGCGTCCCGTGCTGTTTGTCCTGGAAGACCTCCACTGGTGCGATTCGACCACGCTGGCGCTGCTGGACCGCGCGCTGGCACGCACGCCTGACCATCCGTGGCTGATTTTATGCACCGCGCGGCCGGAATTCGAAGCCTCCTGGCCCATTGACAAGAATGTTACCACCATTGAGGTCGGGCGCCTCGACCGCGGTAACGCCGAGCAGATTTGCCGCCATTTGGGTGCCGACGCGCTGCTTTCAACCGACATGGTTCGGCAGATCGTCGAGCGCTGCGACGGCGTCCCGCTGTTCGTGGAAGAAATGACCAGGTCCGTTCTGGAAGCGACCGTCGATGGCACCTCCGTGGCGGCGATCCCGGCATCGGTGCGGGATTCGCTGGTCGCCCGTCTGGACCGTTTGGGGTCGGCGCGGCGTGTGGCATGCCTCGGTGCAGCGATCGGCCGCCGGTTTCGCTACGATCTTCTCGCCGCGGTCTCAGCGATGCCGGAAGCGACGTTGCGCGAAGATTTGCGCGAACTCACCCGCTCCGGTCTGGTCGAACGCAGCGGTGTGCCACCCAACAGCGCTTATTTGTTCAAGCATGCGCTGATCCGCGACGCAGCCTACGATTCGCTTCTGCGGCGGGACCGGGAGGTTTTGCACGGCCAGATCGCCACGGTGCTACGGGACCGCTTCGCCGAAACGCGGGAGACAGAACCGGAACTGATCGCCTACCATCTGACCGAAAGCGGTGCGCTGGCGGAGGCGATCCCGCTATGGGCCAGCGCCGGACAGCGGGCTTCGTCCCGTGCCGCGCATGTGGAAGCGGTCGGCCATCTGCAAACCGCCCTCACGCTGTTGCGGCGTGGGCCCGCCGACCCCGGGCGGATGGTGTCCGAACTCCCGCTGCTGATCGGCCTCGCGGTCAGCCTTTCGGCGTCGCGGGGTTATACGAACCCCGACGTCGGCAAGGTGCTGGCCGAAGCCCGCGGAATTTGCGATGCGATGGGCAACGTGTCCGGCTTGTTCGCGGTCCTGCGCGGCATCTGCAGCTTCGCGATTGTCGCCAGCGACCTGACCGGGGCCGAGGACGCCGCCCGCCGGTGTGCCGCGATCGCGGACGAGACGAACCTGATCGAGCACCGCATCGAAAGCGACGCCACGCTGGGCTACATCCTTTACATTCGCGGCGATCTGGCCATCGCTCGGTTCCATCTGGAACGCGCGGTTCGGCTGTATACGGAAAACAACGGAGGGAAGCTCGTCTTCCCGTCTCCGCAGGACCCGCTGATCGTCAGCCTGTCGACTCTGATGCTGCTCCAGCATGCGATGGGCAACGACGAAGCGGCCAAACGAGCGAATGAACGACTGACGGATCATGCGCGATCCCTGGGACGGACGTTCGATTCCGTCTGGGCGTTGACGTTCCAGTCGCATTACCGGCAGCAGACCGGTCAGTCCGTTCGGGCGCTGGCACTGCGCGACGATATGATCCGTATCTGCTCCGAGAACGGCTTCGAGCATTGGCGGATCGTGGGCGGCATGCTCCGGGCAATCTGCACCGGCTATCTCGGCCACGCGAGCGACGCGCTGGCGGCCGCGGAGATGAGTTCGGTCGAACTCGATCGGGTCGGCGATGTCCACTGGCGGGCGCTGTATCTTGGGGAAATCGCGCGGCTGCACATGGAACTCGGTGACAACCGGACGGCGTTGTCCACGATCGATATCGCCATCGAAAGAGCCGATCGGTCGGGCGAGCATGTGTTTCTGTCGCCGCTGCACCACCGCAAGGCGGAAATTTTGATGCAAATGCCGGGTGCCGACCTTGCTGAGGTGCAGGCCTCCCTGCGGCAGGCCACCGCCATCGCCGAAGCCCAGGGCGCCGAGCGTTTCGTCCGTACCGCCAGGGAGACCAGTCGCGAGGCGATGACATTCGCCACATTGTGAGTAGCGCCGCAGTGGAATCGGGTGCTAGTGTAACAGCGTTGTTGCGCAGAAACAGACTGGTACGGATATTCTCCGATGTCCACGTCGCTTTCCGGGGTTGACCGAAGGCAGGGCCATGCCGAACAACGGCTGGTGACGGCGCTGTTTTGCGACCTCGTGGAATCCGTCACGTTGACCGTACGCCTGGACCCCGAAGAGCTGATGCTGGTATTCGACCTTTACCTCGCGGCCTGCGACGACATCGTGTCGACCCATGGCGGGCGGGTGATGCAATATATGGGCGACGGCGTGCTGGCCTATTTCGGGTACATGCAGGCCAACGCCAGCGATGCCGCGAATGCCGTTCGTGCCGCCATCGGTATCCGCGACGCGTTGGGGCGCCTCGCATTGCCCATCGGTGTCAGCCTGCGAAGCCGTATCGGCGTTGCCACGGGCGCCGTGGTCGTGAACGAACGCGCCGGGCACGGCGACGGGCGCGGCAATGGCATCGTCGGTGAGACGCCGCACCGCGCGGCGCGCTTACAGACCGTGGCGAAACCGGACATGGTCGTGGTGGACGACACCACGCGGCGTCTGGCCGAGGGCATGTTCACCTACCGGGCCCTGGGAATTTTCCCGCTGACCGGGTTTCCAGTCCCGGTGGCCGCGTTCGAGGCGGTCTAGACGCGGCGCTCCCCTGCCGTATCCTGGGCAGCGAGCAACCAAACCGAAGGAAACGTCATGACTGCCCCCGATCGCCTGCGCGCCGTGTTAAAGGAACCCGGCCTGGTAACCATGCCCGCGGTATGGGACGGTCTGAGCGCCAAGATGACCGCCGCCGCCGGCTTCAAGACCGCTTTCCTGTCCGGTTCCTGTGTGGCCGCCAGCCGGCTGGGCGGCCCCGACCTCGACCTGATTTCGTTCGCCGAGATGTTCGATTCGTTCAACATGGTGCGCGGCGCGGCGCCCGAGCTGCTTATTCTGGCGGATGGCGATCATGGCTACGGTAATGCCATGAACGTGCAGCGCACCGTGCGGGCGTATGGCCGAGCCGGGGCGGCGGCGATTCTGATCGAGGATAAGATCACCCCGCGTGCGCTGACTGCGGCCGGCAAGCCTTGCATGCCGCGCGAGGAAGCCCGCATGAAAATCCGTGCTGCCGTGCAGGCGGCGAAGGAGTCCGGCATTCTCATTTTGGCGCGCACCGATTGTCGCCCGACCCAGGGCATCGACGAAGCGGTCGCTCGGATCGAAATGTATGTGGAGGAGGGCGCCGATATCCTGTTCCTGGATTCGCCGGCCGACGACGCCGAAATCCGCCGGGCGGTTGCCGCCGCGAAGGGCCGTCCGTCGTTCGCCGTGCTTTCCCCTGGCGCGCCGCGGGCCACCCCGTCCAAAACAGAGGCCGAGGCGCTTGGGTTCAAGATCGGCACCTATCCGACCGGCATGCTGGCGCCGGCGGCCGCCGGCATCAAAGCCGGGTTGGACGCCCTGCTGGCCGGCGGCAACCAAGCCGACAGCGCCATGCCGGGCGCCGAACTGCGGGCGATACTGGGCTACGGCGATTACGACGCGCAGGCGAAGGCGTTCATCATCCCGGGGTAGGCGGGGCGGACGTGGGTGCTCACCGCAGCGTACCGCGCCTTGCACCGAACATGCATGAACCGGCTTGTTGAGTTTGCCACTCTGCCATAGAACACGCCACATGAGGTTGACGCCGGTTTGGCCTTGGCCCGGAAATCCATGGTTTATTATGCTGTTACGCGCCGAAGTTGGTTTGCGAACCGAAGTTGTGCCATTTAGGGTGGCTCAAACACTCGTGCGCGCCATTCCCAATCCGGCGAACAGCCAGTTCAAATGAGGGAAGCACCGGCAATGCCAGATGGTTTGGCTATCGCGACATCGCGGACAAAGCGTGATTTGCCCGCTAAGATGGCGGATCGCCTTATCGTTGCCTTAGATTTTCATGATATAGAACAAGCCAGGAACATGGTCAAGTCTCTGAAGGGGATTGTGTCATTTTTCAAGCTCGGCCTCAGGCTACAGTATGAGCCGGAATTTGCTCATTTGCTGGCGGAGTTGAAGGAGGCTGGCAACAACATTTTCCTTGACGCGAAAATGTACGATATCCCGGAGACCGTGTCAGGCGCGGTTGCCTCTGCCGTGCGGCGGAAGGTGGATTTCATTACAGTACACGGCGACGAACATATCATGAAGGCCGCTGTAGCCGCGAAGGGCGATTCTAAGATGAAAATCTTCGCCATAACGGTTTTAACCAGCCTTGACGATGCCTCTCTCAGGGCGATGGGTTACGCTGTGGGTGCTCGGGAACTTGTCCAGATGCGCGCTAAGTTAGCAGTTCAAAGCGGATGCGATGGAATTATCGCTTCGGCGGACGATCAGCCGAACGATCTTCGACAACTGGCACAATCCGCCGGTCTGTTGATTGCAACTCCCGGGGTTCGCCGGAAGGACGCGGCAGCGGACGACCAAAAGCGAATCGCCACTCCGGGGGAAGCAATTGCAAGCGGCGCCGATTATCTGGTGGTGGGGCGGCCGATTTTACAGGCGCTTGATCCGGCCAGAGAGGCGGGGGCTTTCATCAAAGAGATGGAAGACGCGGAAGCCGCTAGAGCGTGATCGCCTGAGGTTGACTTCAACCTCGGGCGTGAATCACCCTCTCAAACAAAGGCTTAGACCATGATCCAATGCCGAGATCGCATGCAACCTCAAACGATCATGGTCTAAGGCAACGCCGGCAAATAAGTGCGTCAGCACGCCGGCAAAGTTGCCGTTCAAAACAAGAGCTTAGGCCCTGTCCGATCCGCATGATCGATTCGATTATCTTTGGACAGGGCCTAAG